>CAZOIC010000007.1:0-34615 GCA_964579945.1 uncultured Syntrophomonas sp. | reverse complement strand
GCCTGTGGATTATTATAAGTAAGACTGCTTAAATTGTATATCCTGGACTGCTATCAGGTATTTCACCAACTGAAGATTCACCTTGGAGCCTGCATATTCCAGGATGGAGAGGAGGATTACAGTTGCCCAGAAGTAGAAGTTTAATAATTTGGTTGACTATATTGGTTCTTATGCTGTCTTGTTGTCTGACCGGTTGTAGCACAAAGAAACAGCAGGAGACAACAGCACCTGGCATGCGTACGGTAGTAGATATGGCGGGACGGGAAGTTATAGTTCCCAATCAAATAAATAAGGTGTTTTCCACCAATCCGCCCGGTACCATTTTACTATATACTATGGATCCCGAGCTGTTAATTGGTTGGAATTATTACCTGGGAGAGGAAGAGAAGAAGTTTATTCTTCCTCAGTACCATCAGCTGCCTAACCTGGGTGGTTGGATGACTAAAGCAACCTGTAATACTGAGGAATTGCTGAAAATAAAGCCGGATCTAATTATCTATATGGGCGATATTGATAAGATGACCATATCCCAGGCTGATCAAATTCAACAGCAGGTCAATATCCCCGTAGTTATGGTGAACGGTGACATTACTAAAATGGATAAGACTTATGAATTTACAGGTAAGCTTTTAAATATGGAAAAACAGGCTAAAATACTGGGAGACTACTGCCGGGAAACGGTGAAACAGGTTCAAACCAAAAGTCAGAGTATTACCGAGGATAAAAGGGTGCAAGTATACTATGCTGAAGGTGCCGATGGTTTAGAGACGGATCCCAGTGGTTCTCGCCATACCGAGGTTTTAGATATGGTGGGTGGAGTTAATGTGGCTGATGTACTTGTTAAAGGGCAACGCGGCTTGACTCAGGTTTCCCATGAACAAACGCTGTTATGGAACCCTGACTTGATTATTTGCTGGGGACAGTGTTTTGAAAAAATATTTAGTGACCCCAAGTGGCAGAACATAAAGGCAGTCCAGGATAAAAAAGTCTATACTGTACCCAGTGGTCCCTTTAATTGGTTTGACCGTCCGCCCTCGGTAAACCGTATACTGGGTCTAAAATGGCTGGGGAATTTGCTTTACCCGGAGGTATATGGTTACGATATAGCTAAAGAGACCCGGGAGTTTTATCAAAAGTTCTATCATTATAATCTTACCGATGATGATATTACTTATCTGCTGCAGGATTCCGGTGGTATGTAGTAATCACGACAGAGGAGGTAATGAAATATGTTGAAACCCTCAAACGGAAAGCCTTCCTACAACTCGTTGTTGCCGATTTACCCCTTGCTGGCCCAGCAATGTGTGGATGATTACCGTTTGGATAGTGGTATTTGCCTGGATATTGGAACTGGTAATGGCTATGTAGGAACGGAAATCGCCAAGATTACCAATATGAGCATCTATTTTATTGATATTGAAGCTGAAGCTCTAGATTTTGCTCGGCGCACGGTCGCTGTTGCCGATATCGATAATGAGGGGTTTTTTCTAGAAGCCGATGTTTGTAAAGGGTTGCCCTTGGCTGATAATTTTGCTGATTTTATTATTAGCCGGGGGTCAATCTGGTTTTGGGAAGATAAAGCAAAGGGATTGGCGGAAATTTACCGGGTATTGAAGATTGGCGGAACTGCACTTATTGGCGGTGGTTTTGGCCGTTATGTCCCCGATACGATGAGAGCCAGATTATCTGAGACACGCAAGAACACACTGGAGAAAAAAGGGGTAAAAAGACTTTCATTGGAGGAAATGGAAGCACTGGCTCTGGAGGCGGGAATACCCAGTTTTAAAGTTATGCAGGATGCTCCTGGAGATAAGAGTAGGTGGATTGAAATACATAAACATGTATAAGACTGAAACCACTTCCTTAAAGGGTACGGTATAATAACAGGTAAAGGAGTTGTAGCCATTGGAAAAGGTTTTTTTACACTGCCCTATGAATATGAGTCGGGCCCTGTCTAACCTGATCAGTGAGTTTATTCAGACAGAATATTCTGGCAGCGGCTATGAATTTGAAGTTCATGATGAACCACATCGGTTGGGAGGCGAAGACACCTTATTGACCAGTGTGAAGGAAGGCCGGCCGCCGGCTTTGTATATTGGCCATGCCACCGATTTTGGCCGTTTATCCGCAACGGAGATTAGCGCCAGTTTTGAGTTGATTCCTGATTTACCCCTGGCTGAAAGTTTGCAAAAACTGGGCTTTAAAGATAATCACAACTATTTCCACCCGTTTACTATAATTCCCTTTGGGGTTATTTATAATAAAAATCTGGTGGGAGAACAGCGCCCGGTAAGCTGGCAGGATTTTCAGGAGTCGGTTTACTTTGAAAAAATTTTAATACCTGATCAGCAAAGAACCATTTCCCGGGTACTGATAGGAACTATGAAAATACTATATCCTGATACTTACGAGAAATTTATTGCCAATTGTATTTTTCGGGGTAGTCCCATAGATGTGGTTAATGCCGTTGACCAGGGCGAATATCACTATGGGATGGTTAATATCGCCTTTTCCAGGTTCTCCCGGTTGAAAAACACCGGTATTATGTGGATTGAGGAAGGGGCCTTTTGTATGCCGCAGGTTGTTGCTGTGGGTAAAGGCAAACGCGAACTGGTAGGCAAAATAATAGATTATATTTTTTCCCCACATGTACAAGACTTTTTTACACTGCAGGGATTTATTCCGGCCGTATCCGGTGAAATTCCGGCAGTATTGCAAAAAGATGACCTCCATTTAATATGGAAAGGCTGGGAAGCTTTTTTAAAAGCTACAGCCCAATAAACTCTCTTTTCGTCCGGATTAGGCAACTCTATATGCAACGGGATTTACCCTTCGGGGGTGAGGGGTCGGCCGGGCAGACACACGGGTCTGCCCCTACAAAAACTACATAAAGCTACATCCTTAAAAACTATAATAAGAGACAACGAAAGCAGGTGTATTTATTGCGTTTTATCATTGTTTCCGGCCCTCCTTCAGCAGGGAAAACGGCGGTAATGGTTCATGCCATCAGGCACTTGCTAAAGGATGGGCTTAAAGTAGCGGCCTGCAAAATCGATTGCCTTAAGACCTCTGATGATGAACACTATCGTGCTCTGGGAATTCCGGTGGCCGTTGGTTTGAGCGAATATTTATGCCCTGACCACTTTTTTGCTGCCAATCTGGAGGAGATTTATGCCTGGGGCATTAATCATGGAGCCGAGGTTTTAATCCTGGAGACGGCTGGGCTTTGTCATCGTTGTGCCCCGGCGGTACAGGGATGTTTATCAATTTGCGTAATTGATAATCTAAGCGGTATAGATACTCCCCAAAAGGTAGGGCCGATGTTAAGTACGGCTGATATTGTGGTTATAAGCAAAGGGGATATTGTATCCCAGGCGGAACGAGAAGTATTTCGGCAACGAGTAGAAATGGTAAACCCGGATGCAACGGTACTGGCAGTTAACGGGCTTAATGGCCAGGGCAGCCTGAAACTTAAGAAAAACATAATGGACAGCACACCTATAAATGAGATTGAAGGCAAAGAATTACGTTGTTCCATGCCTGCAGCCATTTGTTCTTACTGTACGGGAGAAACCATGATTGGCAGTAGCTATCAGATGGGGAATGTGAAGAAGGTCAGTTTTGGAAAGGTTTAAATAATGATTAATTCGATTAGCGTAGTAGGGGGAAAAGATAAAAACGGTGTACCGGAAGCAATTCAATGCCTGGAAATAATGGCAGGCGAAATTCTTGCGGTAGTGGGGACAACTGGTTCAGGCAAGAGTATGCTTATTGCTGATATTGAACAATGGGCTGATGGTGAAACCCCATCCCAGCGCCGTATCCTTATTAACCAGATACCGGCCGCTGAGTTTACTGAAGATAGATTACTGCGGGGTATGGCGGCTGAAGTCTCCCAGAATATGAACTTTGTTATAGACCTGAGCGTTAAGGATTTTCTCTATTTACATGCCTGCAGCCGTAATCTTGAACAACCGGAAATGCTGGCAGAACAAGTATTAGGCTACGCTAACCGGCTAAGCGGTGAACCTATCAGCAGCCGGGATAAACTTACGGTATTAAGTGGTGGGCAATCACGGGCTTTGATGGTAGCTGACGTAGCTCTAATTAGTGATGCGCCGGTAGTTTTGCTGGATGAGCTTGAAAATGCCGGTATTGACCGTTTAGCAGCTCTTAAAGGATTGGCATTACAGAATAAAATAGTAGTGCTGGTCACTCATGATCCTATGCTGGCCTTGCTGGCTGATAGACGAGTTGTTATGAAAAACGGGGGTATGTTTGTCCTCCATACTACTACCGGGGAGGAAAAACGGCTTTTACAAAAACTGGAGCAAAATAATCGACAAATCTCTTATTTGCGAGATCAGTTGCGTCAGGGCTTGACCATTAACGAAGAATGGTCTGAACAACATCAGAGTAACTAACTGGTACCTTGTAAATATCATCTGCAAATGGCCAAATGCGAGAATTAAAGCAATTAGTAGCCGGTATTAATTGATAGTTGAATTTAATATAAGCACAGAGGGCAGGCATCATAGCCTGCCCTCTATTTTTTTGGTAAAAATTCACCTTAGATAAAAATGTCGAATGATGATAGAATACTTACGTGCTTACGAATAATAGGGGTTTTTAATAACTTAATAATCTCCGAGCTGTACTGCCTTCAGTCACGGCTATGGTGTACAGCCGATGGGTGCAACCGGAAACGGCTGTGCCTCCCTTTTGGAAAGGAGAACATTAAGCCTGGTAACGGGTAACAACCTGAAGTCTTCTTCCGAGAGTTTCAGGTTTTTTTAATTCAAATTGAGTGTTGGTTCTCGTCTGCAAATAATATTTAGGAGGTTATACCATGTTGAAGTTTAGGCAAAAATCAGGGTTTTCTTTGGTACTCTCGCTGGTTGTACTTTTTTGCTTATTCCTATCCTTACCGGTACTGGCTGAAGGTGATAGCGGTGATGGTTCCGGTGGCGGGCATGATGCCCCACTGGCCTTAGCTACTTCCAACCCTGCTGATGGAGCTGCAAATGTAGCAGTCGATGCTCAGATTAAGCTGACCTTTAATAAAAACGTAATTAATATGTCGGTTAAGGACAATAACGTAAAATGTTTTGCCCTGTATAACAATGGGCAGCAGGTTCCAATTAACGTTATTATGGCTGATGACCAGATTCAACCGGAATATAAGCGGGAAGTGACTATTGCCCCCCAGCAGCCTTTGCAACCGGGGAGCAATTATACCCTGAAAATATCACCTGAGTTGCAGGCTAAAAGTGAAGCCGTATTGGGGCAAGAGGTAAAAGTAAATTTTACCACTGCTGGTGGGGGAAGTGTAACCCCCACTACTCCCGGAAATAAAAGTGGAAATACAGTTAAACCGACAAAACCGGTAAACCCACAGCAGTCTGATGCTAATAAGAATCAGGCTGTACAAAATCAAGTAACAGGTGACAATACATCTGATAACGACAAGTTGGAAACAAGTGATAATCAGGTATCGGCAGAGCAGGATGAAACTAAGCCCGACCAGGATAAGGTTGACAATGCTGAAAAGTCGAGCACCAACGATAGTAAGGCAGAAGCCTCTGATAAGGACAATAGTATAAGTAAGCCTGTAATAGCCGGTATTGTAATAGTCACAGGAGCTTTAATACTTTATTTTTTCCTGAGGCGTAAATAATTTAAGAATAACTTGAGGGGATTTTCCTCTCAAGTTATTTCCAGGAGTGGGCACTATGCGTAAGAAAATTATTTACATTATATTAATAATAGCACCCCTGCTTTGTATATTTGCCTCACTCTTTGTAGGTAGATATCCCTTATCCCTAACTTTGGTAATCAAGACTTTATGGGGTCAAATAGCATTAGTTAACTATAATATACCGGATATGTATCATACCCTGGTTTGGGATGTTCGAATGCCCCGGGCTATTCTGGGGGTTATGGTAGGTGGTTGCCTGGCAGTCAGCGGGGCATCTTTTCAGGGATTATTTAGAAATCCGCTGGTAAGCTCAGGAATACTTGGGGTAAGTTCCGGGGCCGGGTTTGGTGCAGCGCTGGCTATCATTCTTTTTCAAGGCAATACCTCGGCTATTTATATTTTTGCTTTTGCTTTTGCCATGCTGGCAGTGCTTTTAAGTTACCTTATTGGCCGGGTGTACAATGCTACTCCTACTATCACGCTGGTATTAGGAGGCGTTGTGGTATCTTCTATCTTCTCCGCCTTAATCTCTTTTGCCAAATACGTGGCAGATCCTTACCAGCAGCTTCCAACTATTGTTTTCTGGTTAATGGGTAGTCTGGCTACAGCACGCTACCATGATATTATAGTAGCCGGAATTCCCATGAGTATTGGTATAGCCGGCTTAATTGCTATCAAATGGCGCATAAACGTATTATCCATGGGTGACCGGGAAGCTCATTCCCTGGGAGTGAACCTGGCAGTTGACAAGGGTATAGTAATTATTTGCGCCTCCCTGGCAACCGCCGGTGCAGTCTGTGTAAGCGGAATAATAGGTTGGGTGGGATTAGTTATTCCCCATATATGCAGGATGATAGTAGGTAACGACAACCGGGTATTAATTCCTGCCAGCCTTTCCCTGGGAGCTTGTTTTTTAGTTTTGGTAGATAATGTGGGGCGAATTATAACCGGGTCAGAGATGCCTCTGGGGATTCTTACCGCCCTGATTGGAGGACCCTTCTTTGTCTGGCTACTTAAGAAAACCAAAGGAGGGGGCTGGTAATATGAGCATTTTACAGGTGACCAATGCCTCTTTTAGTTACGAACGGCAATCAGAGAATATCTTTGAAGACATAAGTTTTACGGTGGGCAAAGGTGAAATTTTTTGCCTCCTGGGTCCTAATGGTTGCGGTAAAAGTACTTTATTAGATAACATCTTGGGAGTTAATCATTTAAAACAGGGTGACATCAGGGTAATGGGAAAAGATACCCGTACCCTTAAATCAGGGCAGATAGCCCGCTATATCGCTTATGTACCCCAGAGCCATGAACGTACTTTTCCCTACCAGGTAATTGATATAGTAAAAATGGGACGGGCAGCGTATACCGGGCGTTTCTCTTCCCCTTCGGCAGAAGATAAGGAAATTGCCAAAGAGGCTCTTGACCTGGTCGGCTTAAGGCATCTGCGCCATCGTCCCTATACCCAGTTAAGTGGTGGGGAGGGACAACTGGTGATGATTGCCCGGGCCCTGGCCCAGAAAACACCTGTGATTGTAATGGATGAGCCTACCGCCCACCTGGATTTTAAACATGAGATGGTAGTCATGGAAACCATTGTTAAGCTGGTAAAAACCACCGACTTAACCGTAATTATGGCTACTCATTTTCCCAACCATACCTTTTATCTGGAGAACAATGGCATTAAGACTACGGTTGCCTTGATGCATAATAAACATTTTCTGGAGGTGGGGAACCCTACTCGGGTACTTAATGAACATAACATGAGAACCCTTTATAATGTCAACACCAAATTGATGACCTGTCCCCTAAATACCTCAACAGAATTAAAACAACTAGTTCCAGTTAGCACTCTCAGGGGATTAAATGAAGAGGAGTGGAATGCGGATGTTTGATAAAAAATATCCCCGGTTAATTTTTTTGTTGTTAATTGTATTGCTACTAGTAATAGGTTATCGTTACTGGCAGGGGCATAATCAACTAGATAATGAGAATACACCCAGCCAAACTGAAAAGAGTATAACGGTTATCGATAACCTGGGGCGCAAGGTACAGGTACCTGCCCATGTTGACAAGGTTGCCTGCCTTTATGCCTTTTCCGGGCATGTAACCGCTATGTTGGGGCAAGGGGATAAAATAGTTGCTATTCCTGACGGCTTGCAGCGGGATGTACTATTAAATGAAATGTATCCGAAGATAGGTGATGCCCTGGTACCAGTTGTGGAGGGCTCAATAAATATTGAAGAATTACTGAAAGCTGATCCTGATGTTGCCTTTGTCAGAAATAGTGTTGCTTTAAACCCGGCAGAAGTTGAGAAACTGGATAAGTTTAATATTCCTTACCTGGCCGTGGATTATAACAGCATTGAAGGACAGCAGCATGCTATTATGGCCATTGCCCAGGCCCTGGGTGTACCCGAAAAGGGTCAGGCTTATAATGATTACTATCAGGCCAGTATAGAAAGAGTAGAGAAGGTAGTGGCAACTATTCCGGAAAATGAGCGGGTACGAGTTTACCATGCGGTAAACGAAGCAACTCGCACCGACAATCCGGATAGCCTGGCCGGTGACTGGACCAAAGCAGCGGGGGTAATAAATGTATCCGTAGATCAGCCTTTGCGCCAGTTAGAAGGGAAAAACTATGCCAGTCTGGAACAGATTCTATTATGGGATGCAGATGTAATTCTGGTAAATGAACCTGGAGTAGTAAATTATATTATGACTAATTCGCAGTGGTCACCCTTAAAAGCAGTTAAAGCCAAAAAAGTTTACCAGATGCCCATAGGTATGTCCCGCTGGGGGCATCCAGGCGGACTGGAAACACCGCTGGCTATTATGTGGACTGCAAAGCAACTCTATCCTGAACAGTTTAAGGATTTGGATATAAGAGAAGAAACTCGTAGTTTTTACCAGACCTTCTTTGATTACCAGGTATCAGATAAAATGCTCACCAATATATTGAATGGTGAAGGTATGCGGGGGCATAAAAATCCGCGGCAGTAAGGATGGTAACACCGTGGAGGTGATATACAATGTGGAAGGTTAATGATAAGGGTGAAAAAGTTTTTACCCTGGGGAAAGAAGCGTGGCAGGAAGCAGTTACGGAAGCCGGTAAATGTATCCATTTTAGTCTTGATGATGAAGATGAATGGGTTAGTGAGGAAGAATGCTCCTGTTACAACTGCCGCTACCGCCGTTGGACCTCGGAAAGCTTTGTCTGTTTAAAATAATTTTAATATTATTAATCTTTGGCTTAAAACATAGGAGTAGCCATAATATCATGCCTGAAAGAATCGTATTCCTAAGGTATATTATCCGTTGCATAACCTTGAGTTATACTTGCCATTATCTGGTTTGACATATACAGTGCTTTCTCCTAGAATAATTACAAATATTTACTATGTCAGCATAGTACAATATCTATTATAATGTAACAAAATATATTTGTCTCCGAGCTGTTTAACCTAACGTGTAAAAACCAGGGTTATCTGGCCTGGGTACAGGTGGAAACGCCTGTGCCTCCCCGTATTGTGGTAAGGAGCACATATAACGACTGTTTGACTATTAAGTGGACAGGTGTATTGTGCTTTGTTGCCGGTACCCTGTCCTTTTTCTATTTTTGTAAAATAGGTGGAGACATACTCCGAGCTTTCAGACCTGGGGCATTTAGCTATGGTCTGCTGGCCTATGGTTAGAGGGGGAAACTCCTGTGCCTCCCCGTATTGTGGTAAGGAGTACATAGTACAACTGTTTACTTGGACAGGTGTAGTGTGCTTTTGCCACTAAACCTGTCCTTTTAATTTAATTGTCAAATATTTTTCTCCGAGCCTTTCAACCTAAGGGAATCAACCTATGGTTGTCAGGCCTGGGTACAGGGGGAAACGCCGGTACCTCCCCATATTGTGGAAAGGAGTTACAATATGACTATTTGTTTAAACAAACAGGTAGCCGTAGTGTGCTTTTTTGCCGGTACGGATACCTGTTTTTTATATTTGTGAGTATTCAACTGCAAAAAAACCAATTTAGTATTTAGTTATTAACTAATTATGAGTAACCAATTGCTCGCAGAGGAGTCTCTGCAGTTAAGCATAGGGAGGAGGGGATAGCAAGAAAGCCTGCCATTTTACTATGCTCCGAGCTTGAGTTACCTAAAGCTATTAGCCATGGTAATCGGCCGATAGGGTAGATTAAGGAAACTGGTCTGCCTCCCGATATTGGAAAGGAGCCCGAGACCGCCTGATAAGGCCAGATAATTGCTATTTCTGGGCCTCTTGGTGCTGTGGTTAAGGCTCATGTATGCAATTATTAACCTCCAGTTCAGGCGGGGGGTTTTTGTTTTTTGAACCTGAATCTTGGAAGAAGCAAGAATTATGGAAGGAGTGATTGGAGTGGAAATGGTCAAATTGATCATTGACGGAAAGGAGGTTGAAGTTGCGGAAGGTACCACTATAATGCAGGCAGCCGACCAAATAGGGATAGAAATCCCCCGGCTCTGTTATGACCCGGAATTATCGTCCTTGGGCGCTTGCCGTCTTTGCGTGGTACAAGTAGAAGGAAATCGTCTATTTCCAGCATCCTGTGTTACCCCGGTTAACCCCGGCATGGTAGTGCATACGGAATCCCCCGATATTGTGGAAGCCCGGCGTACTATTCTGGAATTGCTGGTGGCTGATCATCCCCTGGACTGCATGACCTGTGATAAACTGGGAGATTGCAAGCTGGCAGATTATTGCTATAAGTATGGTGTCAAAGGAAGTCCCTTTGAAGGTGAAAAACATGCTTATGCTATAGACGATTCTAATCCCTTCATTCTTCGCGACCTCAACAAATGTATTCTCTGTGGTGCTTGTGTTCGGGCTTGTGAGGAACTAACTGGCGCCGATAATCTGAGCTATCTTAACCGGGGTTGGAACCGTAAGGCAACAACTGCTGGTGATGTTGACTATATTGATTCCGATAGCTGTGTGTTCTGTGGGCAGTGTGTAGCTGTATGTCCCACCGGAGCCCTGCAGGAAAAAACTATGGTGGGCCAGGGCCGTCGCTGGGAAATTGAACGGGTCAGGACTACCTGTCCCTTCTGTGGGACCGGCTGTAATTTTGACCTGGCGGTAAAAGATGGCAGAGTAATTGGTGTTCTTTCTAATCCGGAAAGCCCGGTTAACCAGCGTCGCCTCTGTATTAAAGGACGTTTTGGCTGGGATTATATTTATAATGAAAAGCGTCTAACCACCCCACTAATTAAGAAGAACGGCAAATTTGAAGAAGCCAGCTGGGACGAAGCTTTTAGCCTTATTGCCCAACGGTTTAACGAGATAAAAGAAAAATATGGGAACGGATCCTTTGCTGCTCTTAGCTCAGCCCGTTGTACCAATGAAGAGAACTATCTGGTACAGAAATTCACCCGCGCAGTTATGGGCAACAATAACGTTGACCACTGCGCCCGTACCTGACACGCGCCTACTGTGGCCGGTCTGGCCACCACATTTGGAAGCGGCGCTATGACCAACTCCATTAACGAAATTTCTACCGATGCCGAACTAATGTTTTTAATTGGCACCAACACCACTGAAGCTCACCCGGTAATCGGTTACAAGATGAGACAAGCAGCCCGCAATGGGTGCAAACTGGTGGTTTGTGATCCTCGTCATATTGACCTGGTCGATGAAGCCGACTACTGGCTGCGTCATAATCCGGGAACTGATATTCCTCTCCTGAATGGACTTATGCATATCATTATTAAAGAAGGACTGGAAGATAAAAAATTCATCGAGGAACGAACCGAAAACTATGAAGAAATGAAAGCCATAGCAGAAAATTATCCTCCGGAAAAAGTATCCGAAATAACTGGAATTTCGGTTGAGGATCTTTATGCTGTGGCCCGTCTCTATGCTACTACCGACAGAGCCATGCTTTTCTATACCCTGGGAATAACCGAGCATATTTGCGGAACCCGTAACGTTATGAGTTGTGCCAATCTGGCCATGTTAACCGGACATTTGGGACGGGCTGGCGTAGGCGTTTGCCCCATCCGCGGGCAGAACAACGTACAGGGAGCATGTGACCAGGGAGCTCTGCCCAATGTATATTCCGGTTACCAGAGTGTAACCCTTCCTGCAGCTAAAGAGAAATTTGAGCAGGCCTGGGGAAGACCCATGCCGGATAAAGTGGGCTTAAAGATTCCTGAGATGTTTGAAGGTGCCCATGAAGGCACAGTTAAATCTATGTATATCCTGGGTGAAAACCCGGTGCTTACTGATCCCGATAGCAATCATATTCGGGGAGCCCTGGAAAAACTGGAGTTTCTGGTAGTTCAAGAGCTCTTCCTCACCGAGACGGCTGAATATGCCGATGTAATACTACCGGCAGCCAGTTTCGCAGAATGTGACGGTACCTTTACCAATACCGAACGTCGTATCCAGAGAGTACGCAAGGCTATAGAACCTATTCCTGGTAAGGCTAACTGGGAAAGCATTTGCGAAATGTTTAACTACATGGGTTACCCGCTAAATTATGATAGCCCCGAAAATATTTGGGATGAAATGGCTTCCCTGACACCTTCTATGGCGGGAACTAATTATGAACGGCTGGATGAGAAAGGTTTGCAGTGGCCCTGCCCCACCCTGGATCATCCTGGTACTCAGTTTATGCATACAGGCAAATTCACCCGCGGCCTGGGTCTCTTCCAACCTTCCGATCATATACCACCCGGAGAAATGCCGGATGAGGAATACCCCTTCCTGCTGTCAACCGGGCGAATTTTGCAGCACTACAATGTTACCACTCCATATTCCCCGGGTATCATGAGCATATGGGATCGCGAATGGGCTGAAGTAAATCCTGTAGATGCTGAAAAACTTGGGGTTGTTACCGGTGATAAAATAAAGGTTGCCTCCCGCCGAGGGGAAGCTGAAACTGCCATCAAGGTTACCGACCGGGTGCTCCCGGGTGTAATCTGGATGTCATTCCACTACAGTGAAACTCCTACCAATGCCATTACCAGTGATCATCTGGATCCGATTACCGGAACTGGTGAATACAAAGTCTGCGCTGTAAAACTGGCTAAACTGTAGGAGGCTTAAGAATGAAAAAGGTACCTGTTCAAGAGGCAGTAGGATTGGAGCTTTGCCATGATATTACCAAAGTGGTACCCGGGAGGGAAAAATACCGGGCCTACCGCAGAGGACAGTTAATAACCCCGGCTGATGTCCCTATACTGTTGGATATGGGTAAGGAACATATCTACGTATGGGAACCGCAGGATAATCTGGTTCATGAGGATGAAGCTGCTACCAGGCTGGCCAGTTTGGCAGCGGGTAGGGGTTTAAGCTCTACTGAACCCAGCCAGGGTCGGGTTAATCTCTGTGCCCAGTATGATGGATTACTAAATATAGATGTAAACCGGCTTAATTGGATTAACAACCTGGAAAACGTCGTTTTTGCCACCATCCATAATAAGCGACCGGTAGTTAAAGGACAACTGGTGGCAGGTACTCGGGTAATACCCCTGGCCATTGAAAGGTATATTTTGGAGGAAGCTGAAAAGCTGGCTTCCAACCCGGAACCGCTGGTTTCGGTTATGCCTTTTAGCCCGCTTTGGGTGGGAATTGTTACTACCGGAAGTGAAATATATAATGGCCAGATAAAAGATGGTTTTGGCAGGTTAATCCGTAAAAAAGTAACTCCATTTGGGGGCAGAATCATGGGACAGGTTATTGTCCCTGATAATCCCGAGATAATTGCCCAGGAAATAAACAATTATATTGAAGAAGGCGCTGAACTGGTTGTAGTCACCGGTGGTATGTCAGTAGATCCTGACGATGTCACGCCTCTGGGGATAAGAGCTAGCGGAGCGGAAGTAGTCTTTTATGGGGCGCCGGCTCTTCCGGGAACCCAGAACATGGTGGCTTACCGCGAGCACGTTGCTATATGTGGTGTTCCCGCCGGTGCTTTGTTCAGTCGTACCACTACTTTTGACCTTTTACTGCCTCGTATTTTTGCCGGTGAGCGTATAAGCCGGGCAGATATAGTGGCACTGGGACATGGTGGCTTTTGTGAAGAATGTAAAGTCTGCCATTATCCCATTTGCCCCTTTGGCAAAAGCAGTTTTTAAGAACGGAGGTCAGGCAGTGCTGTTTAATGTAAGTCTAGAAGAAGCTCAGCAGCTTTTGTTGCAAAACCTTATACCGCTGGCGGTAGAGAAGCTATCCATATTAAACGCCAACGGTCAGGTTCTGGCTGAGGATGTGGTCGCAGCAGAAAACCTTCCCGCATGGTCATCAGGAGCACGGGATGGCTATGTTTTGCATGCAGATGACCTTCAGGGAAACAAAAAACTTACTATAGCTGCTTCCGTGTCAGCAGAGCAATTAACCCAGACGCTCTTAAACAGCGGAGAGACTTTCGAGGTGAGAACTGGTGAAGCTATTCCAGAGGGCAGTGCAGCTCTGATTCCCCATGAAGATATAGAAATTGGAGATACGGAAATCTACCTGGGGAAAGCAGTCAGGGCGGGCGAATTTATTCGCCAGGCGGGTGAGGATTTCAAAGCTGGTGAGCTATATGCCTCGGAGGGGAGTATAATTACCCCCGGGTTAATATCAGTGCTGGCTGCTCAAGGAAGGACTGAAGTACAGGTGTACAGCAGTCCTCGGGTAGCAGTCCTCAGCCTGGGAGACCAACTGGTGTCATGGAGAGAGACTTCCAGTCCCGGTTGTTTAAGAGACAGTAACGGACCCCTGCTGGCGGCTCTGGCCGGGCGAGATGGTGCCCAAATAGTAACGCTGGATCTTGCTGGCAGCAGAGAGCGGGTTGAACTTATAGCTTACATGCGGGAGATACTGGAAAAGGCTGACCTGCTTATAACTATAGGTGGAACTTATGCTCGGCTAGAGGCACAGAGCAAACAGCTCTTCCAAGAACTGGGCGGGGATATGTTTTTCTGGGGAGTTCCCATTCAACCAGGCGGTCATAACGGAGCCGCGTTATGGAATAAGAAGTATCTTATTTCCCTGTCCGGCAATCCGGCTGCCTGTGCTGTAGGTTATGAACTGCTAGTTGCTCCGGTGATTCGTGCTCTACAGAGAAAGGAGCCTTATACCCCCAGGGTAAAAGCTCAATGTCTGGATAATATAGGTGCCAAAGGTAGTGACCGACGTTTTGTACGGGCCTCTTTAACTACTGATGGCAGCACCTGGAGGGTAAAGGTTTTACCCGGGCAAAAGCCAGGCATGATTCGTTCGCTGGTGAACTGTAACGCCTTGATTGACTTACCTGCCGGAAATCCGGCAATTGCAGCAGGTACTTTAGTTTCGGTTATCTTACTGGATCCCAGTAGTATAAGGTTGGAGCAGCCTTAAAACTGCTCATGCCTTGAAAGATGTAATTAGAAATGGATTTATTTTAATTTCTTGATGAATAGATTTATTATTTAACCCCAGGGAGGTGAACATGTAATGGCAGACTACAAGGAAATAATTAACCGGTATAAAGATCTTCCCGGCGGCATTATTGAAGCTTATCATGCTCTGCAGAGGGAATATAGTTTCATTCCTGAAGACTCTATAGCCTATGCTGCTCAGGTCTTTGACTTGCCCCTGGCTAAAGCTTATGGGGTGGCAACTTTTTATTCATATCTTAAGGTTGGAGAACGGGGCAAAAATGTAATTCGCATTTGTGAAAGTGCACCCTGTCATGTGGCTGGAGCTAAAGAAGTAGTAAACGCTTTGGAAAAGGAACTGGGTATCAAGATGGGAGAAAGCACTGCCGATGGTAAATTTACCCTGGAATTTTGTGAATGTGTAGGCCAGTGCCAGGCTACTCCGGTGATAACCGTTAATAGCAAGCCTTATGGCGATATAACCCCAGAAAAAATACCCGGCATTCTGGCCGCATACAAATAATGAAAGGAGGGAATACAATGGCTGAGGAAATGCGCATCGTCTTGCGTAACATGGGTAAAATAGATCCCCTAAAAATAGAAGACTACATTAATGCCGGGGGCTACAAGTCCCTGGAAAAAGCACGCCAGATGGGACAGGAAGCTTTAATGGAAGAAGTTAAAAAGTCTGGGTTGCGGGGACGCGGCGGGGCTGGCTTTAATTGTGGTATGAAATGGAGCTTTTCCTACAAAGTACAGTCCGAGCAAAAATATGTCGTCTGCAATGCTGATGAAGGTGAACCCGGAACTTATAAAGACCGTACCATAATGGAAAATGATCCCCAGTCGGTACTGGAAGGTATGGCCATATGCGGTTATGCCATAGGTGCTAATAAAGGCTATATCTACTGCCGGGGAGAATATCCTTATGTAGTTGATATCCTTAATCAGGCTATAGCCCAGGCTAAAGAAAAAGGTGTTCTGGGAGATTTCGACATTGAAGTCAGGATGGGAGCCGGAGCTTATGTCTGCGGTGAAGAAAGTGCCCTGATTGAATCCATTGAAGGTAATCGCGGAGAACCCCGTTTCAAACCACCATTCCCGCCGGTTATTGGTTTATGGCAGAAGCCTACAATAGTAAATAACGTTGAAACCTTTGCCAATATCCCGATAATACTGGAAAAAGGTGCTGACTGGTACAAATCTATAGGGGCGGAAAAGTATCCCGGTACCAAAGTTGTTACTTTAACTGGTGATGTCAATAACCGCACCGTTTTTGAAGTACCTACCAACACCAGCATTCGCCAGGTTATTTATGACTTTGGCGGAGGCATCAAGGATGGCAAAAAATTCAAGGCGGTTCAGATAGGCGGTACTTCTGGAGGCTTTATACCTGAATCTATGCTGGATACACCCATTGACTTTGACTCCATGACTGCCATAGGTGCCGTACTGGGCTCTGGCGCAGTATTTGTAATGGATGAGACTCGTGATATAGTAAATGTAGTAGCCAGGATTGCAGGTTTCTTTGAACATGAATCCTGTGGCAAATGTTCTCCCTGTCGCGAAGGTACCAAACGCATACACGAAATGATGGAAAAACTGGACGCTGGTCAAGGTAGTGGCGGGGATTTATCCCTCCTGGAGAGACTGGGTACGGTTATGACCAAAACCTGTCTCTGTGGCCTGGGCCAGGCCGCACCTTCACCAGTATTGACCACTCTCAAAAACTTTAACAGTGAATACCAGGCTAAACTAAACTAAATGGTCATTCACCGCCTTCATACCAGGTGTTGCACCTGGTATGAAGGATAAATAAAGAGATAGTGAATGAGCTATGCAAAGTGAAAAGCTCCTCCGTAATGGAGGGGTTTTTCGCTTTTTAAAATTAGCCGTATGCCCGGGGGACGTAACCACCAACTAAAATGGAGAAACCGGTTTTTTGACGCTGATGAACGCAGATTTATTATGATGGACCTGCCCCTATAATCCTCAAGCCAACGCCTCAGCCCTAAGTCCTTACTCCCAACGCTAGACCATTAATCAAGTTCTAAATGCGAAATTATTTACAAGATACCTTTATTAATCGTACTAACCTGAGTCCCGTACTAAAATCCTACAATTTTATACAACCAGTGTCCGAAAAGTGAACAGGACCAAGGACCCAACAGATGCTCTATTCGGGATTACCATCTTTACCTATTTGTGGCATGATTTTTGCATATTAAAGTAGTAAAGGAAATTATGCCTGGAGGAGGAGAGGCCTTGGCCAGTATTGATGAATTGATTCATGATTTACATAACGGAGACGAAAAAACCAGAACATTTGCAGCCGAAGACATAGCGTTTGACGGAGTACCCGGAGGAATAAAGGCTTTAGTTGACCGCCTGGGATTAGAAAAATCCCGTTTCGTAAGGGAAGTAATAGTAAATTGTCTAAAGAGTTTTAAGGGACGGGAAATTGTTGAAAAAATAATTCCCCTGTTATCAAGTGAAGATGCTTTTATCCGCAATTCCGGTATAGAAATCTTATCCCTGCAGGGTGAAATTGCCACGGAGTTTATGAGAAAACTACTGGGCGATCCCGACAAGGATATTCGTAAATTTGCTCTGGATATTCTATTTCAGCTGAAAACTCTTCACACGACCGAACTGCTTGCTGAGGGTTTGAATGATCCGGATATTAATAATCAAATTACTGCAGTCGAATACCTGGGTCATATGGAGGATACCAACTATACCCCTCGGGTAAACGAGCTGTTCGTGCGCAGTGATAACATACTATTACGTTGTACCTGTCTGGAGGCACTGGCTATTATCGGAGATAAAGAATCTATACGCTGTGTTAACAAGATGTATCCTAGCTACGAAAACATAAGCATTCTGGAGCAATATTCATTCCTCAAATTTGTTGCCCGTAAGGGGTCAGATATACATTTGCGCCTGATCATCTCTTTGATAGCAGAGAAAGGTAAAGTAATGCATAAGGAGATAATAAATGCTATTGAAGGGATACTCAATCGTAACCCCCGAAAACTGCTACCACCTGATTTACTAAATGTACTTTCCTACTATCTTAAAATAGATATTAGTGACATTAATAAATATGAACTGCTGATACTTATGGGGCATTATCAGAATCCGGAGATATACCAGGTTCTACTGGAGTATACAGGTAATAAAGAGACGTTAATCCGCATGGGTGCGGTAGAGGGACTGGGCCTGTATGGTAATATTGAGGCTTTGCCAGTTTTATTAGAGATGGGAAAAAAGGAAAGCGATCAGGATCTGTTGGAAACTATAGACAAGTCTATTGCGCGATTGCACTAGCAAATGAGGTGATATATTTGGAATTGCCTCTGGAATATTTTATTAAACTCAGAAATCTTATTTATGAACGCACCGGAATAAGTTATGAGGAAAACAAAATTTATTATGTGAAGAAGCGTTTGCACCAAAGAATGACGGCGGCCGGCTTTGACCGGGTGGAAGACTACATCCGGCATCTTAAGATATTCGACCCCCAGGGCCGCGAATTTCAACAATTAATGAATTTACTTACCGTTAATGAAACCTACTTTTTCCGTGAATTTTCCCAGTTACAGATTTTTGCTGAGTCTTGTCTCCAGGAAGTTATAAAACATAAAGCTGAGGCGAATAACCATACCATTAAAATTTTCTGCGCAGGTTGTTCTACTGGAGAAGAACCATACACCCTGGGTATTATTCTACGGGAAATGATAGAACACTATTCCTCTTGGGAGGTATTAATCAAGGCTATAGATATTGATGAAAATGTAATAAGTAGAGCACGTAGAGGTGTCTATGATCAGCGTTCAGTTAAAGATGTACCACCAACCTATCTGCAGAGATATTTTGATCCAGCTTCTAACGGTAGATATGTTGTTGACCAGGATATCAAAGATATGGTGGTTTTCGAACACGTTAATCTAATGGATAGACGGGCCCTGCGCTATGAGGAGGATTATGATTTTGTGTTCTGTCGTAATGTATTGATTTACTTTGATGATGTTTCGCGCAAACAGGTAGTAGACAAGTTTTACAGCATGTTAAGAACCGGGGGATATATTTTCCTGGGACATGCCGAGTCTCTAAGCCGCATAAGCTCGGCATTTAAAATACGAAAATTGCATAACTACATAGTGTACCAGCGGTAACCCGGATTCGGCAGCGGTAAATTACTATTAAACTGGGGTGATATTTGGCTGAGTTCGGGATACGTCTAATCAATATTCAAATTGGCAAGGAGGTTGAAATAATGGGGGGAAAAGTGCTGATAGTTGATGATTCCGAGATGATTCGGAACTTCCATAGTTACATTTTAAAAAGTATTGGTCTGGAAATAGTTACCGCCCTGGATGGAGCAGATGCGCTGGAAAAAATATATGGCACCGATGGAGAACTACTTATCTGTTTAACTGATATTAATATGCCCAACATGGATGGTTACACATTGATAGAGCGCTTACGGGAAGATCCCAACTTTGAAGACCTGCCCATCATTATTATCTCCACTGAAGAAGAACTGCAAGATAAACAGAGGGGATTTGAAGCCGGGGCTAATCTATATATTGTTAAACCTACCGAACCGGACGAACTGGTAGAAAATATTCGTATGCTTTTAGGCCGGTAATAGGCTGATAAGAAAGGTGGCTTTGATTTGCAATTCACCTTTGAACCTGATGATTTAGAAATATTGCATGGAATAGTTGAGGAATGCAGTGAACACCTAAACGGAATCGAGGAAGGTATACTTAAACTGGAAATGGATTTTACCCCGGAGTTACTGGACTCGGTTTTCCGCGCCATGCATTCCATAAAAGGTGTTGCCAGTTTTTTGGAACTTACACCTATTAAGGATACTGCTCATGTTCTGGAATCTTTCTTAACTGATATGAAAAAGGGCCAATATGGCAGCAACTCGGAAATAACCGATGCACTTTTGCGGGGTGTGGATATCCTTAATGCCTTTATTAAACAATTAGGCCAGCAGATTCAAGAGATTGAAGCTAACCCGGTAAAAGAGACATTTACTATAGATATTGAGGAAATGGATTATCCGGAATTTATTGCCGGGGTGGAAGAACTACGCCAGATAGAAGCCTCCAACCAGGTGGTTTCGGGCAATAACGAGGATAACGTAAACAGTGACGAAGCAGCAACACCGCTTAAGGTTGAACTTTCACCGCTATATGAGCAAATGCTTACTGATTTTATTGATGAAACCCGGGAGCATCTGGAGACTACTGAGCATAAATGTGTTGAATTAGAGAAATACCCTGATAATCCTGAAATACTTAATGCGATACTGCGGGGATTCCACAGTATCAAGGGTGGAGCGGGAGTAATTATCAGTATGCAGGAAAAAGATGAACTTGATAACCCGGTTATAGCTATGAAAACAATTACCCATGCTACGGAATCTTTGCTACAACAGCATCGCAATTTAGCAAGACCTCTATCAGCTAAGGTAATAGATTTGATTCTCGCGGTAGTTGATAAAGTAACTATCTTAACAAGTATACTTGGTGGCAATGAGGTCGGTGATTGTTCAATTGATCAGCTTATGCAGCATATAGCATCATTGTCAAAACAAGACTGGGTTGTTAACGCAGTTGAATCAAGAGTGGATGAAGATAATAAAAAACTGCCACAGCAGTTGGCAGCTTTTATGAACATTGGCAGCCAGGCTTTAGAGTCTATGCTGGGTATAATTAACACCATTACCAAGGGCCAAATCATAGACTCCAAGCGAACCAAACAGTACTTGCGGGCATTAAAGAGCATAGTCTCCACGGCCCGCTATCTCGATTATAACGAACTAATTTTGGAAGTTGAGGAATCTCTAGAGCATCTGGAGAGATTTGTTCCGGAAAAAGATTTGATAACGGAAGAATTACTGGAATTTCTACATGCCAATTACCAAAAGGTTCAGGATTTGATGAATCTTAAGATTAAGAGTCTGCAAAGTTTGCTGGAAAACGTACCCCCCGAATACAGTCAAAAGAAAATTGGTGAAATTCTAATATCAGAACGGAAACTAACCTTGGAACAGGTAAATTCGGCTTTACAACAGCAAAAACAGCTGGGGGATATTTTAGTCGATAGTGGAGCAATTAAAGCAGGAGACCTAAAAATAGCCCTGGCCCAGCAGGCTTTGGCTCGGGAAAAGGACCAAAAGGTGCTGGAGCAGGCTAAAAGCAGCACCTCTGAACATGGTAGTCAGTCTATTCGGGTTAGTCAAGAAAAGCTGGATCGGTTGATGAATATGATTGGAGAATTATTAATCTCCAAAAACCGTATTTTTCACCTGGCCAATACTATCGGGTTGGAATATGATTTGCCAGCTCTGGCCCGTGAGGTTAAAGGCGTAGCTGCAGAACTATCTACCATTTCTAATGAACTGCAGGATGCCATAATGTCCGCGCGAATGGTTCCACTGCGGGTACTTTTTCAGCGCTATCCTCGTACTATCCGCGATACCGCCCGGAAAACTGGAAAACAAGTGGATTTAATAATTGAGGGAGAGGATACCGAACTGGATAAGACGGTAATTGAAGCCATAAATGATCCCCTGGTTCACATGTTGCGTAATGCAGTTGACCACGGTATCGAAGTCCCTAATGAGCGAGAGGCCAAAGGCAAGAGTGCTACGGGACGGATTTATCTCCGGGCGGGTTACCAGGGCAATTATGTACTTATTGAAATCATAGATGATGGCAAAGGCCTAAACCCGGATGAAATTAAGCTCAAGGCGGTAAAAAAAGGCTTAATCGGCGTTGAACGGATTGAAAACTTAACTAATGCAGATGCTCTGCAGTTAATATTTGCTCCCGGTTTTAGTACCCGGGAGGAGGTGAGCGAATTATCCGGGCGTGGAGTTGGTATGGACGTAGTTAAAACCAACATAGAAAAGGTGGGTGGAATAGTTAACCTGACCAGCACTGTAGGGGAGGGTACTCACTTTTCCTTAAAGATTCCTTTGTCTATGTCTATTCTTCGTGGTCTCATGGTGGAAAGTGGGGGGCAGTCTTTTATAATTCCCCTGGATGTCATAGAGGAAACGGTAAAACTGCCCGGTAGTTCGATTAGAAGCTACAAAACTAATATGGTAGCTGATATACGGGAGCAGATCATACCCTTAATTGGTCTGCAGGATGCACTGCAACCTGGCAATAGTTCCCAGAAGCAGTATTCTCAGCGGGAAAGTGTTCCCATAGTTGTGATTGCCAGTGATGGCTATAAATTTGGACTGATAGTGGACTCTTTCAAGAATGAACAGGAATTTGTAGTTAAGGCCCTGGCAGAAGAACTGGCCAGTCTCAAGATTTATACTGGTGCTACCATCCTGGGAGATGGCAGCGTGGTGTTGATTTTAAATCCATCTTATCTGCTGGCAGCCCGGGCATTAACATAAAGCGGGAGGAAGACTTATGGCTACTACTATTGTTCTGGCTAACCGTAAAGGGGGTAGTGGTAAGACTACCAGCACTATTAATATTGCTGATGGTTTGGCTCGAGCCGGTAAAAGGGTTCTGGTAGTGGATGCTGATTCCCAGGCTCAGGCTACCATAAGTTGTGGCGTTTTGCCCTATAATTTGGCCAGTAGTCTATACGAATTATTGCACCTTCTAGCAGATGGACAGCAGCCCGGGGTGGAACTGCAATCCACCATCATCAAGGATAAAAAACCGTTTCATCTGCTTCCAGCCAAGCCGGATTTGGCCGCCCTGGAGGTTGAGGCAGCTCATAAAGAGAATTGCCAGACCCTCTTAAAAGACCTGCTTATGGAGGTAGAAAACAGCTATGACTATATACTGGTAGATCTTCCTCCGGCTCTGGGGTTACTAAGCGTCAATGGTTTAGTAGCGGCCAGGTGGTTGATTATTCCGATTGAACCTACTTTTTTATCAATGGATGGTCTGGCCCAGATGACCGGAATATTATACAAGATTAATGCCGATCTGAACCCGGAACTGCGATTGCTGGGCATTTTACCGATAAAGTGTGACTTGCGTACTAATCTGGCCCGCAGTGTAATTGCAGAAATACGGCAGAATTTTGGTGATGATAACATCCTGCCGGCGGTGAGAAATGATATAAAGCTGGCCGAGGCTCCCAGTTTTGGCAAGACCATTTTTGAATACGCGCCTGCTTGTCGCGGAGCGCAGGATTACAGCCAGACAGTTGACATTATTTTAACCAGGAGTGGTGGTAATAATGGCAGTTAAGAAAAATCTGGGTATAGGGCTGGATGTGCTCCTGACCGCAACCCAGGGACATTATGAAGCAAAATCCTCAGAAAGCGTTCTTGCCCAGGCCGAGGCTTTGTTTGGCAAGGCTTTGGAACAGGACGAAATAGGTGATAGTTTTGAAGCTTATTATTATTACCGGCAGATAGTTGACCTGCTGGATGCACCTGAGTCCAATGTACCCGAAATATCAGAGTTGCTTTCACGTTCTCTAAACAATATAGCGGTCATTCTAGCTGATAACTCTCGTATAGAGGGGGCCTTAAGCTTCTTACAGCAAGCTCTGGAGGTATATCCCCAAAACCAAACGGCTATAGAGAATATGAAGTTAATAAGAAAATAGATTTTTATTTCACGCGGATCGCGCGGATTATATTAGGATTTACGCGGATATTTATAAAAATAAATCATACCCTATCAGCTATTTTCATCAATGGTTGTGTCTAACAGCCATGGGTGGTTAATTAAGAATTAAGAATTAAATTAAAGAATTGACCCAGGGCGAACACACGGCTTCGCCCCTATAGGAATTTGAATAAAAATAATCTAATGTAGTGCTTATTTATAAGGAGGGAGGAGAGCCGGTGATTGTTGGTATAGACCTGGGTACGAGTAATTCACTGGTAGCTTTTATTAACCGGGAAGGTAAGGCGGAAATAATTATTAATGAACGGGGTAGCCGTCTGACCCCTTCGGTCGTATATTTTAAAAACGAACAGGAAGTTATGGTAGGGGAACTGGCCCGTTCCCAGCTGATACTAAAGGCTGACCGTACCGTAAGCTCCATTAAGCGCCAGATGGGCACTAATTACCAGGTGGAAATAGGAGAGCGTAGCTATACCCCACCCGAAATTTCCGCCCTTATACTGCGTAAACTCCTCCAATATGCGCAGGCGTATCTGGAACAGGAAATAACTGCTGCGGTGGTAACGGTTCCAGCTTATTTTAATGATAACCAGCGGCAGGCTACCTTACTGGCTGGTGAATTGGCCGGTATTAAAATACTAAAGCTCCTAAACGAACCAACTGCCGCAGCTTTGGCCTACGGGGCAAATCGAGAGGAAAAAGAAAACATACTGGTTTTGGATATTGGCGGAGGAACTTTCGATATAACCTTGATGGAATACCAGGATGAAGTTTGCCAGGTACTTGGCATAGGTGGATCAAGCCAATTAGGAGGACTGGATTTTGATAAACAACTGGTAAAAGTTATCCTGGAAACCTTTAAAATGAGCAACGGTACCGATTTAAGCGCTGATCCCATTGCCTTGCAGCAGATACATATAAATGCCGAAAAGGCTAAAGTAGACCTTTCCAGTGTAAACGAGTGTTCCATATTAGTACCTTATATAACTATGGGGGCGCAAGGCCCGGTACATCTGAACCAGACCCTGCGGCGGGAGGAATTCAATCATATCTGCAGTCATCTTTTTAAAGAAATCACCGAATTAATTGAACAAACCTTTACCCGGGCGGGTGTCTCCAAAGAGTGGGTCCAAGCAGTAGTACTGGCTGGAGGAGCCTCTCGTATGGCGGGATTTAAAGATTTAGTTAAGCAGTTATTTCCTGGTGTGGAACTACGGGCAGAAATAAACCCTGATGAAGTAGTAGCACTGGGAGCAGCCTTGGAAGGAGGAATGCTTGGCGGCGAGCTAGACCATGTAGAATTACATGATGTGACCGGCCATACCCTGGGAGTAGAAGATAATCAGGGGGGATTCGTAGCTCTAATTCCTCCTAATACACCTTATCCAACTATTGAATCTAGTCTTTTTACTACAGTGGAAGACTTTCAGGAGGAGGTGATTATACACATATTGCAGCGGGATGAACTGGGCGACTCGGGCGAGGGTGTAAATGTGTCTCTGGGGAAGTTTCATCTGGAAAACATTCAAAAAGCCAAAGCCGGTGAACCCAGCATTGACGTCACCTTTACTATCGATGAGAATGGAATACTAAATGTCACGGCTCTGGATATTGAAACTGGTACCCAGAACGAGATTCAGATTACCGAAACTGGTTATGTTGACGGCAATAAGATACTGGCCCGCCGGGGTCGGGATTTAAAAATTCTATAAAAAGATATAAGGAGTGATGATGGTGGCCAAGAAACTAGAAAAGCCTGCAACTATGGAAGCAAAAGAGAGAACCGGAATTACGGTTAAAACGGAAACTGATGAGGATATTGCCCGTAAGCGGGAACAGGCTCGAAAACTGGCCCAGGAAAAAGCCCGGGCTCGTACCATGGCTAAGCAACAGGCTATGGCGGAAAGGATTGCAGCTGCTTCGGAAGAACTTTTGGCGGGGATCGAGGAATCCAATGCGGCGGCCCAGGAATTTTCCCAACTGATGAACGAACTGGCCATTAATGGGCAACAAGTAGGCAGCAGCAGTGAAGAAATGCGGGCAGCCACGGTTCAGGTTAACCGTTCCGCTATAGAAGTGGAAAAAAGTGTGGAATTGTTAGAGCAGAATGCTGAAAACGGAACCGTGGCAGCCCGCGAATCAATGGCAGCTATGAATATTGTGGTAACTCAGATTAAAGAGGCAGCCCGTAAAAACCTGCAGTCCGGCAAGCGCATAGAAGAACTGGAAGTACAATCGCGCCAGATCGGGGATATTGTACAGGCAGTAGTAATGATTGCTGATCAAACTAACCTGTTGGCTTTAAATGCAGCTATTGAAGCCGCCCGGGCCGGCGAACATGGACGCGGTTTCGCCGTCGTAGCTGATGAAGTGAGGAACCTGGCGGAAATTTCCGAACGCTCGGCCCGTGATATCCGGGGGGTAGTCGAGGAGATACGGACCGGGGTTGATGAAGTGGTCAAGGATATAAACCAGGTGGTAGAAGAATTTAACAGCATGCAGAGTGACCTGGAGGAAACTAATAAAGGCTTTGAACAAATGGGAAATCTTTTTGGCAAGTATGCGGTAATGGTTAACGAAAGCGGCAAAAGTGCTTTGGATTTGCAAGCTATGTCTGATGAATTTATGGGTGTTGCGCAGTCAATTGCCAGTGCTTCGGAACAGATTCTAACAGGTGCTGAAGAGTCTGCCAAGGCGGTAGTTGAACAGGGTAAAGCCCTGAGTGAAGTTAACATTGCCACCCAGGAGCTGGCAGAAATGTCCGAGGAATTGAAGAGTTCTACTAATATTAACAAATCGGCCGAAGAGGTGGCAGCTACAGCTGAAGAATTGTCTGCCAACATTGAAGAGCTAAGTACATCAGCAACCCAGATCGCTACTGCCCTGGTACAGATGGCAGAGGGAGCGCACACTATTTTTACGGAAAGTGAGAAGGCGGCTGCTTTAGCTGAAAATACTCAGGATAAGTTGCAGGAACTTATAAATAAGGCTACCGAAGCGAGAGAGACTAATCAGGAGGTTGCAACAATACTAGAGAGTTCCCGAGCAGCGACTCGAGATGTCTGGCAGAGGCTAAAGGAATGTATTAAATCATATGAGGGAACCGAGAATGCTATTGAAGCGCTGCAGGATAAGATTCGCCGCATAGAAAAGATTGTGGATACTATCGAGAATGTTTCCATTCAAACTAACATGCTGGCTGTAAATGGATTTATCGAGGCAGCCACCGCCGGTGAACATGGACGAGGCTTTTCTGTAGTGGCTGGAGACATCAGGAACCTGGCTACTGAATCAGCTGAGAATGCCGATAAAATTAAGGATTTAGTGCGAGATATCCAGATGCAGATGAGTAAGGTGGTTACGGAAGTAGCTCAGTCCGAAATGGCATCATGCAAGGGTGATGAAGCGATTGAGTTAGCAGCTAAGAAAAATGCAGCAGTAACTGCTGAATTAGAAGATATCGCCAAAAACCGCGAAGTTTTACTCAAGTCTATCAATGAAAGCCAGACCGCCACAGTCGAGGATGTGCGGGAAGCGAAGCGGGTAATGGAGATTATCGGCATGGCACAACAGCAGGTAGATCAAGCCGCCCGGGTGGCTCAGGAACAGGCAAAGGCCATCAATGAACTGGCTAATTCGATTGAAGAGATTGCATCTATAGCTGACGAAATGCAGATTAACTAGAGGGGAATGGTATTTATATTTGAGGAGGGATTTAAATGAAAAATGACCATGTATTCTCCTCTGAAGAAATGCAACTGGTTACTTTTGTCCTGGGACAGGAAAATTTCGGCATAGATATCATGGACGTACAGGAAATCATAAGAACGCCATCCATAACTGCCGTACCGCAAGCACCGTCTTATGTGGAAGGGGTAACTAACCTGCGGGGCGAAATTTTACCGGTATTGGATACCCGGGTAAAATTCGGTATGGAGCAGGCAGAGCGGGATGTTTCCAGCCGAGTGATTGTGGTGGATGTGAAGGGAAGGAAGGTAGGTCTCAGTGTTGATGAGGTCTCGGAAGTTCTGCGGGTAGAGGGTAATCACATTGAAGCAACTCCCGCTATGGCGGCAGATATGGATATGAGCACCATTTCAGGCGTGGTCAAGATAAATGATGGCAAGAAGCTGGTAATGATACTTGAAGCTGGAAGCCTGTGCAGCATGGAGCAAACTGCAAGGAAAGAGACCTCGGGCCAAAATACGGCTAAAGATAGCGGTAAGCGGGAAGCAGAAAATAAGATAGAAGAGGTACAACTGGTTTCTTTCCTGCTAGGGAATGAGGAGTTTGCCCTGGAGATTGAGAATGTTAGGGAAATAATCCGCTACCCTGAGATAGTAAAAGTTCCTAACCTGCCGGAATATATAAAAGGGGTTATATCATTAAGAGATACCCTGATGCCAATTGTAGATATGAGGATTAAACTTGATACCGGAAACGATGAGATAAGTGAAAGCACCCGGGTGGTGGTGGTTGATGCTGATAATACCCGCTTCGGTCTGGTGGTGGATCGGGTATATGAAGTTGCTCGTATTGCCAAAGATACCATTTTTGCACCACCCCAGGCCCTGAGTGGCGAAAGCGGCGAACAGTTAAAAGGAATTGCTCGGGTAGATGGGGGAAAACGTATTATAATGCTGCTTGATCCCAGGGAAATAATAAGCCGGGAAGAATTACAGGATATAGGTAACCTGGAAAATAGCGAGGGAAGTACAGGAGTAGAAGAAAATTTCCTGGATGAAATGGACGAAGAACAAATGGTGGTTTTCGGATTGGCTGGGGAACAGTACGGGGTACGCATTACCCAGGTACAGGAGATTAACCGCCTGGCCAAGATTACCAAAGTACCACGTGCCCCCCGTTTCGTAGAAGGAGTTATCAATCTGCGCGGGGATGTTATACCAGTTATAGACTTGAGAAAACGTTTTGAAATTGAATCCAAGGATTATAATGAATTCACCCGGGTGATAGTAAGCGACATTAACAAGAAAAAAATTGGTATAATCGTTGACGAAGTTCTGGAAGTATTGCGTATATCCCGCCAGTTAGTAGAGGATGCACCTGATATATTACAGAACCAGGAGATACACAGCTTTATGGATGGTATCGCCAATCTGGAAAAGCGTATGATTATGATGCTTAACCTGGAAAACATTCTGGTGGAAAAAGAGTGGCAAAAGTTGGAGGATATGAAACCGGCAGAGAAGGCCAAACAAAGTAAAACACCCAGGCTTAAAAAACAGGGCAGGGGCGAGAAGAATGATAAAGGTTCTGATAGCTGATGATTCAGCCTTAATGCGTAAAGTGCTGAAAAGGATACTGGAAACGGATCCGGAAATTGAGGTATTGCCTCCTGCCCGTGACGGTAACGATGTGGTGGAAAAAGCGCGGGACTACCTGCCTGATGTGGTCACCATGGATGTTAATATGCCAGGACAGGATGGCATTACTGCGCTGCAGTATATTGTTGATGAAAAGATATGTCCCGTAGTTATGGTGTCATCTCTAACTCAGGAAGGGGCAGTGACCACCTTTGAAGCTCTGGAGTTAGGAGCATTTGATTTCATTGGCAAACCGGGGGGAACCGTTTCCAGTAATATGGATAGTGTTGCGGCCGAACTATTAAGCAAGGTCAAACTGGCTGCTAGCCTCAAGAAAAAGGGGAGAATATCTGACCGCTTATCCCGCAGCCGGAAAAGGTCAGAAATAAAGCTGAAGTCCTATTCGAGTGGTGGTAGAGCAACCAGGGCGGTAGCTATGGGTATTTCCACCGGAGGCCCCAAGGTCATCTATGAAGTTCTACCTTTACTATCCTCGGATATTAATGCTGCACTTTTTTTAGTGCAGCATATGCCGCCCAACTTTACCTCTACTTATGTTAAGCGGCTAAACGATGCTTGCCACTTGGACGTGGTAGAGGCTCAGGCCGGGATGAAGGTGGAAAAAGGAGTATTATATGTAGGTAGTGGAGGGCGCCACCTTAACCTGGTGAAGACTTCGACTGGAGATGTCATGATTAGACTGACCAGTAAGCCCGACCACCTGTTTATACCCTCGGTAAGTGTAATGATGGAATCAGTCTTAAGTGTATATGGTGGTCGAACCGTAGGAGTAATAATGACCGGGATGGGAAACGACGGTGCCGACGCTATGGTAAATATTCGTAAAGCCGGAGGAATAACCATAGCCGAGTCGGAAGAAAGTGCTATTGTTTTTGGTATGCCGGGGGAAACGGTTAAACGTGGTGGTGCCGAAATAGTAGTACCGATTTGGAACATAGCCGCTGAGATAGTAAAGGCCGTTAACCGCTAGGGGGTTGAAGTGAGGAGTGAGGAATATTTAATTCTTATTCCATTAACGGAGGTGGTAATATGAAAGGTTTACGCATGGATGGAACTGCGATTAGGGTTTTGGCGGTGGATGATTCGCCAATTACGCGTAAAATGATTAAAAAGGCACTGGAACCGGAGGGATTTGAAATAATAGGTGAAGCGGGTAATGGCAGGGATGCAGTAGAGCTTTACCATAAAACCAAACCCGATGTCATTACTATGGATGTTACTATGCCTATAATGGACGGATTAAAAGCTGCCCAGGTTATTAAGGAACAAAACCCATTCCAGAAAATAATTATGCTCAGTGCTATGAGCGATAATGACATAGTTGCTGAAGCCAGGGGCTGGGGTATAGTTCACTTTTGTGCCAAACCGTTTAAACCGGAAGAAATAGTGGAAAAGATACTACGGGCAATAAATGAATAGAGGTGAAAGGGTGGAATTAAGCACCACAATTGCTCCTTTTGTGCGGGCAACTAATAACATTTTTAAAGAAATGCTGGATTTAAGTATACGTAAAGGACAGGCGGAAGCAGAAGGAGATAGTTTCATATCGCAGGGCTTTACTGTAATGGTTGGATTAACTGGTGGCTGGGAAGGCTGGTTTTTTCTCGATATGAGCCAGGAAACAGCTATAAAAATGGCCAGCCTTATGGTCGGTGAAGATTACCACAGCATAGAAGAAGAGGAAGTCCTGCTGGCCGGTGCTGAAATTGCCAATATTATTAGTGGTAAAGCCATTACTGACATAAACAATATTCACTCCGGATTAAATATTCGCCTGACCCCTCCCAGCATTTTTGCCGGTGATAATATGAGTATGTTTAATGTTCGGCTCAATGCCTGTTCTGTTCTTCTGCAAAGCGATATTGGTAATCTCAAACTTAATGTGGTAATGAAGGAGGCGAAATAGCTTATGGATGTCAACCATATAAACGCCTTTATTACTGGTTTACTCGAGGTATCCGGGATGTTAGGCATTGGCAGTTTAACCAGAACCGGTTTAAATAAACGGGAGAAACTTAAGACCGAAAATGAGGTTAATATTATTATCGGACTGGTGGGGGATATTAAGGGTAATGTAGTTTTGTCCATGCAAGAAAAAACGGCTATGAATATTGCATCTAAAATGATGGGAGGTATGCCGGTTAATGAGTTTGACCTCATGCCTAAAAGTGCTATTTGTGAGTTAACCAATATGGTAAGTGGCAGAAGCGTCAGTGAGCTTGAAAAAATCGGGGTTTTGACCAATATTACCCCGCCTACCTTGGTTCATGGGCATAACCTGATTTCATTGATAAGCCAGGTAGAAACCCTGGTAGTCAATTTTACGGCTGAAGAAGGGGAAATTGAATTAAACATCGCTACCGAAAACTGATAATTCACTTACTATCTTCCATAAGCTGTAACCGGTAATAAAGGGTGCTGCGGGAAATGCCCAGATAGCGGGCGGTGGCCGTCTTATTTCCATTATGCATTTTAAGAGCCTTAAGGATAATATCATTAGATAGCTTATCCAGGTGCATACTTCCCGGGGGCATAAAAAAATCATCAGGCAGAATTGGGTTATCCAGATTTTCCTGTTTGTCCTCCAGCGTCCTTAAACGCAAGTTATCCAGATGCTGGGATTGTACAGTAGTATCGTCATTCATCAGCACTATCCACTCAATAGTATTACGTAATTCCCGGACATTACCCGGCCAGTGGTAAGTTTCCAGGATACGGGCAGCTCGGGGTTCTATTTTTTTAAACCTCCGATTAGCCTGTTCAGATATCTCCATCATAAACATCCGGGCTAGCGGAATTATAGCTTCGGGTTGTTTTCTTAAGGGGGGTATATATACATGCCCCATATCAAGGCGATAATACAAATCTTCTCTAAATGAGCCCTGTTTAACCATGTTCTTTAAACGCTGGTTGCTGGCACAGATAATCCGCACATCAGTTTTTATTAACTTTAGACCTCCCACCCGATAAAACTCCTTCTCCTGGAGTACTCGTAGCAGTTTTGCCTGCAAATCCAAGGGCAGTTCTGATATTTCATCCAGAAACAGGGCACCACCGTGGGCCATATCTAACTTACCTCTTTTACCCTGAGGCAGACCACCTGAAAAGGTTCCGGGCTCATAACCGAAAAGTTCGCTTTCAAATATGCTGGAAGTCAGAGCAGCACAGTTTAGGGCAACAAAAGGAAGATTGCTATTCTTTTCTCCATAGTGAATATAACGAGCCACCAGTTCTTTGCCAGTACCAGTTTCTCCTTGTATTAATACGGGTATGGAGCGGTTATGATGAAGTTTTAGAGCCAGAGAAAAATCTCCTTCATTGAATGAGAAAAAACCCCAACTTTAGAACAACCAGAACTTGCAGGGTTAGGATTTACCTCTATCTGGGTAGCGTTTTCTGCCGGTAATTCCTGCTTAATAATTTTTCCTCGAATTTCTTCCTGGTGCCGGGCTACTCTTTCTGTAGTCTTGACCAGTTCATCTATATCCAGGGGCTTTAACAGGTAATCAAAAGCTCCTGCTCGTATAGCTGCAATGCTACTATCCATATCTGCATAAGCAGTAAAAAGCACTTTATCAACCTTGCTGGCAACTGGCAAAAGTGATAGTTCTTGTAAGAGTTCCAGTCCCGACATGCGTGGCATACGATTATCAGTTAATAGAAGATTAAAATCCTGCTGATTAATTAAATCCAGGGCTTCCTTGCCGTTACCAGCTTCCACCACATGATGTCCCAGTTTACGCAGGAATTGGGCTACATGAGAACGGCTGCGATTTTCATCATCAACTAGAAGAATATTCATGCTCATCTCGTATCCCTCCTTCCTGCCTGGCTCCCAATGTCGGCAGTTTTACCATAAAGGTAGCTCCACCCTCATTCCGGTTGCAGGCATAAACCTGACCCCCCAGACGAGTGACTATGGTATGCACCACTGACAATCCCAGCCCCATTCCCTGGCGGACTGATTCAGTAGTCACAAAGGGTTCGAAAATAAAATTAAGGACGTTATCCTCTATACCAGCGGCATTATCGCTTACTTCCAAAATAACAAAATTGTCTTCTAACCATGTAGAACATGATATTTTCCTAGTTTTGTGACCAACTTTATCCAATTCCTGCATGGCATTGGCTACAAGATTAATTAGTACTTCATCTAACCGATTAGGATTGGCATAAATTTGGGGAAGCTCCGGGTGAAGATTAGTACATACTTCAATGTCATGGGCTGCAAGCTGGCGGCTTAGTAGTTTTAATGTCCGGATTACACTGTCATTTAAACTGCATGGCTCCAGTTGGGGATTGGTACTTATCCTGGCAAATGATCGCATATGGCGGATAATTTCATCAATACGATGCAGTTCGACTGATATCTCATCCAGTTTATCAAATATTTCGGAGGATGGTATTAGGTAATCCTTGCTATGGTAATAAAGCATACCATCTACCAGAACCTTGATAGAGTTTAAGGGTTGGGCGATCTCGTGTACAATTCCTGCCGACATAGCACTTAGTGATGTAAGTCTCTGTATTGATGCAGTTTGTTCCTGCAGGCGACTTTGTTCTTGTCTCAGTTTTATTTGCTCACTGATGTCGGAGAACAGAACAATAAAACGGTTGCTCGGTTCATTTTCATCGCGAATAGAGGTAATGGTAAGTTGGCAGGGAAAGGTAGTGCCATTTATACGACAGGCTATAATGTTATCTCGCCATTTGCCCTTTCTATCTACTCCTTTATTCATTTCTACTATTTGATTATCACTTAAATTAATAAGATTAAAACCCCGGTAATCCTTACCCACAACTTCATCAAAGCTATAGCCGGTCAAATCACTGAAGGTCTGATTTACCCATATGATTGCTTTCTCCTCAAGTACAATAACCCCTTGGGACACAAAACGCAGAGCCTCCTGTAATGATATTTCCCGGGAGATATCGCTGACAAAACCGTAATACAGTGGACATTCTGCGCTACTGGAGTGGGCTTTGTGTACAGTATATTTAATAGGTACTATGGTACCATCCTTACGTAGCAATCTTTGATCAAAACTAGTTGCAGTCTGAGCCCGGGATAATTGTTCAAACAAGGCAGCTTCCTGTCCCCGCATGTGGGTAGGCACCAAAGTATCTAGCCAGTTGATTTTACTTAATTCCTGGCTACCATAACCGGTAAGTTGTTCAAAGGCCCGGTTCCAATAACTTATACGCCCATCCGGGTAACCTGCCGCAAAGGGATTAGTAGAATTGTCCACTACTTCTTTAAACATCTGCAAATGCTGATTAAATTCGTTTGCTTCAGGGTTAAAGTCGATAGCCATTTTTTAAAAGCCTCCGAAAAAGCAACTATTTCCTGCCTATAGATGTCAAGGGGACGGGGTTATTGACAACTTTGGCCATGCAGGGGATGTTTGGTTAGCTCCACCCTAGTTATTCCAATACTTCCGATCCAGGCTGCGGTATTGTAAGGCTTCGGCCAGGTGTACTGTTTTTATGTGTTCTACTCCCTCCAGGTCAGCAATAGTGCGGGCAATCTTTAATACCCGGTCATAAGCTCGGGCACTTA
>CAZOIC010000006.1:0-36796 GCA_964579945.1 uncultured Syntrophomonas sp. | reverse complement strand
AGAATTACCGCTATTATAATAATCAACAGTTATAAAAAAAGTGCTTCCTATAATTAGGATAAAATATAAATTTATTATTTGTGACTGGTAAAGGATGAGGCTAGCTGTTGGAGCTTTTCAGCCTGCTGGGCCAGGTTTTCTGCGGCATTACTTGCTTCAGCAGCAGCATCGACTGACAGTTCAGTTCGTCGGACTATGTCTTGAGCATCTATCGAACTTTCATTTATAGTTGACGCAACTTCTTGTATGGCACTGGCGATATCATTAATTGATACGAGAATCTGTTGATCCATGTTGACTGCCTTTTCTGTTATTTGCGCAAACCTGGTTGAATCATTACGATGGCCTTGTGTCACGGTAACGAATAAACCGTAATCACGCATAACATCTTTATTTAGAAAGTCCAGCAGTTGAGAAGCATTGGTTATCAGGAAATTGATGGAATCCTGAACCTGGTTCGTCATACCCTGAATAGAGTTGACGGTTGCCGAAGAATCTTCGGCCAGTTTCCGAACCTCATCTGCAACCACAGCAAAACCTCGACCAGCTTCACCTGCGCGAGCAGCTTCAATTGCAGCATTTAGAGCAAGCAAATTAGTCTGATTTGCTATCGTACCAATACTGGCAGCAAGGTTGGAGATATCCTCTACAATTCTAGCATCCTCAATCGCACCGGTAAGGCGATTGCTGATTTCCCGGTGGATATTCTGAGCGTTGGTTTGTGCTTTACCAGATTCAACCTCCAATTTCTGAGAATGTTTTTCAAGTTTGCGAGCTTCCTGGGCCTCGTTTTCCGCTTCGGTGGTAAGTATGTGGAGGTTGGTTTTAATTTCCTGGCTGGAAGCCATTACTTGTTCAGTGGAGGCGGAAACCTGCTCCAAACCAGCTGCGATTTGTTCAGTTGAGGCTGATACTTGTTCCAGGTTTTCGCTCAGATTCCGGCCAGAACGGAAAAGCTGTTCGCTGGCCTGGGCGATCTCTTTTGCAGTAATCCCAATTTGTACTAGAAGATTACTTTCTGCTGCCTTCTGCTCCTCAATTCTGGCCTGTTTTTCGGTATTAAACTGGTTAGATAACCGGGTAGTTATGATAAGTGCTGCACTATACAGAAAAATAGAAGAAAACTGAATGGTATAGTCAGTAGTCAAATCAGGGGTATTCATGCCTAATCCAAAGGCAAAATATAGTATTCGGATTGCGTTTAACAGCACCAGCAGTGAACAACTAATCATGATCAAGGATAAATCAAAATATAATAGGTACATAGCAATGATGGGAAAGGCGTAGCTGTAAACAAGAGTACGGGTACCGGTGAAAAGTACAAAAATATACAACACAAAATAACCGGTCAAGGTTATGTTTTTAACATTAGGGCTTCTCTGGTCACGTTTATAAAGTATAGTTGCTGTAACCATTGGCACCAGAATCAAAAATAAGAAAAGCAAAACGTACCAAAGGGGCCTGCCGCCTTTTAGATACTCTACCAGATACCCTAACATCAAAAAACCATCAAGAATCCAGTTTATAAGTAATACAATTCGGTTGGTTCTTTGTATCTCCAAATAAACCATCCTCTCCTTTAAAAATAGCTGCTTAGATACCATAGTTATCCAAATTAACAATAATATTCTACTATATGCCACCAAATTCCTTCTAAATTATGTGGAGGAATTAATGCTTAGCTGAGCCCTCATATATCCCTCTTCTATCATATATTGTGTTTCATTCTACGACGGGGGTCATTTTCTCCGGTTGATTATAACCTATTACCGTAGTATAATTTGCGTTCCCTGGTTAATAATCAAAGTTACCAATATTCCCAAAGCCAGAGGAAGTATTGCAGCCATAATTGTCCAGCGGATACTGTGGGTTTCCTTAAAAATGGTATAAAGAGTGGTGCCGCAGGGAAAATGGAGTAAGGAAAACAACATTACGCACAGAGCTGTAATCCAGGTCCAGCCGTGATCTAATAACAGGGTTCTTAGTGCGTTCAGGCTATCCAGTTCCAACATTGAGCCAGCGGATAAGTAGCCCATTATAAGGAGGGGTAGCACAATCTCATTGGCAGGTAGTCCTAACAGAAATGCAATGAGAATAATGCCATCCATGCCCATGAGCTGGCCCAGCGGATCAAGCCAACCGGCTATTAATGCATATATGCTGGTATCGGCAACAAAACTATTAGCCAGTATCCAGGTCAGGGCTCCTGCCGGGGCAGCTATGACCACGGCCCGCCAGAGTACAAATAATGTTCGGTCTAACAGGGAGCGGATAAGGATTTGGCCTAGTTGGGGTTTGCGAAAGGGGGGAAGCTCCAGTACAAAGAAGGAAGGAACCCCTCGTAAAAGGGTACGGGATAACAAATAGGAAACCAATAGAGTAGTCAGTATACCGGTCATTATTATTGCTACCACTACCAGGGTAGCCAGTATGGAGCTATAAGCCTGGGTAACCAGGGTACCCATAAAAATGGTAGCCAGGGCGATTAGAGTAGGAAAACGGCCATTGCAGATGGAGAAGGTATTGGTAAGTATGGCTATTAGTCGTTCCCGGGGGGAGTCAATTATACGGCAGGAAGTGACCCCGGCTGCATTACAGCCAAATCCCATACACATGGTCAAACACTGTTTACCGTGGGCTCCCGCCCGGCGGAAAAGGTTATCCATATTAAAGGCTACCCGGGGTAGATAACCCAGGTCCTCCAACAGGGTAAAAAGGGGGAAGAAGATAGCCATGGGGGGGAGCATAACCGATACTACCCAGGCCAGAGAACGATACATACCCAGAATTAGTACCCCGGTTAACCAGGACGGCGCACCTGATGTAGCAAAAAGATTAAGCAGTTGTTTTTCAATCCAGAATAAGCCGCTGGCCAGTAATTGAGAAGGGTAGTTGGCTCCAGTAATAGTAATCCAGAGGACTAGAGTCAACAGGAATAACATTATAGGGAAACCCAGCCAGCGTGAGGTTAGGATACCATCTAGCCTGGTCTCCAGGCTAGCTTGATATGAGCTTTCAGTTCTTACTGCCTGGGCCGAGATGTCTTCAGCCTGCCGGTAGATGCCGCTCACTATACGATCTTTTATATTGGATACATTACCGGGAAGGAGAGGCTCAATTTCACGGATTATTAATAGCCCGTGTTTATTTATTGTAGACACAAAGCCACTTCCTCCTTCAATATTCTTTGGGAGTAATTTTTATTTTTATTATCGGTGATATGATCCAGAACACTATAATCCCTCTCTAATAAACGCAGAGCTGCCCAGCGGCTGTTAATCCAATCGGGCAAATAAGGAGTCAGTCTTTTTGCAATCTCATTTATGGATATTTCCAACTCCGGGTCATAAACAACCTGCCGTGGTGTGGTCACTATTTTCCCGGCAACCATATCGTCCAAAACATCCTTTAACCTGCTTAAACCCCGCCCGCTGCGGGCGGCGGTACCTACTACCGGTATTCCTAGCTTGTGAGTTAACATATCAATATTTACACGAAAACCTTTTCTTTCGGCTTCATCCATTAGATTTACACAAAGTACAACCCGATCGGTAATTTCTAATATTTGCAGTACTAAATTTAAGTTGCGCTCCAGGCAAGTAGCATCACATACTACCAGAGTAAGATCGGGGCGAGAAAAACATATGAAATCACGGGCTACTTGTTCATCGGTAGAACTGGCGTGCAGGGAATAGGTACCGGGCAGGTCCACCAGGGTATAGCGCCGGTTACGATGCGAAAAAGTACCTTCAGTCTTAATAACTGTTTTTCCCGGCCAATTACCGGTATGCTGTTTCAGTCCGGTTAGGCGGTTAAAAACTGTACTTTTGCCCACATTAGGGTTTCCGGCCAGGGCTATAACGAATTTTCTCGTATTTTCCTGGCTATGAGCTGATAAAGAGGTAGTCTTAAACATATATACTCCTTTCTAATCATGCTAATTAATCTATAATAAGTCCGGGTAAGTCCGGGGACAGGCACCGGACTTATTGGGCACCGGACTTATTGAATTAATCTGTATCCACCAAAATTTGACGGGCATCTTCGTTTCGCAGGGCTATTATGGTTCCCTTAATCAAATAAGCAGTGGGATTACTAGCGGGGCTACGCCCAATAACTTCTACTCTTGCACCAGGTACAAGGCCTAAATCAAGCAATCGACGGCGATTAGCGCCGATAGTCAAAACGGTTTCAACCCGGGCACTATTACCGATAGGTACGTCGGCCAGAGATAAAGGGTTAGGAATGACTATTTTATTCACCCCTTTCATGTAGTGAACATAGATATTTACCCCAATCTGTTTAGAAAGGGTAAGAAAGTTGCAGACGGCTAACTTTTAAATTATCTTAATATATTGAAACTGCAGAGATTTGGTGTTTGTCCGAAAGGGGTTAGTGAGAAAATAGGCACTGATGTTTATTGTCAGACAAATTGTTTCACGTGAAACATTTATTTTCATACATAGTTGTGTCCTTTGGATATGGCAGGTTAATAATAAAATAAGTCTGGGGCTTGTCCCCAGACTTATTGCTAAAGTATTAAGGTAAGGGAGCGGATTTTTATTATCCGCCCAGGGCACAGAAACGTTGCAAGCCCATGATATGACAGGCAGCGGCTCCGGTGGTTCCGAAGAAAAGGGTTGGTTTCTGTTTGCAGTAATCAGTAATGGTAGAGTTCACCACGGTGCTGCCGGTGGCCACAATAACATCACACCATTCCAATATTTCATCGGTTGCTTCATATCCTTCAACCTGCACTCCCGATTTAATTTTCCCTATATTATCAGGGTCCAAATCCACCACTCGCAGGGAAAACGATCCGGTCAGTTTCTCCAACATAGCTGGTTGGTATCCGATAAGTGCTACCCGCGGGTTACCAAACTCCGCCTTAATATATTCAACCAATTCCCGGGCACATTGCTCCGGCTGGTCATCATGGCAATGGATGGTTTTCTCAATTAGGCCCAGGTAACAGCATATGGCGTTCATGCTGGCTACCAGTATCGCCCGGTCAAAATTGCTTTCCAGGGGATTGTTTAAGACCTCATTCAAGGTACCCTTAAAATTACCCGCCATATCAGTAAAGGCTTGTCCTTTGCACCCCTTGAAATCAGCCTGCATCAGCTTTTCTTTGCCTTTGACAATAGGGAAGTCCTGCCTTTTGGGGTTTCCTATGGCCTCTTCTACCGAAAGAGCCCGGCCAGTAATAACAATCTCCTCATCCAAAAGATTATTCGTTTCTACTATCTCCCGAAATCGCTTTATCAGTTCAGAATAAAAATGTTCTTGTGTACTCATCCCAATCCTCCTGTTCATAACCCGACGACTCGGTTATTAAACCAATTATAACACTAAACCTTACGGTCCTTGAAACCATTAAAAGATTGCATCCATTCCGGATTATTTTCCATGAATTCAACCAGCAGCATAATTTTCCCTATAGTTTCGCGACTAATATAATGCTCTATCTTTTCAGTTTCTTCCAACAACTGTTCTTTAACCCCTATAATAGCTAAAAACCGTTCCAGGGTCTCATGCCTTTTTAATAAATATTGCCCGTGTTCACGCCCCTTTTTGCTCAGTTCTATGATACCATACTTTTCGAATTGCAGGTAACCCATTTCCGCCAATTTCTGAACCATTTTACTTGCTGAAGGCGGCTGCACATTAAGGGCTGTTGCCAGGTCTCCCATGCGGGCATATCCTTTCTCCCGAGCCAGACGATATGTCATCTCCAGGTAGTCTTCCATACTGGCGGTAATAGTATTTGCTTCCTGCTGTTTAATTTGATAACCGCGAACAGTACGAAACTCGCGCCCCTGATCTCCCATAAACCCACCTCTCTGGCATATTCGTTAAAGTCATTATAATAAATGTTTTACCTAAAACATGTCTATGAAAAACCCGGTCTTCCAATTACTTTTGGAGTAAAGAAAACCCTGTCTTGCCATCTCGGAGCATCTATTAAAGAATAAAGATATACTACAGGAAAAGAAAGTAGTACAATGTAATATATGGATAGCAAGCATTGGATGTTATTTAGTTCACTAAAGTATCGAATTTAAATGAAAGATTAGTTAATACACCAGTCAATAGCTATCTACCAATAATGAGGGGAAGGGTGGAAATAATGACAGTTAGGATAAAGATTGCTTTAGGTTTCGCTGTTGTAGCTTTGATGGTAGTGATGATTTTACTTATCAGCAGGTCTCAGTTCAATATCGCCAGTCAGAATTCTTTAGAGATAAATCAGCAGTGTTTTCCATGCATATCTGCTACTCAGCAGATTCTTCCCCATGTTTGGAAGCAAAGGGCTAGTTTGGCTTCTTTGCTTCTTAATGGAGAAGAACAATATGTGGAAGATTATAAGCAAGCGTCTGAGGAAATCAACAAATCACTGGACTATATTATTGCTAATGCAACGGAACAACAGGAAAGGGATCTGGCTAATCAGGCTAAAAATCTCATTGCTCAGTATAACCAAATAGTTGAACATAAAGTATTTCCCATGATTATAAATGACCAGATAGAAGAGGCTCGAAAAATTAGTGATGCCGAAGTAATACCTTTGCTACAACAAATGGAACCCCAGGTGGAAGACCTAACCGGAATAATTCAGAACCAGGTAAACCATATTACTGAAGCTTCAATAACTAGCCTGCAGGGAAGTCGTAATTTGATTACCATATTAACTCTGATAGGTCTTGTATTAGGATTTCTCATTGCCCATTTCCTGGCTCGAAATATAGCTGTACCTTTAAAGGTTGCTACCCTTTATGCCGAAAAAGTTGGCCAGGGAGATTTATCACAAGATGTTCCCTCGGAGTTTATGACTCGTAAGGATGAAGTTGGAGTTCTTACCCGTGCTCTGGATAATATGACCCGGGTACTACGAGAAATAGCCGGGGATATTCTCAAGCAGTCAGATTATTTAAGCAACTCGGGCATAGCATTATCATCTAATAGCCAGGAGATTGCCTCCACTATGGAGGAGGTAAGTATTTCAATGGAACAGATTGCAACCGCCATGGAAGAAGTATCGGCAGCTACCGAGGAGTTAAATGCCTCAGCTGAGGAGATTGGCGCTTCCCTGACCATGATGGCTCATGAGTCAGAAGATGGCAATAATAAGGCTAATGAGATAAAAGAACGAGCCATGAATGTACAGGCCAATGCTGAAAAAGGCCGACAGCAAACCTCGAGCATGTACCAGGATAAACAGGAAAGGTTGTTGCAGGCTATTGAGGAGGCTAGAGTTGTGGAAGAGATATCCACATTAGCTGGAACTATAGCCGGTATAGCGGATCAGACCAACTTGCTGGCGCTTAATGCCGCTATTGAGGCGGCCCGGGCCGGAGAACAGGGCAAGGGATTTGCAGTGGTAGCTGAAGAGGTGCGTAAGCTGGCTGAGGATTCGTCTAATACGGTGGGAAGTATCCAGAGTACTACAGTTCAGGTGCAGCAAGCTATTAAGAACCTGGTTAACAATTCCAACGATCTGCTGGAATTTATTAATGAACAGGTTCTGGGGGACTATGGTGTCCTGGTAGATATGAGCGGGCAGTACAGTGATGATGCAGCTATGTTTGCAATACTTACTGATAAATCTAAAACTACCAGTCAACAAATACAGCTGGCGGTTGAAGAGATGACCCGGGCAGTGGAATCAGTAGCTGCTACTATGGCAGAAAGCGCAGCCAGTGCTCAGGAAGTAGCCCAGGGGGCAGAGCGCACTAATCAGGCAGTAGGCGACATAGCCAATACCATTAATGCTCTTACTAACAATGCTCAGGATCTTACCGGGATGGTAACACGTTTCAGGGTCTAAGAATAAGAATAAGAACGAAATTTAATAATAAACCATTAGCGGGGGAAAACACCTCCGCTAATGGTTTTTGGCGCTGCCTTGACAGTCGGGGTACTTTAATTAAAATCTTAATTAGAGGTGATATTAGATGGAGAAGCGCACCCTGTTAGAAAATTCCGCTTCCTTTCTGGTTAAAAAATCGGGACAGATGCTTAATATAGGCAAGCTTAAATTAAGCATTGCCAATCTGGAAAATGAGATGTATAACCTTAAGGCCGAATTGGGAGATATAGTTTTCCAGTCTTACCGGGAAGGCAGTGATGGTAGTGAGAGAATTGAGGAAACCTGTATAAATCTGGCTGCCAAATATGAGCAATTACAGAATATGAAAAAGCAAGTAGATGAACTGCAGGAAAAATAGGAAAGCAAAAAGGACCTTGACGAAAGGAGCTAAGAACATGAAAAAAACCTGGATTGTAATAGTTGTAGTACTGCTGGCTGGTTTTCTTCTGGGGGGCAGTATTGTGGCGGAAAATAGCGGAATACCGTTGTTAACCGGTCTGCTGGGTACAGGGGTAAGTGAGCCGGCTCAAAATGTAGCGCCTCTTAAAACTGCCAGTGCTACTGCCACTCTGCCCATGGGGGTAGCGGATATTGCAGAAAAAGCAGGGCCGGCGGTAGTTAATGTTGAAGCCAGGATTAAGGTGAGCACCGGTATGTCAGACCCCTTTATGAATGACCCCTTTTTCCGAGAATTTTTTGGCAGGAGCATGCCCATCTATCCCGAATCGCGTTATGAAAAAGGCATTGGTACCGGTTTTATTATTTCAGCTGATGGTTATATAATTACCAATCAGCACGTTATAAACAATGCTGACCAGATTACGGTCAAGCTAACGGGTAAGAAACAGACCCTCCCGGCCCGGGTAGTTGGACAGGACTACGAATTGGATTTGGCGGTATTAAAAATAGAAGGAGAGGGCTATCCTACTTTACCCATGGGTGATTCAGATAAGATGAGAGTGGGAGACTGGGTGGTAGCTATTGGTCAGCCCTATGGTTTGGATCATACTGTAACTACCGGGGTGGTTTCAGCTAAAGGACGTCCGGTAACCATCCAGGATCGTAATTATAAAAACCTGATACAAACTGATGCTGCCATTAACCCCGGCAACAGCGGCGGCCCCCTGCTTAATATGCGGGGGCAGGTAATTGCTATAAATACTGCAGTTAATGCCCAGGCGCAGGGAATTGGTTTTGCTATTCCTATTAATACTGCCAAAGGCGTTTTGCAGGAATTAATGAACGGACAGAAAGTTGTCCGACCCTATATGGGTATCCGTATGCTGGATCTGGATGAGGAGGTATGTGCCGAACTGCGCCTGCCGGCAGATACCCAGGGAGCAGTAATAGTGGAAGTAGTTGCTGGCAGCCCTGCAGCTCGCGGGGGCCTGCGGGCGACGGATGTTATTCAAAAATTGGATGGTAAAGCGGTCACTTCAGGGAGTGATGTGCAGGCTTCGGTAGAACGCAAAAAGGTAGGAGAAAAGCTAAGTGTGGAGGTGCTCAGGCAGGGCAAAACCCATACCCTGACTCTAACCCTGGCAGCCAAACCGTAATAAATGAGACCCATCAATAAATCCGGGGATTGTCCCCGGATTTTGCTATTAAACCCCGATAAATGCTGTAACCTTAATTGTATAAGCTCAATTATTTTTCAAGAGATTTATAATAAACATTTTCACTCTTTCAAAATAAACCAACCCGAATTAGAGGAAGAATTTAGGCGATTGAATGCTATTGCCTTGAATATTATTGGTTCCGGTCAAGCCAACATTGGAAAAAAATCTGACCAGGAGGAACAGGAGAACAATAATCACCAAAGCTGCCAACGCCGGGAAATACTGATATACCAAAAATATTGCACCCGGGTTTTTGAATGTTGCAACCTGGGCCAACTGGCCCAGACGATATCTGATATAGTCTAAAGCAGAGAAGCTTGTTTTCGTATTAACCCTTCACGTCCGTCAGGCACACACAACCACGTATGAAAATAGCAGAATTAACCTTGTGCTTTGGGTTACCATTGCTAATTGCAATGCCTCTTCCTCCTGCTACCAGCATCCTATTGTCTTACTAATCGTTAACGAATACTTCAATCACTACGGGAATTACTTCCGCGGCTACCTGGGGGTTAGAGCCTCCTGAGAGTACGAAGAGTATCGGCTTTCCCGTGGCGAAGGTCTTTATTTTTTAGCAAATTCCTGGTAGCCCCTGGTACTAAGATAAAAATCACCATAGTCCTGGCCATGCCCATCATGGCCGAAGATGACAATTAAAAACTCATAATCCCTTTGCGAGAAATTTGTATTCGGTCACATATTATTAGTACAATGATTAGACCGTTAAGCACCAGGTAAATATTATAATGTAGATATAAATTACTTTCCTCACAGGAGGGATAGATATGGCTAGAAAAAGAAAACGCCCGGTACCCATACAAATTCCAGAGGAGAAAGAACCGATTACTATTAATCCTAACCGGATTAAGGTAAGGGATATGCGGGGGATTCTGCTCAGTGGTTGCGGATACCATGAGGATAAGAAAAAATTACAGAGCAAATACTCCTGCCGGCGTAAAGGCCGGGAGGAGGACTTGGATTAATGATTACCACCATTGCCCGGGATATAGCAGACCAGGGGGGAAGAGCTTTCTATACTGGTGGTTACGTTCGCGACTATCTGCTATTAGGTCAGGCTGCCCATGGCAAGGATATTGACCTGGAAGTCTTTGGCCTGGATAAGGCTGAACTGATTTCGATTTTATCAACTTATGGGCAACCCGTAGAGGTAGGCAAATCCTTTCCGGTAATAAAAATCAGCCATCATCCGGAATGGGATTTTACCTTGCCGGAAACACCGGAGGTTAGCTATCAGGAGGCTTGTGCCCGGCGTGATTTGACGATTAATGCCATGATGATGGATGTTTTAACCGGGGAGATACTTGATTTTTTTGGCGGGCAGGGGGACCTTAAAAACAAGCTTATCCGCCATACCACTGAGAACGTATTTATAGAAGATCCTCTGCGTACCTACCGGGCGGTTCAACTGGCTGCCCGTTTTGGCTTTAGTATCGACGCTGCTACCCTGGAATTGATGAAACAAAGTAATTTGGATGCTATTAAACCGGAGCGGATATTGGAAGAATTGCGCAAATTACTGCTTTTGGCTCCTCAGCCTTCGCTGGGACTAAGCTACATGCAGGAAACCGGGATATTGGAACGTCGGCACCCCATGCTTTTCAGGTTAGTGGGTTGTGAACAATCCCCCCTTAACCATCCCGAAGGTGATGTTTGGCAGCATACTTTGCAAGTAGTAGATATCTGTGCTGGTTTTAAAAAACATTCCCGTGATCCGGAAGTCCTGATGTTTGCTGCCCTTCTTCACGACCTGGGCAAACCTGCCACCACCTGCATTCGCAATGATAAAATTACTGCTTATGGGCATGACCTGGAGGGTGAAAAGCTGGCCCACATTTTTCTGAACCAATTGAATGCCTCCAAAAGCCTAACTGCAGGTATATGTAAACTGGTCAGAGAACACATGCACCCGATTTTACTTTATAAAAGCCGGGAACAGGTAAGTGATAAAGCTATCCGCAAACTGGTTAACCGGGTAAATGTCAGGGAGTTATTGCTGCTAGCCGAAGCTGACTTTAAGGGTAGAGGTAAGGAGCGGGATTTTGCCCCGGTGCAGGAATGGCTAATGGACAGGATAAGCTGCCTGGGATTAGACCCGGAACAGGGGATTACCCCTTATGTACAGGGAAGAGATTTAATTGCCCTGGGGCTAAAACCCGGCACCAACTTCCGCAAAATCCTGGATCAATGTTTTGAAATGCAACTGGAAGGCAAATCCCGCCAGGAGATTCTCGAGTGGGTGGAGCAAAGCCTCTTAAATTAGGCATCAGTTAATAAATGTAAATTATGTTAAAATAAACAGCAGAGTTGCCGTTTGGTCACTTCCCGCGAGGGGAGGTGATGCCTATGATTACATATAGCGAATTGTTCCATTTTGCTTGGTAATTGTGGGAGTTTTTTCCCTGGGTATTATGCTTTTGAATTCTTAATTTTTAATTATCGTTAAAATGCTTCGTATTTCTCTTTATTATAATGGCTATCGATAGGGAGCATCTGTAATAGAAAAGAGCCTGGTGCAGGCAGGGACCCGCATCAGGCTCTTTCTGGTAAAGGTGTATTAAAGGGAACCGTAAAATCTAGGACGATGACTCTGCCGCAATTTTATTAGATTTTCTCCAGATTTTCATCTGGTCGGCTTCTTTAATCAATTCATCCCTGAATTTGGGATGGGCAATATTGATAAGCGCTTCGGCCCTTTCCCAGGTACTCTTACCCTTCATGTTAGCAATACCATATTCGGTTACCAGCATATGAGTGGCGGTTCTAGGGTCAGTTACAATTGCGCCCGGTGTAAGTGTTGGTTTAATTCTGGACACCAGACCATCCTTACCTTTAAATGTAGAAGTCATACAGACGAAACTCTGCCCATTTTTTGATTTGTAGGCACCTTCAACAAAGTCAAGCTGTCCACCAGTTCCGCTTATGTGTTTGGTTCCTACACTTTCGGAACAGACCTGGCCAAAAAGGTCTACTTCAATACAGGCATTGATGGAAACAAAATCATCAATACTAGCTACTATTATTGGGCTGTTGGTGTAATCAACCGAATAAGCTGCCATGCCAGGATTGTCATCAATAAAATCATATAATTCCTTAGTGCCCATGGCAAATGAAAAAACCTGTTTGTATTTATCTATACTCTTACGAGCACCGGTAACTTTACCAGCTTTAGTCATTTTTACATAGGCATCAACATACATTTCAGTGTGTACACCCAGGTCCTTGAGATCTGATTCCGCAATCATAGTACCCATGGCATTAGGAATACCCCCGATACCCAGCTGGATACAGCAACCGTCATATAAGTGAGTGATAATATGCCCTGCTATTTGCTGCTCTGTCTCGTTGGGGGCTACATCGGGAATAGTTGGCAAAGGCATGTTACTGCTTTCCACCACGTAATCAACTTGGCTGATATGAATACATTCCTGATTGCCACCAAGAACTCTGGGCATATTGGTATTTACTTCCACAATAACATACTGAGCTTTTTCTATTGCAGCCCAGGTTGTAGGACTACCGGCCCCAAAACTAAAATAACCATGTTTATCCATAGGTGAAACGGTCATCATCGCCACGTTGGTGGGATCACAATTGTATCTGGTCATAAAAGGAGCTTCATGAAATTTCATAGGAATATAGGCTAGAAGCCCAGCATTGTACCATTTGCGATCTTGACCGGCAACATGCCAGGAGTTCCAATAAAAATGTTCTCCAGTGGGGTCAGCTTCATTGGTATAATGAGGCCAGGCACCAATATCGCAGCGGATTTTTACATCCCATAGTTCATCTATTCTTCTAGCCAGTGCAGCATCCAATTCATTGGCGCCCGCAACCCCAAAAGCATATTCCACCCAATCTCCAGACTTGACTACCTTAACAGCCTCATCAGCGGTAATTAATTTCTTTTTATATTCTTCCATCCAACTCACACCTATTCCCCTCCTATAAAATGAAATAACCTGTTTATATATAGTGCGGAGCCGTTTATGAACTCCGCACTATAACGATGTTAATTTCTACAATTAAATTCTATATATTTACATAAATGACTCTTCAGCAACATCAATGCAGCTGGTATCCGTATGCTGCATGGCATTGAGGACTCCAAAGACTTCAGGAACAACATTCATGACAAAGAACCTGGAGGTAGCGATTTTACCCTTATAGAAGTTGGCATCGTAGTGGTCATCACCCAGTTCCGCCAGTTTCTCAGCAGCCAATACGCCCTGTTCGAGCATAAATTTGCCGCAGATAATCTTTGCAGCCGAATGTAGCATGCGGGTTGCATATAGCTGTCTCAGTTCCTTAGCTTCGGTTGACCAGACACCATTCAAATCCATCATGGTTTTGAATGCGGCGAAGGCATCAGCCATCATGGCAAATTCCTTCTCTAATGCTGCAATCTTTTTGTTAGCGATGAAGTCTTCAATTAGCCCCAACCATTTTTTGAACGGTTCGCCACCCTTCATGCTGTACTTACGCCCAACAAAGTCCTGGGCCTGGATGAAATTGGTGCCTTCCCAGATGGAATAAATCTTGCAATCCCGGGCCAGGGAAGCCGGAGCATACTCTTCCATGAAACCGTAGCCGCCATGAACCTGCATTGCTTCTGAGGTCATCAGCCATGCCATATCGGATACAAAAGCTTTGGCCAGCGGATTTTGAATCAAGAATAAATCATCAGCCAATTCTCTCTCTTCTTCGGTGGGAGCTTCTTTGGACATGTCAATATAATAGTATGAGGAGTATGACAGTGCCCGGCAAGCCTCCATCATAGACTTCTGCAGCATCAGCATACGGCGGACGTCTTCATGCTCGATTATGCGGACACTGGGTCCTTTGGGATCAGTGGACTTTTTACTCTGTACGCGGACTTTGGCATAGTCCAAGGCTGCGTAATATGCTGAACCAATACAACCGAGAGCAAAAATACTGGTGTTGATACGTTCTTCGTTCATCATCTGGAACATCTGAGCCATACCCTTGCCGCGTCCGTCTACCGGCTCTTCGCCAATCATCCAGCCATAGCAATCGTTGTTTTCACCAAAGGCCAGGGTAGCAGTAGCGGAACCATGGATTCCCAGCTTGTGCTCAAGGCCAACTGTGGTTACGTCATTCCATTTGGTGATGTTGCCATCGTCGTCAACCCAGAACTTGGGAACCATTAAACAGCTAATGCCGCCGGTACCCGGTTTTGCATCCGGGGTCTTAGCCAGTACGAGATGAATAATGTTAGAAACGCAGTCATTGTCACCAGTGGTGATAAAGCATTTCTGGCCTTTAATCTTATACAGGCCCGGGGTTTCGGTGGGGAAACACTTGGTAGCAACTGCGCCAACTTCAGAACCTGCGCCGGGTTCAGTCAGACCCATGGTGCCGCCCCATTCTCCTGAGTACATCTTGGGCAGGTAGAGGTCTTTAAACTTTTGCGCAGCATTATATTGGATGACGGTAGAAGCACCCTGGGTTAGACACCATAGCATAACTATTGATGGTGATGCTCCGCTCTGCATTTCCAGAATTGGAGCGTACCAGGCCAGGGGCATACGCCCCTCGACTTCGCGGTCGCCCCACTGGGGGCCAAGGCCGGCTTCGCAGACCGTATTATAAACAGTCTTGAAGACATCAGGGCTAATTGAAGCTTTTTCATTACCACCAACAAACTTGAATCCGGGATCATCGGCTTCTTTATTAGCCGGGCAAATAACGTCACGACAGATCTTGTAGTTTACATCAAGAAACCCATCAAGATCGTCAACTCCATAGTAATCTTTATAACCTTCCATCGACAGGAGCTTTTCCATGTCGAGCCATTCTTTCATCTGGAACTTAATGTCCCGTAACTGATACAGATAATTATCATGTGGCAAAGGTATCCCTCCTCAAATACTTTGTTTATTTACTTACTTACATTTTTTCAAATATCATGGCAGCTCCCATGCCGCCGCCGATGCACAAGGTTGCCAGGCCCTTCTTGCCGGCAAGACCCCGTTTTTCCATTTCATACAGTAGAGTTGTTATTATTCTGGCACCAGAACAACCAATAGGATGACCTATAGCTATAGCACCGCCATTAACGTTTACGATATCCATCTTATCGGCAAATCCAACATCACGGGCTACAGCTATGGATTGAGCGGCAAAGGCTTCATTAGCTTCGATCAAAGACATATCATCTATGGTCAGACCCGCTTTTGCCAGGGCTTTGCGGGATGCCGGTATGGGACCTAAGCCCATAACGCTGGGATCTACACCACCAGAGGCGTAGCTTACTATTTTAGCCATAGGCTTGATGCCCAGTTCATCGGCTTTTTCTTTTGACATTACGATCATAGCAGCAGCACCGTCGTTTATACCGGAAGCATTACCGGCGGTTACACTGCCATCTTTCTTAAAGGCAGGTTTTAAGCCGGCCATTTTTTCCTGGGTTGTCTGGCGGGGATGCTCATCGGTGTCAAATACCTTTTCGCCTTTTTTGGTTTTAATTACTACCGGTACTATTTCATCTTTAAATCTTCCGGAAGCAATAGCAGCAGCAGCTCTTTCCTGACTGCGGAAACCAAATTCATCCTGCTCTTCCCGGGTAATGCCATATTGTTCGTTGATATTCTCAGCGGTAATTCCCATATGATAACCATTAAAGATTTCCCACAGGCCGTCATGAACCATCATATCGATAATTTCGCCTTTATACATATTCATTCTGGAGCCCCAGCGCTCATTGGGCAGGGCATAGGGTGCATTACTCATGACTTCCATACCACCGGCCATTACTATGTCATTATCTCCTGCCAGTATGGTCTGAGCTGCCAGACTAACGGCCCTCATTCCCGATGCGCATACTTTGTTAATAGTAAAGGCGGTAACTTCTTTGGGAATACCGGCATGAATCATGGCCTGCCGGGCAACATTCTGACCTCTTCCGCCCTGTAATACACAGCCAAATATTACTTCATCAATCTGTTCCGGTTTAATGCCGGCTCTTTTTATACTTTCTTTCATTACCAGAACGCCCAAATCTACTGTATTAACATCTTTAAGGGCTCCACCAAATGTACCTACCGGTGTACGGCATACTCCTGCAACAACAACTTCTCTACTCATATAATTCTCACATCCCTTTCTATTTTAAGTAATATTTATCATATTTCTACTTATATTCAAAAAATCCTTTACCTGATTTTCTGCCCAGGTGTCCAGCTCTTACTTTCTGCTTAAAGGATAGGGCCGGGCGATATTTGGAATCACCAAATTCATTCCAGAAGTAGGTCATTATCATCAGGCATACGTCAATACCAATTAAATCAGCCAGAGCCAGCGGACCCATAGGCATATTGGCACCAAGTTTCATAGCCTTATCAATTTCCTCGGCAGAAGCTACACCTTCCTGATAAAGTATAGCTGCTTCATTTATATACGGAACCAATATACGGTTTACAATAAATCCAGGAGACTCTTTCATCGGAACTGGTTCTTTACCTATTTTAATGCTCAGATCGACAACCACATCGACAACTTCCTGAGCCGTCTCAGAACCAGGAATTACTTCAACCAATTTCATAGCCGGTACCGGGTTAAAGAAGTGCATGCCAATAACTTTTTCGGGGCGGCCGGTTGCTGTGGCAATTTCAGTGATACTCAGTGCGGAAGTATTAGTGGCCAGGATAGCATCGGCACCGACAATGCCAGTCAGCTCGGTCAGAACTTTTTTCTTAATATCAATGTTTTCAATAATAGCTTCGATAACAATATCGCAATCGCTGAAAACATTATTATCGGTGGCGGTAGACAGTAAGCCTTTATATTTTTCTACATCTTCAGCAGATTTTTTTCCTTTGGAAACTGCCTTATCCCAGTTCTTTAAAACTCCATTAAAGCCACGAGTGACAAAATCTTCGGCTACATCAACTAAAACAACTGTGTATCCTGCTTCTACGCATACCTGGGCGATACCAGCTCCCATGGTTCCTGCTCCTAAAACTCCAACTTTATTAATAGCCAATTTATTCCTACCTCCCTTTAATCTATTTACCAGTAAACTTAGGAGAACGTTTTTCTATAAAAGCACCCATTCCCTCTTTTTGGTCCTCAGTACTAAAACACAGACCAAACAGGTCTGCTTCAATAGTCATGGCCCGGTCTATATCAGTTTGTAACCCTTCATTGGCGGCAACCTTGGAAAAACGCACAGCCAGTTTACCCTTACTAATAATTCTGCCGGCAATACCCTTCACAACATCCATTAACTCCTCTGGTGCCACTACGTTGTTTACCAGGCCAATACGCAGTGCTTCCGAGGCATCGATTACGTCGGCTGTATATAACATTTGCCTGGCCATACCGGATCCTACCAGGCGGGGTAAACGCTGAGTACCCCCAAACCCCGGGGTTATTCCCAGTCCAACTTCAGGTTGTCCAAACTTGGCTTTGGAAGAAGCGATACGGAAGTCGCAACACATAGCTAGCTCACAACCGCCGCCCAGGGCAAAACCATTAACAGCAGCAATGGACGGTTTTTCCATAGCTTCAATCATGCGAAAGACTTCCTGCCCTAATGCCCCAAATTCTCTTGCTTCAACCGCAGTGAGACTTTGCATAAAAGCAATATCAGCACCGGCTACAAAGGATTTATCACCTGCTCCAGTAACGATTAGAACGTCCACCTCCGGATCGTTCTTGATGCTGGTAATGGCATCTTTCATCTCCAGTAAAGTATCCTTATTCAAGGCATTGAGAGCCTTGGGCCGGTTTACATAGAGAATGGCAAGGGCACCTTCTTTTTCTAATAACAGATTTTCGTAAGCCATTTAAACCTCCCTCCAAACAAATAAATGTCTTAAACCTCTCCAGTTAGTAACTTGAAATTTAGAAAGAATGTTTCCCCCCCTTCAAAAACTTTGAATCTATATAATTTTTCATGAGCGCAAGGTAGGTACTTATGATAGAATTGATATGTAACCCCATCCTGGCGAGATGCTTAGCATGACGCAGTCTATTAAGATAAAAAAAGGGGTGCTACTGTTCCATGATGGTTTAAGATTGCCTGACTCCGTGAGGCAGGTATTCCTAAAAGCAAGAAAGGGTGGTTTCCTGCCTGCCATCATAGAGCAGTAGCGAGTATATATAATGACATTTAAGGGGGTTACGAATTAAAATTGATAATCACTTGCCCTATATTTAAGCAATAAACGTGCCAACCTGAACATTAGTCTTGTCCATCAGTGATGCCTATAAAATTGGCTTGTTAGTTTTTACCATTATGCTTTTAAGAGCTCGAAAAATAGAACAATGCAAAACGGCATCACAAAACAATGCATAAATGCATTGTGGCAATATGTAACTATGGCCATCCAAAAAATACAGGTAAAACGGGGCAGGATCTCGGAAGGTTAGGGCAGTATTAAAAACGGGCACTTCCCAATCATATAAATGTCTAAAGATATAATAAATAAACGTTTAGTTTAAATCGATATTGAAGCTGGCATATTACCAAAAAACAGCAAAAAGTTTTATAATATCTTATCTAACTAATGCGACAATGCATTAGTATTTTTTTATAGCGGTAAAAAATATAATTATTGCAACAAAAAACTTATATTTTTCAAGAAACATATTCTTTTTATGACATATAAAGCTATGATACGATAATTTTTGAAGATTACTCCTGGAAACAAACCAATAATTACATCAAGTTTTCCATTCTATATACCGATATTAATCACATAAAATACATTGAGGTGAGATATTTGTTTTCTATAGATTCCATAAAAGATAGTATGAAAAATAATACTAGATGGTGGATAGCATTATGGATTCTATTAATATTAAACGTTAGTACGGTTCTGGCCTTAAGCCGGGGCTTTTCCTTTCTGACCGGATTTATCATGGTATTAGTAACCGTACTGGGTATCATGCTTATGCAGAACCAGGCCCGTGAGGTACCAGTACCGGAGGATATTATCCCCCCTGAATTTCAAGCTCAACTGGATACAATGATGGACGAAATGAGACCCATATGTGATGAGATATTTACCCAAAAGGTTGAAGAAGTAACCAGCCCCATAATAGAGAATCTTAATAAGGATTTTACCCGAGGGTTGGAGTGGCTCTGGGAGGACGGAAATGAATTTTTGGAGCAGATGGATGAATGTATCAGCCAGACCGCTTCAATATTAAACCTGGTGGATTCGTTAAGCGATGAAAAATCTAAACTGGCTAAACAGATACAGGAGAATTTGGTTTTGCTTAATGGGGTAGTTGTTAACATGAGGGGTAATAAGGAGAATAGCTTCCTGGACTTGAGCGATTTTTTACAGGATAAAGTAGACGAATTAAAGAAGGAAACGGAAAAAGAAAAGGACATTTTCTACGACTACATATATAAACTTCTGGTACAGCAAATCAAATTGCAGCAGGAGGATGAAATTGAAGACATTAGTGAATACTTCAATGTGTATAAACTGGGAGAACAATTCTCGGTTATTATAGAAAAAACCCTGGAAGGGCGTCTGTTAACATTCCAGGATGGAATTATACGAGAGTTGGAGAACTTTTCTGCTGATGTAGTTGGCGGGATGCAGAAAAATACCCTGAAATTGCGTAATACCTTACAGGATATCGCTGAATTATTGGAGCGTTTACAAAATGATTACCACGGAGAGAACAACCTGTTATATAGACGTTTGGCTGAAGTAGGGGAAAAAATAAAGGAAGCCGAAGAAAAATCAGCTGATATCCTGGTAACACTTGCCTGGCAGGATATCCTGGTAGAAAAGCGCTGGCAGGATATTACTGAACAGCTTTATATAGTAAAAGACAGGGTATTAGAAAACGTTGACAGCGAAGTAGTAAACTATATAAGCAGTAGCTTGAACAGCGATATTAAAGATTTTTCTACAATATCCCGCAACCCTGAAAATATGGTTTTTTACAAATCGGTAATCGATGCAGAGCTAATTTATCAGTTGTATAGTACTGATAAACTCGGGGATATAATAACTAATGGAGTATACTCTTTACTTCAATTTGTCCGCCCGGTGGAGATGCTGATAAACAAAAGCGTCCGACTAAGCGAAGAAGGATTGAAAATACGCAAAAGTATACGGGCAAAAGTCAAAGCTGGGGAATATCAAACCTTATTTAACCGGGTAGTACAGGTGGTAGAGCAAGATAATCCGACCATAGTCAAACAGCTTGATGATGTTTTCCCGAAATCCTTTAATGCCTTTTGTAACAATCCCTATATTAAGCAGAAACCGGATAACCTTAACCAGGCTGCCTGGGGTCTATTCTTGGAGTTGATAGATAATCCCAGCCACGATGATAATCTTTGTTGTTTGGTCGGACTCCTGCTGGTAATTCACAGCTTGCGTAACCAATACCTGCATCCGCTAAAAAATACACCTATTGACCTGCAGTACAATGAGGATCTGGAGCATATGCGCTATGCTGCTTTAAAGTCCATTAACCTGGTATTACATATGAATATAAGAGGAATTACCAGGCTAAACTTCCGCAGGTGACAGGGGATACCCTAAAGGGCACACGCGGTTCCTCTTCATCTGGGTCTCCGGAGTAACGAGTGAGGGGTAAGGAGAGATTGTATTTTTTAAATGCTGTTTATAATTAGTAGACAAAATCCGTATAATAATAAGTATGAAGGGGCGAACGTATGTGTTCGCCCTTGAGATGCAATTCTGAGTAACCACAGATAAAATTACCAAGAGGGTAGGCCCGAGAAAGACAGATTAAGGTGAGTATCCTCACCCCTAACCCCTGACTCCTTACTTTAAACAATTAGCCGGGTTCTAAATTCAAAGTTATTTTACAAGAAAACTTTGTTATCCCCGTCCATTTTTTATTAAAGGAGCAGCTTTATGATACCACTTCGGGATAGTACTCCCAGCCAACATTTTCCTATAGTAACCGTTTTCCTAATTGCAATAAATCTTTATATTTTTTATTATGAGTCAACATTGGGAGCCGGTATAGAAGACTTTATCTATATGTTTGGCATGATTCCGGCACAATTTAACCAGTATCAGGTACCTCTATCCGGGTATTATCCCTTTTTAACTTCCATGTTCCTGCATGGTAGTTGGATGCATGTTATAGGAAACATGTGGATACTGTGGCTCTTTGGTGATAATGTTGAAGACCATATGGGTAGAGGCAGGTTCCTGCTGTTCTATTTATTATGTGGGCTGGCGGCAGGAGTTACTCATTATATGGTTAACCCTACCTCTACCGTACCGGTGGTAGGTGCCTCAGGGGCAGTTGCCGGGATTATGGGAGCCTACTTTCTAATGTTTCGGCATGCTCGGGTATTAACTCTGGTACCACCATTTTTCCTCTTTAACTTTCCTGCCTGGATTTACCTGGGTTTCTGGATACTAACCCAATTTTGGTGCGGTTTAGCCCAGAGTTGTGGACAAATTGCCTTCTGGGCGCATATTGGCGGTTTTGCCGCCGGAATGCTCCTGCACCGCTTTTTCCTGAGAGCTCAGTACCGATCATCTTACTTATAAGGCCTAATTAATCCCCCGAAAGAGCTCTGTTATATCACCTATTTCCTTACTAAACCCCGGTTTCCATTTTTTGCACTTCGCTATCTTTATTAGTCACTCGTTTAATAATCTGGTCAATATGTGCACTGGCCGTCCGGTAATCTTCATTGGCACCCTGTAAAAAGTAAATAGTATTTTCTATACGCTCCTGGCTGGCTTTTATTTCCGACCAGTGGCATTCTTCCTCATAAAGATTCATGCACTCCTGTAGGTTATGGGTTCTGCCAGTTTCCAGGTAGTGGCGGAAGGTGGACAAGGTCTGGGTATCCTGGTATATTGAGTGAATGAAAGATTTGACCAGGATAGTATTATAAACCTGAAGTTGTTTATGTGATCTTTTAATATTCAGTTCAGCCATTTCTATATCGCGAAAACAATTATCCATCAGGGCTTCGTAATACTGGGACCAGTTTTCCAGTATGGCTTTAAACCGGTCACAGGCTTTTTCGTATTCCCGGTAACGGATAATATAAACCTTCATGTCATGATTAAAATTGCTGCTATTTTTCTCAGTCTGTTTCCTTTTGCGGTTTACAATAAGATTAAACGGTATGAGATTACTAACCGGTAATTCCCGTTCCTCTTCTTTTAAAGGTTTTATCGGCAGGTTATCAGGTTCAGCTGGCTGTAAATTCTCTTCTTCGGCAACAGCATAGCGCTGTTCCAGAAATTTATTGAGAAAATTAATATGACGATTTACTTTTTCAATTTCTCTTAGGGAAGTTAAACACATATTAATATCCTTAATTAATTCGGACTCGTTCTTGGCGGCTTTTTTATTGCCCTTTCTGCTCTTATAATAGGAATAAAGTTCAGAGTGCAATTCTGGGGTATGCTCCAGGCTGATTAAGTAATCCAGATTCTCGGTAGTCAGGAGTTCTGCCGGAGTAGGGGTATCCTTACTCAAATAAATTCTGGTATTAGTCAGGGGATAGTAATAAGGCCCAATAGTCCAGATATATTCGTTGCTGCTAAAGCTATCCAAATCAGCATCCAGGTCAATTTCAGCAAAAAACATCTCCCATTCTCGGATAGGCGCTCCGGCATTAGTATTCTCTGCTGCTATTTGCTTAAGCTGTAAATAAGTAGACAGGGGAATTTTTAGTTGAGAATTATAGTAATAGGTTAACACCAAATCTGGGTAATAACCGGTCATAAGGGATATGTCGGGATAAATTGGATTATCCTTATTTAAAAAGGTAAAAAACACAGGGCAATCATCCTCCTTATTAAAATTAACGGTATAAGTATTTTCTATATTTTACCAATAAGTCCTTCTTTTTAAAAAAATTTTTTTCTTTAAGATACTAAATGAGTTTTATTATCTTACTGCAATAACTTATAATAGTCGTTAAATCTATTAAGTAATGGGGGGTTAGGGTTTATGTTTAAAGCTGTTCTTTTTGATCTTGACGGCACACTGCTCAATATAGATATGGATTATTTTCTTAGGCAGTATTTTAGAAAGATGGTAGAACTGGCAGTGGATATGGGTTACAAGGAAGGAACTCGCCTGGTTGAACAGATTTGGTGCTCCACTGAAGTTATGATTGCCGACCTGAATCCGGAAAGCTCCAATGAGGAAGTTTTCATGAGAGATTTCTGTCAGAACTGGCCTTACTCTGAAGAAGAGATTAGATTTTTCTTTGATCATTACTATCAGGAACACTTCCCGCAACTTAAAGACTTTTGTAGTCCTTTCCCTGGGATACCGGAAATGATGAATTACATAATAAAGCAGAAACTAAAAGTAGTAATAGCCACCAACGCTGTTTTCCCAATGAGTGCATTGCAGGATCGCATAAGATGGGCGGGACTGGGAGATCATGATTTTGAGTTAGTAACTTCTTATGAGCTGATGCATTTTTGCAAACCTCATGTGCAATATTATGAAGAGATAGCAGAAAGAATCGGGGTTAATCCCGAAGAGTGCCTTATGGTAGGAAATGATACTGGTGAAGACCTGCCAGCCAGTAAAATTGGCATAAAAACCTTCCTGGTGGAAGACATGTTGATTGATAAAGGTTCAAACTACCAGCCCGACTGGAGGGGCAAACTCCCTGACCTCTTTGATTTTGTAAGAAAAAACCTGTAATAAGTCCGTGGAAGCACGGGGACGGTTCTTTTGCTTCCACACGTGGAAGCAAAAGAACCGTCCCCGTGCTTCCACCGTGCTTCCATTATTGTAAGGAGGATAGTTGTATGGCGGCGAAAAAGAAGAAGGCCAAACCACTCAGTGAAAGGGATAAACTCAAACTGGAAATAGCCCGGGAGTTAGGTATTTTGGAACAGGTAGAAAATGAGGGCTGGGATTCGCTGAGTAATGCCATGTGTGGAAAAGTTGGGGGTCTAATGAGCAAACGGTTGCGCCAGGGAAAAGTCTAAGTTAAATGGCATAATCTTCCCCTGGGTAGCACTTAAACAGGTATAATAGATAGGAGAAAGAACAGTAAAAGAGGGTTCGTCATGATGTCCCTGCAATGTAGGCCCGGCAGGTTAAAACTGCCCTGCCGGGGAGATTTTCATGAGTAATTTTGTTCATCTGCACAATCATTCCGAATATAGCCTGCTTGATGGAGCCTGCCGGATTAAGGATTTGGTAACAGCGGCGCGTGAGTTGGATATGCCGGCAGTAGCCATCACTGACCATGGCGTTCTTTATGGAGTTATAGATTTTTATCGTGAGGCCAAAAAACAGGGGATAAAACCCATAATCGGCTGTGAGGTTTATGTTGCTCCCCGCAGTCGCCTGGATAAAATGAAAGGACTGGATGATAATCTTTATCATCTTATATTGTTATGTAAAAACCAGCAGGGTTATGAGAACCTGGTGCAAATGGTCAGCCGTGCTTTTCTGGAGGGTTTTTATTATAAACCCCGGGTGGATAGGGAATTGCTGCAACAATATAGTGAGGGTTTAATTGCTCTATCTGGTTGTGTTGCGGGTGAAATACCCCGCCTGCTATTGGATGGCAAGAAAAGTGAAGCATTGCAAACCGCTTTGTATTACCATGATATTTTTGGCCGGGATAACTTCTACCTGGAGGTACAGAATCATGGACTGGAGGAGGAAAAGCTGGTAATCCCCGGGCTGTATCAGATTAGTGATGAAACTGGAATTCCCCTGGTGGCCAGCAATGACATCCATTACCTGCAAAAAAAGGATGCTGCCGTTCACGATGTATTGCTCTGTATCCAGACCGGGACAGTGGTTAGTGACCCCCAGCGTATGCGTTTTTCCGGCAGTGAATTTTATATGAAAAGAGAATCCCAAATGCAAGCTCTCTTTCCGGATCATCCCGAACTTATCCAAAATAGCTTGCGTATAGCTGAAGCATGTAATGTAGACTTTAGGTTTGGTGAGTTTCACCTGCCCTATTTCGATATTCCTGCCGGCTACACTGCTGAGTCCTATCTGGATATGCTGGTACGGGAAGCATTTGCTAGCAAATACCCCAGTCCTTCTCCACAAATAGTGCAAAGGCTGGATCACGAAATTAGCGTAATTAACCGTATGGGGTTTGCCGCTTACTTCTTAATAGTTCAGGATTTGGTCAATTGGGCCCGCCATAATGGGGTACCGGTAGGCCCGGGGCGGGGTTCGGCTGCAGGTAGCCTGGTTTCCTATGTCCTGGGCATAACCACCATTGACCCATTGAAATATGACCTGCTTTTTGAACGTTTTCTTAATCCAGAAAGAGTAAGTATGCCTGATATAGACATTGATTTTTGTTTTGAGAAACGTGATCGGGTAATAGAATACATAATTAGTCGCTATGGCGCTGACCGGGTAGCCCAAATTATAACCTTTGGAACTATGGCAGCCCGGGCGGCTATACGAGATGTAGGCCGGGCTCTGGATATACCTTATGGCGATGTAGACCGGTTGGCGAAGATGATACCGGCGGAACTGGGGGTAAGCATAGACCGGGCCCTGGAGATATCCCCTGAGCTTATGCAGGCTTATCAGAGTGATACTACCGCTCGAAAAATAATTGATATGGCCCGGGCAGTTGAAGGGATGCCCCGGCATGCATCTATTCACGCAGCTGGCGTAGTAATTGGCAAAGAACCTTTAACTACTATTCTGCCCTTACAGAAAACCCCGGAAGGAAATGTAGTTACCCAGTTTACCAAGGAAACGGTTGAGGATATTGGCCTTTTAAAGATGGATATTCTGGGATTGAGGACTCTTACCGTTATTAGCCGGGCTCTGGATATAATAGAAAAGACCAGGGGGATAAAAATTGATTTGGAGAACATTCCTCTGGATGATTTCGCTGTCTACGAATTGCTATCTCAGGGAAATACCATCGGAGTATTTCAACTGGAAAGTGATGGACTGCGGCGGATACTAAGAGAAATGAAGCCCAACCGTTTTGAGGATCTGATAGCGGTCATTGCACTGTACCGGCCTGGTCCGCTGGGCAGTGGTATGGTAGAAGATTTTATAAACTGCAAGAATGGCTATCAAGAAATAGAGTACATTCATCCCCGGTTGGAAAACCTATTAAAAGAGACCTACGGGGTAATATTGTACCAGGAACAGGTTATGCGAGTAGCCAGCGATTTAGCTGGTTTTAGCATGGGCGAAGCTGATGTGCTGCGCCGGGCTATGGGCAAAAAGAAGCCGGAAGAGCTGGCTGCCCAGCGGGATAAATTTATAGAGGGAGCAGCCCGCTGTAATAGCATTGATGAAAAAACTGCTACCCGGCTTTTTGATATAATGGAAAGCTTTGCCGGGTACGGGTTTAATAAAAGCCATTCCGCTGCTTATGCTATGATTTCTTATGAGACCGCCTATCTTAAAACCCATTATCCGGTGGAATATATGTGTGCTTTCTTAAGCAGTGTGATTGACAACCAGGATCGGGTAGTATTCTACCTCAAAGAATGCCAGAAAATGCAGATTCAAGTTCTTCCTCCCGATATAAATGAAAGTTATGAGAACTTTACCGTAGCCGGAGGTAAAATCCGTTTTGGTTTGGGAGCTATTAAAAATGTAGGAATTAATGCCGTTACAAATATAGTTGAAAGCCGTAAACAGGGCTCGTTTAACTCCCTGTTTGATTTCTGCCGGCGGGTTGACCTGACCCATATTAACAAACGGATGATAGAAAACTTTATCCTGGCAGGTTGTTTCGATTCTCTCGGCATAACCCGCAAGCAAGCCCTGTCAATAATGGATGAATGCATAGAATTGGCAATGCAAATTAAGCAGAGTCAGTCCAGCCACCAGATGTCCCTTTTTGGTGATGTCAGCAGTATGATTGAGGAACCCCGCCCCCGGGTAAAAGGGGAATGGGAAAGCAGAGACCTGCTAAACCGGGAAAAAGAGGTCCTGGGTTTTTTCGTTTCCGCAAACCCGCTGGATGAATACCGGGATCTGTTACCCCTTCTCACTACCTGTCAACTGGCTGATTTACAGAATAACTCGAGTGATTCTTATGTACGGGTGGCAGGAACGGTGATTAACCTGAATCGCAGGGTTAGCCGGCGCGGAGACAGCTATGCTCGCTTTATTTTAGAAGATCTCAGCGGCCGTATGGAGGTGATGGTCTTTCCTTCGGCTTACCGCAGGAACGGCGATAACCTGGAATCTGACCAGGTCGTGGTAATGGAAGGCTACCTGGATACCAGAGAGGAACAACCCAAAATCTCCTTGCGTCGGGTGCAGCCCATACCTGCAAATCTTAAAGAGTTAAACATACGTATTGATGATGATAACGACACTGATGACAAGAGGGAGGTTATGGTAAAGCTGCTTAAAAAATTCCCGGGAGAACAGGAAGTATTACTTCATCTGCCGGGAAGACGAGTGCTGGTTCTAAACGATAATCTTAAAGTCAAGCCACATATAGAACTAAAGGAAAAACTAGCTGTACTCTTTGGCCGTGAAAATATATGGTTTGCATAAAGGAAATGGACGCGGAAGGGTTTTTGCAATGGATCATAAATTACAAAGGGGGATTAGTGCATGAATGAAAACTATATGGGAGAAGATTATATTGTAGTTAAGGCACAGGAAAACGGGGTAACCCTAATAGGCCTTACCCGAGGCAGGGATACCAAGTTTCATCACACCGAAAAACTGGATCAGGGTGAGGTTATGATCCTTCAGTTTACCGAACATACCTCAGCAATGAAAATCAGGGGACATGCCGAGATATATACCCGATATGGTATGATTAAATCTGAAAGTCCCGGGACTGGAGGAAAGCCGGGTAAGTAAGAGGAGGCTTATATTGACCAGGGTAGCATTGTTAACCAGTGGCGGTGATGCGCCAGGTATGAATGCCGCAATTAGGGCAGTAGTAAGATCGGCTATTTACCAACGTATAGAAGCATATGGCGTTTACCAGGGATTCGAAGGTTTGGTAAGCGGGCATTTGAATCTTATGACGCTGAGTTCAGTTGCTGACATTATTCACCGTGGAGGGACTATACTACGTACCTCCCGCTCCACCGCCTTTATAAATGACGAAGGCCGCCAGCAGGCTTACCACCATTTAAAGAAGATGGGAATAGAACACCTGGTGGTTATTGGTGGAAACGGTAGTCTAAGAGGTGGTCATGAATTTTCCCAAATGGGTATTAATGTTATAGGTATCCCGGCGTCAATAGATAATGACATTGTTTATACCCAGGCCATTGGCTTTGACACTGCAGTGAATACCGCCCTGGAGGCAATTAACCGCATCCGGGATACCGCAACCAGTCATGGCCGGGTATTTATAATAGAAGTGATGGGGAGAGATTGCGGAGAGATTGCCCTTCATGCCGGTGTGGCCGGAGGAGCAGAATCTATCCTCATACCGGAAATAGCCCCGGATCTGAATCAGGTGTTGGATAAAATAAACCAGGGAACAGAACGGGGTAAACTACACAGTATAATAGTAGTGGCAGAGGGTGTTTACCCGGTTATGGAACTAAAGGAAGAAATCGAAAAGCAAACCGGGCAGGAGACCCGGGTGAGCATACTGGGGCATACCCAGCGGGGAGGGAGTCCGACCGCGGTTGATCGTATCATGGCTTCCTGCATGGGCAAGGCCGCCATTGATTGCATAATCAGCAGCCAGAGAAATATAATGATTGCCTATCACGAAGATAAGACCCATCCGATTCCGCTGGTGAAAATTGTTAACGGTATTAAAACCCCGGAATTGGATATGTTTGAAATCGCCCGCATGCTATCAATATAATACGAAAATGGGGTAATATATAGGGGTATTGCAAAGAATAGTGGTAACCCGGAGCAGCGAGGTTAATTAAGAATTAAAAAACACTGCATTCCGGTTGGAGGTGAGAATGTGAGGAAAACCAAAATTATTTGTACTATAGGCCCGGCCAGTGAAAAAGTAGAGATACTGGTACAGATGATTGAGGCCGGTATGAATGTGGCCCGCCTGAACTTTTCCCATGGCAGCCACGAAGATCATAAGCAAAGAATACAGGCTATACGCGAAGCCGCCCAAACCTGTGGTAAACCGGTAGCTATAATGCTCGATACCAGAGGGCCAGAGATTAGAACCGGGAAATTAAAGGCTGGTAAAGTTTGGCTTGAGACAGGCCAGCGTTTTGTACTTACTACCCGAGAAATAATCGGGGATAAAAACGAAGTAATGATTAACTATTCCCACCTTCCCCAAGAGGTAACAAAAGGAACCAGCATACTTTTATCAGATGGGCTTATTAATCTTCGGGTAGAAGAAAGTAATCATACCGACATAATCTGTCGGGTTATTAACGGGGGGGAATTGGGGGAGCGAAAAGGAGTAAATGTGCCCGGGGTAAGAATAGCGCTCCCTTTTCTAAGTAAAAAGGATATTGAAGATATCAACTTTGGTATAGATAATGAAGTGGACTTTATTGCTGCTTCCTTTGTGAGAACTGCGGAGGATGTAATTGATATCAGGCGCATTTTGGAACAAAGGGGAGCAGATATTGATATAATTGCCAAGATTGAGAGCCAGGAAGGTGTTGACAACCTTACTGAGATTATCCGGGTAGCTGAGGGAGTGATGGTAGCCCGAGGTGACCTGGGAGTAGAGATAGCAGTTGAAGAAGTACCATTGGTGCAAAAAACCATTGTTGAAGATTGCAGCCAGATGGGAAAGATTGTTATAATCGCAACTCAAATGTTGGAATCTATGATAAATCATCCCCGTCCCACCAGGGCTGAGGTTTCCGATGTGGCCAACGCTATCTTTGAAGGTACTGATGCCATTATGCTATCCGGGGAAAGTGCTGCCGGCAAATACCCGGTGGAAGTAGTACAAACTATGGCCCGTATAGCCACCCGGACCGAAGAGGCACTACCCTATGCAGATATCCTGCGCCAGAAACGACCCCAGCGCACTCCTTCGGTTACCGATGCTATCAGCTATGCTACCTGTACGGCGGCCTTAAATCTAGGTGCGTCAGCTATTATCACTGCTACCCGCACCGGATTTACCGCCAAAATGGCGGCCAAATACCGGCCCCAGGCTCAGATTATAGCAGCTACCCATGAGCCCAAAATAATGCACAAACTGGCTTTGGTGTGGGGAGTGCAACCGGTACTGATCAAAGAAACCGAAGGAACCGATGAACTTCTCGCGGAATCAATTAAAACAGCGTTACAAAGTGGTTATATAAATAATGGCGATTTAATAGTATTAACTGCGGGTATTCCTGCGGGAAAATCCGGCGGTACCAACATGCTAAAGGTTGATACGGTAGGAGAAATTCTAATTCAGGGGATGGGCATAGGCACCCGCCCTGTTAGTGGCCCGGTTAAAATAGTTATGCATGCCAAGGATATAGAAAAGATTGAAGCCGGAGATATACTGGTGACAGGAAGTGCTGATAGCAACCTGGCCCCATACTTAAACTTGATAGCAGGCCTTATTGCCGAGGAAGGTGGACTCACCTCCAATGCAGCTATTATGGGTTTAAATGCTGATATTCCCGTAATAGTAGGTGCCCGTGACGCCACCACTATCCTGGAGGATGGAATGATAGTTACACTGGATACACCCCGCGGTAGGGTTTACCGTGGACTTGCCCGGGTACGATAATAAGAAGTAAGGGGTAAGGTTAAGTACCGGTAATAATGGAAATTGAATAGTAAAAAGGGGGATAAAATTTATCCCCCTAAATTTTTGACTTATAATCCTACTTTGCAGCAGGAGAATGCAGTGTAGAATAAATCCTGTCTGGTATCGCAAATCATCTGTAATCAGATCTTTAATTTATATACCAAACAGTTGTGAGCGGTTTATTCTTTACGCCCGCCTGGTTCAGTAGAAAAATAAGCTTGACCACGATTAGAAATTATTTACCCTTAAACTCGGCTCTCCGGTTTTCCAGGAATGCTGTCATACCCTCCTTCTGATCCTCACCGGCAAAGAGCAGGGACCAGCCGATTTGTTCGAAGCGGCAGCCAGACTTGATATCCAGGTTCATGGAGTTATTCAGTGATTGTTTTGCTCCTCTGAGAGCCAGCGGAGATTTCCGGGCCAGTTTTCTGGCCAGCTTCTTTGCAGTGTCCATAACCTCAGCTGCAGGCACTACCATATTGGCTAAACCAATTTTATCTGCTGTAGCTGCATCGAAGAAATCACCGGTAAATACATATTGTTTGGCGATACCCAGGGGAACATTACGGGGCATTCTTTGGGTTGCACCGGCACCGGGGTAAATACCCAGGCTAATTTCAGGTAATCCCAGAGTAGCATTATCAGCAATTATACGAATATCGCAGGCCAGAGCAATTTCTAAGCCTCCACCCAGTGCGAGACCATTAACAGCAGCGATTACCGGCTTAGGGCTATCTTCAACGGCAAAAACCGCCCGATGAACTTTGTCCAGGAAGTTTCGGGCCTCGAAAGCGTTATAGCCGGCTACGGCTTTTAAGTCAGCTCCAGCAGCAAAACAATTTTCATTACCGGTACAAATAATAGCCCGTACTTCAGGATCCTCATTTAAACCGACTGTTATTTCATAAATATCATCTAAAAATTGGAGATTGACCGCATTAAATGCCTTGGGACGATTAAACTGTATAATTCCTATACCAGGATCCTCAAATGATAACAACATAGTTTTATACTCTTTATCTCTATACGACATGAATTAACCCCCTTAAAATATCTAATCTATACTTGCTACTGCCAGTAACGATTATTTCTTACTGTAATCATACCAGCCTCTACCAGTTTTTCTTCCTAACCATCCAGCGCGAACATACTGTTTGATGGGAGGGGCGGGACGGTATTTGGGATCACCAGTCTCTTCAAACAGGGTGTTGGCTACTGCCAGGGCAATATCGATACCGACCATATCGCAGAGAGTGAAGGGACCCATAGGCCAACCAGCACCCATTTTCATAGCTTTATCGATATCTTCTACGGTTGCCAATCCTTCGTGAAGTATAAAAGCAGCTTCGTTCATACCAGGTATCAGAATTCTATTTACTACGAATCCGGGACCTTCTTTTACCTTAATCGGCTTTTTACCAATGGCTTTGGAAAGCTCCATAACTGCTTCAACTACTTCAGGTGCACTTTGAATGCAAGGGATAACTTCGATCAGAGGCATAACCATTGCTGGATTGAAGAAGTGCATACCAACAACATTTTCGGGCTTTTTGTAAACGGATGCAATTTCAGTAATGGACAGAGAAGAGGTGTTAGTAGCAACAATAATATCATCGCCTAAAATGTTTGATAGTTTACCATATACGTCTTTTTTGACGTCCATTCTTTCAAGAACACTTTCAATAACAAAATCTACATCTTTTATATCTTCCAATGTAGCTGTTCCAGTAATGTTACCGGTTACAAAATCTTTAGCACCAGCGGGAGCCTGACCCTTTTCTTCAGCTCTTGCAAGACCTTTAGCAATTCTGCCTAGGGTTTTATCAACGATTTCCTGGGTTAAATCATAAATAACTACTTTTTTTCCTGCTGCTGCTACTGCCCAGGCAATACCCATACCCATAGTACCTGCACCAAGTACAGCAACTTTATTAATTTCCATCTAAATTAACCCCCTTAATATATGTCTTTATCTAAGTACAACGAATAATGAAGAGCATGGGTCAACCAAAACCGTCTACCAATCACCCCCCTCGTTTTTTAGTTGGACTCTGGTGTCTTGCCACTGTTTATGCAATTATTGTACCACCACGGAAAAAAGCGATAAAAAGTCACGTCTCTTCAACTCTCAGGTCGATTTTTACGTTTATACCGTTTCCAGCCTCACCGGGCTTAATGTCGCAATAAAGCGGCAATATAAAATGACGCCTGACCTTTAGCTAGTTACCGGGGTGAAACACTAGAGCCACACTGTTGCGCAAATGAGACAAGTCTTATAAAGTGCGAATATCATATTTATTTATTTTTCGGTAGAGTACTGAACGATGAATATTTAGAGCCTGGGCTGTCCTGGTTTTGTTTCCACCAAAGTTCTTAAGGGTAGCAATTATAAGCTCCCTTTCACGTTGTTCCATCAACGTTTCCAGTGTCCCATCAGAATTAGATACTAGTGATTCTGAAACCTTACCCGACTTAATATGCTGGGGAATATGCTCCAGAGTAATGGTATTGCCCTCACAGAAATTTATGGCCCGCTCCAGAGTGTTTTCCAGTTCACGAATATTCCCAGGCCAGTCATAACGACAAAAACAATCAATTACTTCATTACTAATCTTGCTAACCCTGGTTCCCAGTTCCTGGTTGATACGGTTCAATAAAGCATTACTGATAAGCGGAACATCATCTATCCTTAATCGTAATGGGGGCAGTTTGAGAATTATCACATTTAAGCGATAAAACAAGTCTTCACGAAACTTATTCTCAGCAACGAGTTTATGTAAGTCCTGATTAGTAGCGGCAATTACTCGAACATTTACCCTGGTGGTATGGATACTTCCTACCCTTTCTACTTCTTTTTCTTGTAGTACCCGTAAGAGCTTGGCCTGCATGGAAAGAGACATGTCGCCAATTTCATCCAAGAAAATGCTACCGTGGTTAGCTAGCTCAAACTTCCCAGGTTTCCCCTCTTTGCGTGCCCCAGTAAAAGCTCCTTCCGAATAACCGAAAAGTTCTGATTCTAAAAGGGTCTCGGGTACTGCGGCACAGTTTACTTTTATAAACGGGCCTTTACGGCGCGGACTGATATTATGTATAGCATGAGCAAATATTTCTTTACCAGTTCCGCTTTCTCCAGTTACTAAGACCGTTGAAATAGTACGGGCAGCTTTGGTGGCAAGCTCTTTTTGTACCAGTAGTTCCTTATTCGATCCTATAATGCTATTTAAATAGTACTGGGCGGTTCCGTGGTTATACTGCTCAATCATTTGTCCCCAGGTTCGTTCCTGGCGGTAGGTTGGAATACCTTTTACAATTATACCTACAGATCGGTTATGACGTATTACCGGAAGAAAAACTAGTTCAAAAAACTTTCCCCGAAGGTTAATTATTTCGCCAGCTATGGGTTTTGCTTTGCTCATAGAATCCTGCAAGCTTGTACGAGGAATAAGCGAAGCTAGCTCATCATAGAGTTCGGTTTTTGAGTTACACTTGAAAAAGCGAAAACATACATCATTGGCATAAAGCAAGCGCAGGTTATCATTGAATACCGCAATCCCCTCATAGGGCGTCTGCAACAGAGAATTTAACTGGTTTTCCACCACAGTATAAGTGCTGCGAAGTATGGCAAAAGCAGCAAACTTCCCCGGGGCTAACTCCAATAAACCCTTAACGACAACTACTTCGTCACCATTTATAAACTCTTTATCTTTTACCAGTCGTTGCTGGTTATTAATCATTGCTTCTAGATTAAGGCTGGGTTTGAGGGTATCAACATGCTGACCAATAATATCTTCTGCATCAATGTGGTAGATTTTTTCTGCGTGTTCATTGAAGAATATAACCTGTAAAGAAGTGTCGGTAATTAACATGCCCTCATCTATATTTTGGAAAATGGGATAGAGAAGAAATTCTTTTGAGTGAAGTTCCAGATTTAAGGACAATTTCCATTCACCTCTCCCCTTCTATCTTAACATAAACTTTATCACATAAAACAATAATATTCAGAAGAGGGTTGTAATAGTAGTTTTATATAAAAAAGGAACAAGATCGACTTTCCCTTTTTTACTAAAAATTAACCGTTAACTATTTGAGACGCCCTTTGCCTGGTGACTTCATTAATAATAGCATTTAAGGTAAGTGAATCCAGGTTACCGGTAGGGGGAAGCGATTTTTCTCTTTGAAAATTGCGAATAAATGCACTATAATCCTCATTCTTGGTAGCACCCAGGCTTACCAGCATATCAACTATCTGTTGTTTTTCCTCCCCGTTTAAAACCAGGTATCCCTGCTCGGTTGCAGGAGTTGCAGGTCGAACTACGGCAACTTTTTTTATCTTATTATCAGTGATTTGATTCTCTTTACCTTCAGAACTAACAGCTTCGTTCTGTATCCTATCACTTTGATCATCCGGGTTTGGGACTGAAACTTGCTGTTGGGCGGGTTCTAGCTGGTTCAAATCATCTTTAACCTGTTTCTCAATATAATGGAAGTTACTTATAAAACCTATAGTTGCTCCTGTAATAACTGCAGCAGCTAACACCATAACAAGAAAGAAGAGATATTCTTTTTTCATAATTATCCCTCCTAAGACTAATTTACCTTAATTTTAAAATATTAGCAGCTTTTAATCAAGGGAATCTGGGAGTGATGCTTAAGGTGTGAAAACTAACAGTTTATATATTATAGTAGAAAGGCCAAAAAAAAGAGGGTTAGACACCCCCAATTTTGTTATGGTGCCAGAGGTGGGACTCGAACCCACACGCCTCGCGGCACACGATTTTGAGTCGCGCTCGTCTGCCAATTCCGACACTCTGGCTGATTCAATGCATAGTAAATTATAGCGGGCAGCCTAATACTTGTCAAGCTTAAGAACACCTGAGGAAGTAATAAAAAACCCCGGCCATGCAGCCGGGGTTTTTAGAAATACTTCTTATTTTATGCCCATGCGGATAGCGCCATCCAAGCGGATAGCCTGAGCATTGAGGTACGGATTCTCTATAATGGCGCAGCATAGCTGTGCAAATTCGGGCGGCTCTCCCATACGTTTGGGGAAAGGTACCTGAGCGCCTAAAGAATCACGGGCAGCCTGCGGGAGAAGCTGCATCATTGGGGTATTAAAGATACCCGGGGCGATGGTGTTAACCCGGATGCCGTCGCGGGAAAGGTCACGGGCGATGGGCAGAGTCATGGCTACAACGCCACCCTTGGAGGCGGAATAAGCAGCCTGTCCCATCTGACCGTCAAATGCAGCTACAGATGCTACGTTAATGATAGCGCCTTTTTCACCGTTAGCATTAGGTTCGTTTTTGGATATCTGCCAGGCAGCCAGCCTCATCATGTCAAAGCCACCTACCAGGTTGATGTCGATAACCATCTTGAACCAGTCGAGATTAGTGGGACCATCTTTGCCAATAATCTTGGAGGCGCTGCCTATGCCGGCAGCATTAATCAGCACATCCAGTCTACCAAACTTGTCTACAGCAGCTTTAACTACAGCTTCATTGTCTGGAGTAGAGGTGACATTGCATTTTACAAATACAGCTTTGTCACCAAATTTGGCAGCAAACTCTTTACCTTTTTCTTCATTTAAGTCAGCAATAACGACCTTGGCGCCTTTGTCTACCAGCATTTCTACTGCTGCTG
>CAZOIC010000005.1:0-39628 GCA_964579945.1 uncultured Syntrophomonas sp. | reverse complement strand
TCGGGGAGAGCAGTAAGATTATAACCTCTGGTCTGGGAACTGAAACCAGCAATAATGTTAACGAATCTAATAAGATACTGTCTGAGCAGCTATGCCAGGGTAATACGCCGGGAACAATTACGGGTAATTCTGGTGGGAGTCGTCAGGTAGCAGCAGGCAGTATACCAGTACAGGATATAAATCTAGCTAAAGTTGTTTCCTTGCAAAATGAAGTCCCGGTTTTAACTGACTTGACTAAACAGACTAGTGAAATTGTATCATCACTTGATATTAGTCAAAATGAATCCCAACAATACCCTGCCAGCGGGGAACACAGCAATTATCTGGAGCAAGTGAGACCGGAAGAAGATTCAGGTCAAGCAGTAGTTGCTAAAAGGAGTAACACGGTTATTGATGGTATTATGTTGGATGGCGATTCATCAAAACAGGCTGCTCTGATTGGGGATAGCATAAAGTTGCCAAAAACTGAACTAGAAAAGCACCCTCAAGCTCTTAAACCCCTTGAATTATTATCGGATATGCAATCAGAACAGGAGAACCAGTCAAGGGTGAAGGTGACTGCCAAACCCGGATTTGACCGGTCTGAGACGACTGATAATGTTCATGACCAACATGATAGTAAGGGAGTTGATGTAAAGCTTGACCGGGTTGCGCAAGTCAGCAGTCAGGATAGCCTGGCAGCGGTAGAAGGTAGTGAGGAAGTAGTTACTAAAGGGGCTAATTCTGTAGAAATGCTAAAACCCCTGGAGCCAACACCTGAGCAATCAGAACCGGATAAACAGTTAAAAGGCGCTACCGGGCATGAGAAACAGTCAGGGGCACAGGCAGCTACCAAACCTGGGCCCGACCAGCCTGAGCCAACTAATAATGTTCATAACCAGTATGATAGCAAGGGACCTGATGCAGGACAATTAAAGCTCGACCGTACGGTTGTGCAAGCCAGCAACCAGGATAGCCTGGTACCAGTGGAAGGTAGTGAGGACGTAGTCCCAAACCGAACCAATCCTGAACCGACTCTTAAGAAGCTAAAACCCCTGGAGGTAATACCGATTAGGCCACCAGAACAGAGTAAAGAGTTAAAAGGTGTTGCAGGCCATGATAACCAGTCAGGGGCAAAGGTAACTGTTAAACCTGGAACCGACCAGCCTGAGCCGACTAATAATGTTCATAACCAGCATGATAGCAAGGGAGTTGATGTAGGACGGTTAAAGGTTGACCCACCGGTTATGCAAACCAGCGGTCAAGATAGCCTGGTACTGGTAGAAGACGGTGAGGAAGTAGTTCCTACCCGGACCACTCCTGAAGTGACTCTGGAGAAGCTAAAACCCCTGGAGCCAATACCGATTAGGCAACCAGAACAGAGTAAAGAGTTAAAAGGAGTTGCAGATAATGATAACCAGTCAGGGGCAAAGGTAACTGTTAAACCTGGAACCGACCAGGCTGAGCCGATAAATAATATCCACAACCAGTATGATAGCAAGGGAGTTGATGCAGGACGGTTAAAGGTTGATCCACCGGTTATGCAAACCAGCGGTCAAGATAGCCTGGTACTGGCAGAAGACGGTAAGGAAGTATTTCCTACCCAGACCACTACTAAAGTGACTTTGGAGATGCTAAAACCCCTGGAGACAATTCCAGATATGCAATCAGAACAGGGTAAAGAGCTGAAGGGTACTGGCCATGAGAACCAGTCAGGGTTTAAACCTGCTGGAAAAGGGATGGAAATGCAGATTTCTATGGTGGATGATAGTAGAGATTCATCCCAGCAGCCAGTAGCCTCAACTATAGCAGCAACCGGGGAACCTGAATTAGCAAAGGGCAGAGTCCCGACTGTGGTGGATAAGCAAGTAGAGATGGATGTCAGAGCTACACCGGATCGCCCTTTAGTTCAAGTTAGCAGGGTTAATCATAGCTCCAATACCACTCAACCCGGGTTTGAACCAACAGCCAATGATGAAGCAGGGGAAAAAGCTTATTCAACCAGGAAAGAATTCCCTTCAGTGGATGTTAGGAAACTGATTGAATTTGAAAGCCACCGCTTCCGGGGGACTAAACTAAACACCTTTGAAGGCCGGGAGAACCTGTTTAAAGAAGGTGGAGACGAAAACCGTCCCAATCTTAATATATTAAACAGGACTGATTTAGAGTGGCTTAGAAGCGGAATACGTAATCCTGGAATGGATACCGGGGGCAGGTTTAGCACCAATACCAGGGAAATAATCGACCACATAGTAAAGAACGCGGAGTTACTCCTAAGAGCCAATGTATCCGAGCTGAAGATTCAGCTTAAACCCGAATTCCTGGGCAGGTTAACTATAAAAGTGGCCCTGGAAGACGGAGCCGTCATCGCCCGCTTGATAACTGAAAACCATCAGGTAAAGCATATGCTGGAGAGCAACCTTAACAGCCTGAAACAGTCGCTGGAGTCTCAGGGAATCAAGGTAGAACGGGCTGAAGTAAATGTTCAGCTAAATAATGGGGGGATGTTTGACGGGTCTGAAGACAATCGCCAGTACCTGTGGCAGGAACACCAGCATTCGCAACAGCAATCGTATAAATACTGGGGAGATGGAGTCTATAGCAACGAAGCCCTGGAAATTTTGGAGTCTGAAGGGGTAGTTGAAAGCCAGGATTATGGAATCAACGAAAATGGTAATCTTAATTTTCTCATTTAGGAGGTGAATCAAAGATGGAAGTTAATACAGTTAAGACGGAAACAGTACCATGGCTTAAGGAACAGACGGAATATAAAAACACAGCAGCACCAAAGGATATACTGGGTAAAGATGATTTTTTAAAGCTTTTAATTACAGAACTCAAATACCAAGATCCCTTGGAACCCATGAAAGATAAAGAATTTATATCCCAGATGGCTACCTTCAGTTCACTGGAACAGATGCAAAACCTCAATACCGGGTTTCAAAAACTGGCTGCCAATATTACTGATAACCTGGTCCCCACTTTGTTAATGCAGCAATCCAGCTATTTAATCGGTCACCAGGTAAAATATCTGGACCCGGAAGCTGGTAACGACCAGGGGCAGATTCTAGAAGGAATTGTAAGCTCGGTTGTATTTAAAAATGGCAATCCTTATTGCGTGATTAATAATAAAGAAATAGCTATAAGCAATCTCACCCAAATAGGGTGGCCAACCGACCAGGCAAACGATAAACTAGGTGAGTTACTGGATAAACTGGACGATTTGCTGTCCTTAATAACCCCGGTGGAAGGTGATACTGGTGACCAATAAAATATTTTTTCCACAACAACCAATACAACCATTGACACCTGCAGGCAAAAAGCCGGAATCCCAGGTGATAAATGGTCAAAAGAGTCAATTTGGTCAGGTACTGGAAAAGACTTTACAGCAAGAACTGAAGTTTTCCCAGCATGCTCGCCAGCGGCTCGAATCAAGGAATATTTACCTTGGTCAAGAGGAGCTCGGCAGGTTGCAGGATGGAGTGGGAAAAGCCCGGGAAAAAGGTGCCAGGGATTCGTTGATACTCATGGACAATCTGGCTCTGGTAGTAAGTGTAAAGAATAATACAGTTATAACTGCTGTAGACGAGCAGAACTTAAAGGAAAATGTTTTTACCAATATTGATAGTGCAGTGATAGTATAGGGCTGGACCTCTTACGGGAAGCCCGGGATGTGGAATGATGGAAGCATCCCATAGATAACCAATTATATAAGTTAAAGGAGGTCAAAAAATGTTACGTTCAATGTATTCAGGAATTTCAGGTTTAAGAAGTCATCAGACCAGGATGGATGTAATTGGTAATAATATCGCCAACATAAATACCGCTGGCTATAAAAAGAGTAGGGTAGTATTTAAAGATGCCCTTTATCAATCTTTGCAACCAGCCAACCGTCCCATAGAAGGACAGCGTGGCGGAATCAATCCCATGGGGGTGGGGTTAGGGGTATCTGTAGCCAGTATAGACCAGATTCATACTCCTTCACCAACTACCAGCACCAACAAGATGACCGATGTTGCTATTGATGGGAATGGCTACTTTATTCTTATCAATGGTGGTGCTACTATGGAAAATGCTACTGATGTTTTTTATACCCGGGCTGGTGCTTTCGATTTTGAAACTGATGGAACCCTGGTTAGCACAGCCAATGGATATCAAGTAGTAGGATGGATGGCAGACCCGGATAATGATTGGGCTATGAACGACCATTTGAGTAATATAAATATTGCACAGTTAAAAGAGATTAAAGGCAGATCAACTACTGAGACTAATTTACAGGGTAATCTGGACGCCGAAATAAATTATAGGGTAGCAAAGAAAGAGGTACAGGTATTGTCTTTCTCCACTCCCCCGACAGCCGCACAGCAATTTACGCTTACTTTTAATGGTAATTCTACCGCGGCTATTACTGTTGGTGCCAATGGATATGAAACAGCAGGAAATATACAAACTGCGTTAACAAACCTCATTGGAACTGATACCGCTAATGTAGTCTGGAACGGTACAAATTATGAGATTGAGTTTATATGGTATGCAGACGTTCCGGAAATGGTATTTAATCCTGGTACTGCCACCGGAGGCGTAATTAGCACCCAGACGCAAGGTGTGGCTCCGTTACAGGTATCCCCTAATGAAATGCAAATTCTCAATTTGTCCGGAGCTACCGGAGGCACATATACTCTGACTCTGCCTGCTATTACGCAGCTTGCTCCACCTACCGCTGGTGGCGTAACTGCTCCAATTCAATGGGATGCCGACGCTACAGCTATTGAGGCGGCTATTATTGCTGTCGAGCCTCAACTGGCGGGTAATATATCGGTTAGTGAATCCAAAATTACCAAAGGCCAGTTTGCCATAGAATTTATCAATCAACTAGGCATGACTGATATTGGTGGTATAGGCTTGAATCCCGCGGGGTTAACCGGAACTCCTCCCCCTACTGCTAATGATATGTACACTGTAAATAACGGCAGTAAAACGGTTGAAATTCCTCAGGATTCGGTAATTATTTCCCAACAAGTCTATGATTCCGAGGGGATGGCAGAGACAGTTTATTTCCGCTTTTTCAAATACATGGTTTATGAACCGATTCCCGAGACCAAGTGGGGCTGTGATATATCGCTCAATCCTTTATTTGAGAAAGCCCCTGGTTTTAAATCCCTTACTGATTTCCATACCCGTGATCTTACCTTTAAAGATGTAGAAGGGAACTTGGTAAGCCAGGTAGATCAAAAAGAGAACAACGGTATTTTTAGGGTTACCAATCTGTTATTTGATGATCAGGGAAATATAAGGTACCCTAAAGATCCCAATAATCCTGATAGCGTATATACAGCGGGGCTTTTCCTAGAAATAAACCGGCATGCCCTGGGAGCTGAAAATATTGAAATGAATATTGACCTGTCTAAACTATCCCAATATGCTAAGAGCTCAGAGGTTATTGCGCGACAGGATGGGTACCGCCCCGGTAATCTGACCAGTTATAATATCGACCCCAGTGGGTTTATAAATGGGGTGTATGATAACGGGGAAATTAAACAACTGGCCCAAATAGCCTTAAGAAATTTCGAAAATCCTGGTGGGCTAAACCAGGTGGGAAGCACCCTTTTTAAGGAATCAGTCAACTCCGGGGCTCTGAAACCAGGACAACCGGGTAGCGGGGGTAGGGGTACAATCGCGCCCAGCAGCCTGGAGATGTCCAATGTTGACTTATCGGAGGAGTTTACCGATATGATTGTTACTCAGAGGGGATTTCAGGCTAATTCCAGGATTATTACCACATCGGATGAGATGATACAAGAACTGGTCAATCTGAAGAGATAATTGACTCATGCCTTCGGGGGCTATTAGCCCCCGGGGGATTTTGAATAAGAGGTGACATAGTGATTTACCTGACCCGTCTTAATGGGGAGAGAATAGTAATTAATATTGACCTGATTGAACTTATGGAGGAAACCCCGGATACGGTTGTTACCCTGACTACCGGGAAAAAGCTGGTAGTAAGAGAGCGAGTTAATAAAATCCGGGAAGATATTATCAGGTTTCGTAAAAGAACCTGTACCAATTTAAAAGCATAGAGTGAAAAAGGAGGAAGTGCTGTGGCAGATGAAAAGGGTACCGAGGTAAAGGAGAAAGCAGGTTTTGATTTCCGTATTATACTGGTAGGACTATTACTATTTTTAGTTGCCATGGGTGCTTCCTATTTGGTAATGAGAAGTCTCATAGCACCGTTGATACCTGAAAGCAAAAAGGAACAGGTGCAATTACTTTCCGGTAACCTGGTAGAGGTAGGTGATTTCACCACCAATATAAACTCTACCGGGGGGACCAGGTTTCTAAAAGTTACGGTTACCTTAGAGGTATCCTCTGAAGATAAAAAGGCGGTAGAAAAAATAACCAGTTATATGCCGGTTATTAAGGACAGTGTTTTAGGTATCCTGGCCACCCAGAGCGTTGCTGACCTGGAGCCGCGTAATCGAAGCTACTTAAAAGAAGCAATTAAACAGGACATTAATGCTAAAATCGGTGGGAAACTGGTAACAAATGTTTACTTTACCGACTTTATCATGCAATAATTAAGAAAAGTGAGGGGCAAGGGGTAAGGACTTTAAAGGTAATCTGCACCCAGCCATAAAAAAGAAAAATACGAAGTATTCTTAATTTAAATAACTCGGAGGGGGGGGGTTCCATGAGCGAGGTACTGTCACAATCGGAAATAGACGCTTTACTGTCTGCTTTAAACAACGGTTCAGTTGATGCCAATGAGCTAAAAGAAGAACAGTCCCGGCAAAAAGTAAAGATCTATGATTTCCGTCGTCCCAATAAGTTTTCCAAAGACCAGATACATACTTTACAGGTAATCTATGAGAATTATGCCCGCTCACTGGCAACCTACCTGTCTGCTCAGTTACGGGCACCGGTACAGATGGAAATATTGTCAGTGGAACAGCTAACCTATGAAGAATTTATCCGGTCTATACCTAATCCTACTATACTCAATATTTTTTCCTTCTATCCCTTGGAAGGCAGTGCCATTATGGAGATTAACCCCAATTTGGGATTTTCGTTTCTGGATCGTCTTTTAGGTGGACCAGGCTATTCCATATCTAAAATAAGGGCCTTAACCGAAATTGAGCAAACAGTGATGGAAAGAATTGCACAGAGAATGCTGGACTACCTGCAGGAGCCATGGGGGACCATTATTGAGCTGGAACCTTCTCTGGAGAGGATAGAAACCAATCCCCAGTTTACCCAATTGGTTTCTCCTACTGAGATAATGATGATAGTATCTATAGAAACTCAGATGGCAGATGTTTTGGGTATGATTAATATTTGTATTCCCTTTCTGGTTCTAGAGCCTATTGTGGATAAACTTAACGTTCATTATTATTATTCCTCTAGCAGTCAGAAGGCAAGCCAAGAAAACATAGATAATATTCGTAATAAGCTGCAAAACGCTAAAGTACCGGTAAAAGTAATCCTCGGTACTACTAATATTACGGTAAAGGAATTATTGGAGTTAAATGTTGGCGATGTAATACCTCTGGAAAGAAAAATAAAAGATGATTTAGAAGTGGTTATTGGGCAGCGCAGCAAGTTTTTAGGTAAACCTGGTGTATATGAAAACCGGATGTCGGTTCAAATATCCTATATAGTAGAGGAGGGAAATGAGGATGAGTGATGGAATTCTATCCCAGGAAGAAATAGATGCGTTATTGAAGGGTGATTCTGGTTCTCCGACTCCCGTTCCTGAACCTGATTTATCAGTCGAATTAAGCGAATTTGAAAAAGATGCATTAGGGGAAATTGGAAACATCAGCATGGGTACTTCGGCGACTACTTTATCAACGCTATTAAATAAAAAGGTATCTATTACTACACCGGATGTATCATTGATTACCGGAAAACAATTACAGGATGACTATCACTTACCCTATGTAGTAGTTGAAGTTGAGTATAGAGAAGGGCTTTATGGTGCTAATATTCTGGTTATCAAGCAAGAAGATGCTTGCATTATTGCCGATTTAATGATGGGGGGGGATGGACAGTGTGAGCAACCTACCTTAAGTGAACTGGAGCTAAGTGCGGTGGGCGAGGCCATGAACCAGATGATGGGCTCGGCTACTACTAGTTTGTCATCCATGTTTAACCGCAGGATTGATATTGCTCCGCCCCAATTGACCCTGATGGATTTTGGCAAAGACCGTTTTGAGTTTTCAACTGATTATCAGAAACTGGTAAGAATCAAGTTTAAAATGGAAATTGAAAACCTGGTTAATAGTGAAATTATGCAAATAATTCCCATAGAAGCAGCCAAAAGTATGGTTAATACTTTAATGGGTAATACCATTGAGGAATCAGGGGTGGAGGCAGCGATAGAAACAACTCCGGAGCCAGCTTCACCTCCGCCAATCCGAGCAAGCACCCCGCCGGTGGATGGTACAAATGTGGAACTTCAAGCTTCAGCGACTGATTACTGGAGTAGTCCGCCCTATAACAATGGCCCTGCTGGTGTTAAAAAAGGCGGGCAAATCCCAGTGCAACCGGTGCAGTTTGCTGCTTTGCGGGAAAGCGATTCTAGCAGTGCACCTCACAATATAGATTTGATTATGGATGTACCTTTGGATATATCAGTTGAACTGGGTAAGACCCGCAAGACTATTAGAGACATACTGGAATTACACCAAGGCGCCATAATTCAACTGGATAAACTGGCCGGAGAGCCGGTTGATATGCTGGTAAATGGAAAATTAATTGCCAAAGGTGAGGTCGTAGTAATTGACGAAAACTATGGAATTAGAATAACAACTATCATAAGTCCCATGGACAGAATGAACAAATTACAATAGGAGGTAAGGAGGTCAACGATGGGGAAGAAGATTTTAGTTGTCGATGATGCTGCGTTTATGAGAATGATGATTAAGGATATCTTAACCAAGAATGGTTACGAAGTAGTAGGGGAAGCAGAGAATGGCGCGGTTGCAGTAGAAAAATATGTAGAACTGAAGCCCGACCTGGTCACTATGGATATTACTATGCCAGATATGGATGGTATAGCCGCGGTCAGGGAAATAAAATCTATCGACTCTGCTGCCAAAATAATAATGTGTAGTGCTATGGGGCAGCAGGCCATGGTTATTGATGCTATCCAGGCCGGCGCTAAAGATTTTATTGTCAAACCATTTCAACCCGAACGCGTAATCGAGGCGGTAAGCAAAGCTATAAATTAATTTACTGGGATGTGAAAGCCCGTGGTTTCTTTAAGACAAAGGTATATGGCCATTTTAGTATTAACATTCGTTCTAGTAGCAATTCTGAACCTGAATGTTCTGGCGGTACAAGACTTCAGTGATGTGCAAAAGGCTATAGACAATGAACAGGTAGAGAATACCAGGGCTCCCAACCTGTTTTTGAATTTTGTCAAACTTATTTTCATACTGGCCTTAATTCTAGGTGCAGCCTGGTCGATAATCCGTTTTTTTGGTAATAAAACCAGAGGCAGGCTACAGGGAACCTGGATACAGGTAGTTGATGAGATAATGCTGGGTCAAAATCGGGGTATTGTATTATGTGAGGTGGGAGAAAAAGTATATGCTGTAGGCGTTACTGACCACAACATTACAGTACTTTTTGAAATAGACAACGCTAAACTACTAGAGGAAATAAGTAAGAGCAATATTTCCATAGTTGAAACTGAAGCAGCATTTAACTGGACTCAATGGAAAGAAGTGTTGGTCAACCTTTTTAAACCACGCAAGTCAATATCTAGAGCTAAAGTTCTTAATAATTTCCACTTGCTCATAGAACAGCAATCCCAAAGGCTGGATGAAATATCATACCGGGATACCCAGAATACTGAAGTAAACTCCAAAAGAAGTGATGAACATGAATAGACCTGGAATTACTCTTACATATCGTTTAAGTCTAATATTGCTGCTGGTTCTGGTGCTGGTGGCTATATTCATTTTACCGGTATCTGCCCAACCTTTGCAAATACCAGACATTAATTTGCAGATAGGCGATGGAACCGGAGATAATCCACAGAACCTTTCCACTGCCTTGCAGCTGGTAATACTGCTAACGGTATTAGCCCTGGCTCCGGCAATTCTAATAATGCTCACGTCCTTTATTCGGATTATCGTGGTTATGGGGTTTATAAGAACATCTCTGGCTACCCAACAGATGCCACCTAACCAGGTACTAATTGGACTGGCATTATTTCTTACTTTCTTTGTTATGGCCCCTACTTTTCAACAGGTTAATAATCAGGCTCTACAGCCTTATTTAAAGGGTGAAATTAATCAAGAGGTCGCTTTTAAAAAGGGGATGCAGCCAATCCGGGAATTTATGTTCAAGCAGACCCGAGAAAAGGATTTGGCCCTTTTCGTAAAAATGTCGGAGATGAAACGACCGCGTAACTTTGATGATATTCCCAATTATGTTCTTATTCCTTCATTTGTAATAAGTGAACTTAAAACTGCTTTTCAAATCGGTTTTGTTATATTTGTTCCATTCCTGGTTATTGATATGGTAGTAGCCAGTGCTCTTATGTCCATGGGTATGATGATGTTACCGCCGATGATGATCTCACTGCCTTTTAAAATACTTTTGTTTGTATTGGTAGATGGTTGGAATTTAGTTATACAATCACTGGTACTCAGTTTTAAATAGAGGGGAGTAAGCTTTATTGTATGAAAATATAGTTATGGGGATTGCCAATGATGCTATACTCACAGTCCTTTTGATTTCTGCCCCGGTATTAGGAGGAGCCTTACTGGTGGGGCTGCTAATAAGTATTTTGCAGGCAACTACCCAAATCCAGGAAATGACCCTGGTTTTCATTCCTAAAATTGTTATAGTAATGCTTATCGTACTTGTATTTGGACCCTGGATGTTGAGTATATTAACTGATTTTACTCAGAATCTATATGCCAGTATCCCCCAATTTCTAGCTTTGTAGGACAGGTAGGTAATCATTTATGCCATTTGCCTTGGAAGGGTTTTTATTGGTAATGAGCAGACTTTCCGGTTTGTTCTTGAGTGCCCCTATTCTAAGCAGTCGCATGATGCCGGTGCGAGTAAAGGTTTTAACTATTATTGGGCTGGCAGCGGTGATGGCTTATTTTGTACCAGTTACTTATGCCAGAGAAATTGATACTCCCGGGTTTTTTATTGCTGCCCTGGCAGTAGAGATTTTTATTGGTTATACTATTGGCTTTGTTGCCTATATGGTCTTTGCCGCTCTACAATTGGCGGGACAGCTTATGGATATGCAGATGGGTTTTGGCATTGTTAATGTAGTTGATCCCCAGTCGGGAACCCAAATACCCCTGATGGGTAACCTTACGCAGACTATTGCCTTACTGCTTTATCTGGCTATTGATGGGCATCATTATCTTTTACAGGCGCTTGTTCAGAGCTATAAGGTTATACCAGTACTGGGTTTAAGCTTAAATGCCGGTTTCTACGACTTAATTTTTGATATAAGTGTATATATGTTTGTTATAGCTGTTAAAATTGCTACTCCAATTATAATTGCTATCATGACTGCAGATATAGCTATGGGATTTATTGCTCGAACCGTTCCCCAGATGAATGTGTTTATCGTTGGATTACCTTTAAAAATACTGGTTGGTCTGGGTGCCCTGTTTATCATGATGCCTGTATATATGTGGGTGTTTAACATACTGTTTGCCAGATTCTTCACTTACCTGGATCAGATTATTAAATTAATGGGAATGTGAATATGCAAGACGACATTGGGAAGCGCTATTTATTTAATCTCCAGCTTTTTGCCGGGGAAGGGGATACCGGAGAGAAAACCGAAAAGGCTACTCCACGACGGCGGGAAGAGGCGCGCAAAAAAGGCCAGGTTTTCAAAAGTACGGATTTAAATTCAGCCGTAATTCTTCTGGTAGGTACGGTAACTCTTTATTTAACTATGGCCTATATGATAGACAGCCTGCAAGGGTTTGCATCGGTCTATATATTAGACCGAACCCTTACCGACTTTAGCAACGAGTATGTTTATACCATGTTTATTGAAGCTTTGTTGATAATGGGGAAGATTTTAATGCCGGTATTTTTAGCAACTTTTATGGCAGCTCTGTTTATAACTTACCTGCAAGTGGGTTTTGTTTTCAGTGCTGAAGTACTTACTCCTAAATTAGAGCGGATTAATCCGATTGAAGGTTTCAAACGGGTATTTTCTAAAAGAGCCCTGGTAGAACTGGCCAAAGCACTGTTCAAGGTTATTATAACCGGGTATATAGTATATTCAGTTTTTAAAAAATATTTTTATATATTTCCCCGCTTTGTAGATATGGAACTGGCTTATAGTATAAAGGTTTTAAGTGTCATCGTTTTTGAGATGGCTCTAAAAGTGGGGGTAGTATTCATAATCATAGGAGTACTGGATTATCTCTATCAGATGTATGAACATGAGAAATCCCTGAAAATGTCAAAGTATGATGTTAAACAGGAATACAAACAAACTGAAGGAGACCCTCTGGTGAAATCAAAGCAGAGACAAATTCAAAGGGAGTTTGCCATGCGCAGGATGATGGCCGAAGTACCTCAGGCTGATGTAGTCATAACCAATCCTACTCATTTTGCGGTGGCATTAAGATATAAGTTTAAGGAAATGGATGCTCCGGTAGTTGTTGCCCGGGGTCAGGATTTTATTGCCCTTAAAATTAAAGAGATAGCCCGGGATAACGGGGTAGTGATAGTAGAAAACCCACTGCTGGCTCGAACTCTTTACTACAGTACCGAAATTGGGGATTTGATTCCGGAAGAATTATATCAGGCAGTAGCTGAAGTGCTGGCCTTTGTTTATAAACAAAAAAAGAGGGTTATTTAAAGCGGGAGGAAGTCAATGGAAGAGAGGGCTGGGTTTCTAAACCAATTTATAGGGCGAAGCAGTGATATTTTAGTGGCTTTGCTGGTGGTATGTATTGTCATGATGATGATAATACCACTGAAACCATCTTTGTTGGATATATTACTAACTTTTAATATTAGCTTTGGCCTGATTATTTTAATGGTATCTATGTTTAATACCGATCCACTGGATTTTTCAGTTTTTCCTTCACTCTTGCTGGTTATGACTCTTTTCCGGCTTTCCCTTAATATTTCCTCTACCCGGTTAATTTTGTTAAACGCAGAGGCCGGTCAGGTTATCGCCTCTTTCGGCTCCTTCGTAGTTGGAGGAAATATGGTAGTGGGAATGGTTATATTTTTAATCATAATAATAATTCAGTTTATAGTCATTACCCGGGGAGCGGAAAGGGTGTCAGAAGTAGCGGCCCGTTTTACCCTGGATGCTATGCCAGGTAAGCAGATGGCCATAGATGCTGACCTTAATGCGGGTTTAATCAATGAACAGGACGCCCGTGAGCGCAGAGAGAAAATCGGGCAGGAAGCTGACTTTTATGGAGCTATGGATGGTGCCAGCAAGTTTGTCAAGGGTGATGCTATTGCCGGTATCATCATTATTATAATAAATATTGTGGGTGGTTTTATTATTGGTATGGCTCAAAAAGGCATGACCGCAGGTGAGGCCATGCAGATATATACCCTTCTAACAGTTGGAGATGGACTGGTTACCCAGATCCCGGCGCTGCTTATATCTACAGCTACCGGTATAGTAGTTACCCGAAGTGCATCCAAGACCAGTCTGGGGACGGAACTGACCTCTCAGTTATTAAACTATCCTAAAGCCCTGGGCCTGGCAGCCCTTATTCTCCTGGTACTGGGAAGCATTGGTTTGCCCCGCCTGCCCATGTATTCCCTGGCCGCTTTCTTTGGAATACTCTTCTTTACCTTCAGAACTTCGGCAGCTAAGACAGTTGAAGAAATGGATATGGAAGAAGTGCAGGAAGCAGAGGAGATAAAGAAACCGGAGAATGTAGTAGAGTTACTACAGGTGGAGAAGATGGAAATGGAACTGGGTTATGCCCTGATACCACTGGTAGACTCGGAACAGGGGGGAGATCTACTGGATCGCATCATAATGATAAGAAGACAATGTGCGGTGGAAATGGGTTTTATTGTTCCACCGGTACGCATAAGAGACAATATGCAACTAAAACCTAATGCCTATTTAATCAAAATCAAAGGCATAGAAATTGCTGCGGGAGAGTTGTTGCTGGATAACTACCTGGCTATTGGCCCAGACATTGAACATGATAACGAGATAATCGGGATAGATACCCTGGAACCAGCATTTAGCTTACCTGCCCGGTGGATAGAGACTAGCGATAAAGAGCGGGCAGAAATGAAAGGTTATACCGTAGTAGATCCCGCTTCAGTTCTGGCTACCCACCTGACTGCTATTATCAAGTCTTATGCCCATGAACTTCTGGGACGGCAGGAGATACAAAACATTGTTGATTATATTAAAGAACAGAACGCGGCCGTAGTTGATGAATTGATACCGGAACTGATATCTCTAGGTGATTTGCAGCGAGTTCTGGCTAACCTGCTTAAAGAGCAGGTTTCGATAAGAGATATAATTACTATAATGGAAACACTGGCTGATTATTCTAAAATTACAAAAGACATTGACGTTCTAACTGAATATGTGCGCCAGGCTCTAAAACGGCAAATCAGCAAACAGTATTCCGGGGATAAGCAAACCATGAGTGTTTTAACTCTGGATCCGCGCTTAGAAGAAAAACTACGTGAATCCATTCAACATAGTGAATTTGGTTCTTATCTGGCTCTTGACCCAGACATAGCCCAACCCATGATTGACCGATTATCAAAACAGTATGAAGAATTAAGCCATCGTGGAATAACTCCCATAATCATCTGTGCCCCGATTCTTAGATTATATTTTAAGCGCTTGATTGAACGCTTTATATCTAATCTGGTTGTTCTTTCATATAACGAGATTGATTCCAATATTAATGTTGAGGTCATAGGGATGGTGTCACCATGAAAATAAAGAAATATGTGGCCCGTGATTTTAAGACTGCTATTCAAAGGGCCAAAGAAGAAATGGGCCGCGATGCTATTATTTTACATACCCGGCAGATAAAAAAAGGCGGAATTCTTGGTCTGCTTTATCCTCCCCGGGTAGAGATAACCGTGGTCGTAGATGATAATCTACATGTTAATACCGATATACGACGTTTGGAAAGTGTTCCCGGTAAAACAGCAGCAGCTAAACTTGAGATCTCAGCGAGCAGCGATACTATTAATCCTGCTTCTACTATTAACAGCAGGGAAACCTCTTCCCGGGAAGATGAAGTACTCCTGGAAATACAAAAAATGAAAAACTTAATGAGTGATATAAAATCACGTATATATGAAGTTGAAGTTATTAAAGGAATGCCTGAAGAGGTACAACAGTTCTACAAAAGTTTGATTATTAATAATGTAGACCGAGATATTGCCCTGAAGGTCGTGAATAGTGTTGCATCACGTTTACCAAAAGATGGTATAAGTGATGATGTCTGGGCCCGGGATGTTTGTCTGCATACTTTACAAGAGGTAATTCAACAGGCACAGCCCATCCAGGTTAAACCAGAGGGCAAGGGCATGATAGTTTTTATGGTTGGACCTACCGGCGTTGGGAAAACCACTACGATTGCCAAACTGGCAGCTAATCTTACCTTTCTGGATAGTAAAAGTGTGGCCTTGATTACCCTGGATACTTATCGGGTATCAGCCGCTGAACAATTAAGAACTTTTGCAGAGATAATTGGTATTCCTATAAGTGTAGTATTTACTCCGGCAGATATGATGCTGGCCATAGAGCAATATCGGGAAAGTGATTTAATATTTGTTGATACTGCCGGGCGTAGTCCTTACAACTCTGAGCAGATGGAGGAATTACGAGAGTTTATCGATATAGCCCGACCGGATGAGACTATTCTGGTTATGAGTGTTAACACCAATAACAATGACCTGATAAATATCTATCAGAGCTTCCAGTCAATTGGAGTTGACAAACTTATTTTTACCAAACTAGATGAGACTTGTAGCTATGGAACTATTTTAAATGTTCTTCATGAAACAAAAAAACCAATCGCTTATTTTACTACCGGGCAAAATGTTCCTGATGATATTGAAGTTCCAGACTCTTTACGTTTAGCTCAGATGCTCTTGCGAAGGGATGAAGCGCTGTGAACAATCAGGCTGATAGACTAAGACAAATGGCTTTGGATGTAAAAAATCAAATAGAAAAAGAGATGGCCCAGGATTTTAAACATACCCGGGTAATTGTGGTCACCAGTGGAAAGGGTGGAGTAGGAAAAAGCACCCTGGCCCTGAACATAGCTTTGAGTCTTTGCCATCAGGGTAAAAAGGTAATAATTATGGATGCGGACCTGGGTCTGGCTAATATTGATATAATGTTGGGATTACTTCCTAAATATAATCTTTATCATATGATACAGGGAAAGAAAAACTTAAAAGAAATAATCATTTCAGGTCCGGGAGGTATAAGTATTATTCCGGGTGGTTCAGGAATTACTGAACTGGCTAATATGGGAGAAAATAATCTGAAAAAAATGCTAGTAGAATTGGGAAAACTTGATGGTGAATTTGATTATATGATAATAGATACTGGAGCGGGTATATCCAATAATGTTATATCCTTTTTACTGTCAGCTGATGATGTTATATTTGTGACTACTCCGGAACCAACTTCCATGACTGATGCTTACGGCATGGTAAAAGCCATTGCCAGGCAGTCAACAGATAAAACACTTTACCTGGTCGTAAATCGTGCGGTTGATAATATCGAAGGCATACTGGTGGCAGAAAAGTTCAAGTTAGTATGTGAAAAATTCTTGACTTTACGTATTAATATTCTGGGATATGTAGTTAATGAACCGCTGATAGGAGAAGGGATCAGGCGTCAGATGGCATTTATTGAAATATTTCCCCGGAGCCAGGCGGCTAAGAACATTAATAGTATTGCCAATAATCTTATCAGTAACAACGCTACAAGCGTATCTAAAGAAAAGAGTAGTGGTGGAATAAAAAGATTTTTTCAAAAAATCATAGGTATGGCTAAATAAGAACTACCAGGAGGTCCAGATGAACCCCAACAATTTAAAAATAAATCAATTGGTAGAAATAGAGCTAAACGAAGGTCATAAAACCGAATATCTACCCAGCAGAATAGAGGAAATCAAGGAAGACTACTTATACATATCCATGCCAATGCGTAAAGGAACTTTATTACCTATGCGCTTGGGTCAAGAAATTAAAGTCATAACACGCTATAAAAACAGTACAGTTGGTTTTCTTACCAGGGTAGTAGGTCGGCGAAGAGAACCTATACCCTATCTTATAATTAATAAACCAGAAGTAATTTTGCCGATTAAGCAGAAACGGGAATATGTAAGGTTAAACGTATCACTGCCAGTGCGCTTTAAGATTATTGATGAAGAAGACAAGAATGAGATTGAAGAGGGAATTACCATAGACATTAGCGCCGGGGGAGTGCTGTTTTCTACTAAGGCCGAGGTAAAGAAGGGACAAAAGATTGAGATTGAAATAACGCTTTCATTGGAAAAGACATTTTCTTGCCAGGCTGATGCTATCAGGATATTTGAGAAAGCGGAAAATAATGCCATTTGGGTTGCCGTAGAATATAATGATATTAGTGAAGCCGACAGGGATAGGATTTTTAAGTTTATATTTGAAAAACAGCGAGAATGGATTAAAAAAGGAATTACTTAGGCAAGAGGAGGTATTCAATGGCTAAAATCAAGGTTCTGGTAGTAGATGATTCGGCATTCATGCGTAAAATGATATCTGATATCATTAACAGCTCTCCGGAACTGGAGGTTATCGCAAAAGCTCGTAATGGTACAGATGCCATAAGTAAAACCAAAGAAATGCAACCTGATGTTATTACTATGGATATTGAAATGCCTGAAATGGACGGACTAACTGCTCTTAAATATATAATGCAAGAAAATCCCGTACCAGTTATTATGCTCAGTAGTTTAACCAGTCAGGGTGCCGAACAGACGCTGCGGGCCCTGCAACTAGGAGCGGTAGATTTTATAACTAAACCGTCCGGCCAGATATCATTGGATATAGAGCAAGTAAGTGATGATATTATAAAAAAAGTTAAAGCAGTAGCAGGTACTAAGCGAAAGTTAATGAATCTTTATAGTAGTACTGAAACACCAATACCTAGAAAAAGCACACCAGTCAAAATTGTCAAGCATGACGGAATTTTAAATAAATTGGTTTTAATAGGTACATCTACTGGGGGGCCTAAAGCTCTATACCAGGTAATTCCCGGTTTGCCTGCATCGATTGATGCTGCTGTTCTGGTAGTTCAACATATGCCTGCAGGGTTTACCCGGTCCCTGGCTGATCGATTGGATTCGTTATCCGAGGTGCAGGTGAAAGAGGCAGAACATGGTGAAAAAGTACTGCCGGGATGTGTTTACATAGCCCCTGGAGATTATCACATGAGGATTGATGTTCAAGGTAAGGACAGGGCTCAAAAATTATATATCCAACTGGATAAGTCTGCACCCCGTGGAGGACTACGTCCGGCCGTCGATGTACTGCTGGAATCGGCAGCGGAAAAGTCCTGGCCCCAAATACTTTGTGTGATTATGACCGGAATGGGATGTGACGGAGCCGCAGGAATCAAGAAGTTGAAGGAACGGGGTGCTAGCATTATTGCTGAAGATCCCTCTACTTGTATAGTATACGGTATGCCTAAAGCTGCTGTAGAAACAGGCATGGTCGATAGAATCGTACCACTTCCTGATATAAGCGAAGAAATCTTAAAAATGTTGAAAAATCCGGTTAGTTATTAAGTATAAAAGAATTTTAGGAGGTGGTTTAAATGAAAATGGATATGTCTCAATACCTGGATGTTTTTTTAGAGGAGAGCAAAGAACACTTGGAGAGTTTAAATCAGCGTCTGCTAGATCTGGAAAAGGACTCAAGTAATATTAATGCACTGAATGAAATATTTCGAGCTGCGCATACCCTCAAAGGTATGTCTTCAACAATGGGTTTTGATGATTTAGCTGATCTTACTCATCACATGGAGAATGTATTATCAGATTTAAAGGAAGGTATTTTGCCCGTTAATTCCACTGTAATTGATACAATATTTCAGTGTTTTGATCGACTACAAATGATAATTGACCAAATTGAAGCAAATGGTTCTGGAACAATGGATAATAGAGATCTTATTAATATCCTGGAAAACATCAAAACTGGTAATTTTGAAGCTGCTGCTACCATTGAACAAGAAATCTCAACCCCAACCTCGGTATCGATTGAAGAAAACAGCTCATACCAGGACTCATTTGCTTTTAACGATTACGATATTACAGTACTAAAGGAAGCAGCAAGCCGAAATTTTACAATATACAATATTAAAATAGCTGTAGACCAGGGATGCTTGATGAAAGCCGTTCGGGTTTTTATGGTTTTTAAAGCATTGGAAGAGGATGGCGAAGTAATTAAATCCCTGCCACCCGCCCAGGATCTTGATGAGGGTAAGTTTGACAGTAATTTTGAGATCATTTTAATCAGCAAGGCAACTATTATTGATCTGGAAAAAAGGCTTACTAATATTTCCGAGATCACTGTTTTGTATATTCAAGAGATTAGTGTCGATTCTCTTATTTCTCAATCAAATTCGGCAATAATGAACATTGAGAACAAGATCAGTAAGCATTCTTTAGATACCATGGATAGTCCTCGTAGCCATAAGGTGAAACAAACGGTCAGGGTCGACATTGAACGTTTGGATAATCTGATGAACCTGGTGGGGGAACTGGTTATGCATAAAGGGCGCCTGGAGCAGATTGGCTTCAGCTATAAAATTGGTGAGCTAAATGAAACCATTGAACAAATAGACCGTATCAGCACCGATTTGCAGTCTGTAGTAATGAAGGTTCGCATGGTCCCCATAGAGCAAGTGTTTAACCGCTTTCCCCGTATGGTTCGAGATCTGGCCCGAGATTTAAACAAAGAAGTTGACTTTCTTATAGAAGGAAAAGAAACAGAACTTGACCGAACGGTTATCGACGAGATAGGTGATCCCCTGGTTCATCTGCTTCGTAATGCAATTGATCACGGATTGGAATCCTCCCAGGAAAGGCTTAAAAAGGGGAAAGTATCGAAAGGGACGGTTCTACTTCGAGCCCGGCACGAGGGAAATAACGTTTATATAGAGGTTGAGGATGACGGAGGAGGAATAGATACCGACCGGGTATTGGCAAAAGCTGTAGAAAAGGGGATTTTAACTAGCCGTGATGCTGAGCAATTAAGCCGAGAGGAGGCCATTGAATTACTATTTAATTCTGGTTTCAGTACAGCCCAGAACATAACGGATATTTCCGGTCGAGGAGTTGGGTTGGATGTTGTAAAAAACAAAATTGAATCCCTTAGTGGGGAAATCTTTGTAGATTCTAAACCCGGACAGGGTACTCGTTTTAGAATTAAGTTACCATTGACTCTGGCTATTATTCAGGCACTTATGGTATCGGTACAGGATGAAATATATGCTATTCCACTAAGCTCAGTAGATGAAACTACCATGATAACCACCTCGGATATAAAAATGGTGCAAAATCAGGAGGTTATAATGCTAAGAGGCAGTGTATTACCTCTATATAGACTAAGTAATTTGCTATCGGTATCAGATCAGTCGGAAGCAGATGATATGTACGTAGTTGTGGTTCGTAAAGCGGACAGACAAATTGGATTAGTAGTAGATAGTCTAATAGGCCAACAGGAAATCGTGATTAAATCTTTAGGCCGACTACTCAGTGGGATTCCCGGTTTAGCAGGTGCTATTGTTGCCGGTGATGGCCATGTAAGACTAATACTTGACATAGTGACACTTTTTTAAAAAAGGGGGGGTATTAATGGAGGAGACGGTAAACCTTTACTTGCAAGGTTCATATAGCCAGCACAACGAAATCCAGGTAGTAGCATTTAACCTGGGAAAAGAAGAATACGCAGTTGATATTCTTAATGTTCAGGACATAAACCGGCTTTTATACATTACCCGGGTACCCAGGTCAGAAAACCATATTGAAGGGGTAGTAAATCTTAGGGGTAACATTATTCCCATTATAAACTTACATAAAAAATTTAATTTACAATCAGAGGGAAATGAAGATGATAAGCGGATTATTGTTTTCCAGTTTGATGATCTTAAAGTTGGAATAATTGTAGACCAGGTTTCCGAAGTGCTACGTCTGGAAAAGGATGATATCGAAGAGACCGGAAAAGTATATAGCTCTATAAATGCTGAGCATATAAAAGGTATTGCCAAGGTGAATAATAGACTACTAATTTTACTGGATTTATTAAAAATACTAAAATCGTAATAATTTTTAGGCAGGTGAAAAAATGTGGAAGACTTCACACAGCTATCAGGTTTCCAGCTAGATGCATTGAAAGAAATCGGTAATATTGGAGCGGGAAATGCAGCAACCGCATTGGCACAGATGGTTCAGACTAAAATCGACATGACCGTACCCCAGGTGAGTATTCTTCCCTTTGCTGACGTACCTGATTTGTTAGGTGGAGCTGACGCTCACGTAGTAGGCATCTATTTCATTGTAACTGGACCAGCTCCAACCAGCATCTTATTTATACTTTCAGCTGAGAAAGCCGGATTATTAGTTGATATGTTGATGCAAAGAAAAACTGGTGAGACAGATATATATAATCTTAGTGAAATGGAAATATCGGCTATGATGGAGTTAGGTAACATATTATCGGCTACCTATCTTAATGCTCTCTCCATGTTTACTCAACTTACTTTTATTCCTTCGGTTCCAGCTCTGGGAATGGACATGGCAGGAGCAATTCTAAATGCCATACTTGCTCAATTTGGTGAAATTGCTGATCACGTGCTCCTGCTAGAAACTGATTTCACTAAAGATGAAGATGAAGTTGTAGGCCATTTTTTCCTATTACCAGAACCAGGTTCCCTACAAACAATTTTAAAGGCACTTGGGGTGAGTTTTTAATGGCAAAAATTATCCAGGTAGGGATGGCAGATTTAAAAATGACCAGGGCGCCAGAACGGCTTATGACAGCAGGATTGGGCTCATGTATAGGAATTTGCATTTATGATCGTGCTATAAAACTGGGTAGCCTGGCTCACATAATGCTGCCATCCAGTTTACAGGCTAAAAACCCAGAGAACAAGGCGAAATTTGCGGATAGCGCAATTGAGGCAGTTCTGGATATGATGTTAAAGAATGGCGCTAATCGTAGCCGCCTGCAGGCAAAAATTGCAGGTGGAGCTCAGATGTTCAGGTTTTCCGGAGAAAGCGATATTATGAAAATTGGGGAACGAAACGCTATAGCTGTAGAAGAGAATTTGCAAAAGCACCGGATTCCGCTATTAGCTCGGGATACTGGAGGGAATTACGGCCGTACTATTACCTTTGATCTGGAAACAGGTGATTTGCTGGTTAGAACCATTGGACATGGGGAGAGAATTATTTAATGAATACAGATATGAGCATAAATTGGGTTCAATACAAAGAAAAAAAAGATATTGAAGCCCGGGATGATCTTATCATCCACTATGCTCATCTGGTAAAATACGTTGCTAACCGCCTGGCTATAAACCTATCCTCCGTAGTGGAGGTAGATGAACTTATTTCCTATGGAATTGAAGGGCTTATTGATGCAATTGAAAAATTTGATCATAAGCGCAATATTAAATTTGAAACTTATGCTATAACCAGAATTAGAGGCTCAATGATTGATGGTCTCAGGTCAATGGACTGGGTGCCGGTATCTGTTCGACAAAAGAGCAAGGAATTAGAAAAAATCTACACTAACCTTGAAAGTAAGCTAGGCCGAGCTGCTACTGATATTGAGGTAGCAGAGGAATTGGGCATCACTCTCAACGAATTAGCCAATCTCTTAAGAGAAGTCGCAGCAAATACGATAATATCACTGGATGATTTTATACCGGGTGATGATGGTGATGATAAAAAGAAACGCATAGTAGATCTTCTAGAAGATCATAATGCCGGTGATGCCCTGGAACTACTGGAACTTTCTGAGGTAAAAGAATTATTGGCCAAAACCATATCCCGACTACCGGAAAAAGAAAAAACAGTAGTTTATCTATATTACTATGAAGGGCTAACCTTAAAGGAGATAGGCATGGTACTTGCTTTATCCGAGTCCAGAATATCGCAATTGCATACCAAGGCTATTCTAAGGTTAAGAGGAAGTCTGAGTAAAAAGAAAAACCTGGTTATATAGGTTGGAGGGAAGCTTATGACAGATAACCAGTACAGCATTGATGGAAAAGCTAATATTATTATTGAAAGAGATTTACTTAAAGCTTACCTTGAGGTAGTACCTCCAGCCGGTGGCGGAAATCCCTGTACCATGGAAATGGTGAAACAGGCTATAGCCGAAAAACATATTAGTTTTGGTATTAGTGAAGACAGTATCAGGGAGGCTTTGGAAGAAAAGAACTGGGGTTACAAAATTCTAGTAGCCGAAGGCAAAGCACCTGTAAACGGAAAGGATGCCAAATTAATTTATAAATTTCCCTTACCTTCTGAACGGATAGGGCCAAAGGTAGATGAGAAAGGCAATGTAAATTACCATGATGTGGGTTTAATATATAATGTAAAAATGGGTGAATTACTGGTAGAAAAAATACCAGGTGATGATGGAACTCCAGGTATCAGTATACTGGGAACCGAAATTCCGGCCAAAAAAGGTAAGGATATCCGGTTACCCAGGGGTAGTAATACGGTTGCGGATGAAGACGAGTTACACTTATATGCTACCGTAGATGGCCATGTTACTATAGTTGATAACAAGGTAATGGTAAATCCTGTACTCAATATTGTCAGGGATGTTGATTTTTCAACGGGTGATATAGATTTTGTCGGCAACGTTTGCATAAACGGGAATATAAATTCTGGATTTACGGTGAACTCGGGTGGCGATGTTGAAGTACGAGGTTTTATTGAAGGGGCAGAAGTTACGGCAGCTGGTAGTATTCTAGTTCGGGGTGGAATTACCGGATGTATGAAAACGCTGATTAAGGCCAGGGACAGTATCCATGCTCGTTTCGTTGAAAACTCCAGGTTGGATGCAGGTAGAGATGTGGTGATTAGGGAAGCTATCATGCAATCTTATATAAAAGCGGGTGAGAGTATCAAGGTAAGCGATCGCAAGGCTATAATAGTAGGTGGCACTATTCAGGCAGGTAGAGAAGTAGAAGCCAAGGTGATTGGTTCCCAGTTGGCTACCCAAACCATAGTAGAGGTAGGGGTTAACCCGTATCTGAGGGATGAGTACCAGATGCTAAACCGGGCGAAAGATGAAAAAAGGAAGACTATGGACATTCTTAATCATAATCTACAGGTGTTTCAGAGAAGCGGGATATCTCCGGAAAATATTAGTGAAAGAAAAAGAATGGAACTCATTAAGATGCTGGATAATTTAAAGAGCTTGCGCCAGGAATTAGAACAGATAACGGATAGGATAGTTACAATAGAAAGCGAATTTCAGAAAACGCAAGCTGCCAGGGTAAGGATTCTGGAAATTGTATATCCTGGAGTTCGTATAAGTATTGGCCAGGCAATTTATATAGTCAATGATCCAATAAAGTATTCCGAATTTATACTAGATCAGGGAGAAGTGAGGTTAACGTCGCTGCGTTAAAACGAAGGGAAGATCATTATGACTATTAAAAGCATTGATATGCAGGTTCTAGTTCAAAAAGTCGGCGATGTCGCAAAGATACAGCAAGCTCAGCAAACAGGAAACAACCATCGACAGGAAGAATTCCTAAAAAACATTAATGAACAAACCGACCGTTATACTAAAACGGTCAATAAGGCTTTGCAGACCGAACATAAAAAAGTTCACGAAAAAGAGGAAAAAGAGAAACAATCCCGAAAAAGGTATAAAAATACTAATAAAAAAGAAAATGAAGAAGATAAGGATAATCAACTACAAAGTAGCAATCAGAGTGGAAACAACCTGGACATCATTATTTAAGGCAGGTGAATGATAACGGCGGTATTTATTTTAAGTATGATAATTATAGTATTGGCTGTTGCCTGTTATCTGGTCAGGAGAAAGTCCTGGTTATTTAGTGGCTTGGCGGAATTAAAAAACACCATATTGGAAGCCCGCCTGGTTCAGGATGATTTAAATACCATGCTGGAGAAAAGTGTAGATATCTCACGTGAAATTGTTATGAATATTGACAGCAGGCTAAGCAGGGTTGATGAAGAAGAACGGGTACCAGATGATGAAAGTGTAAACCCTGAACTATCTACTGACGATAGTAGCTTTATTATAAAACCGAAGGCAAAAATAAGGATTTATGAACTGGCTCGGAGTCTGGGAATAAATAGCCGGGAATTAATATATCAGATGCAAGCGATGGGCTATTCCTACAATAGCCCTCTTAATACCCTTGATGAAGTTACAGCCGGGATTATTGTAGACCGTATAAATTCTCAGGGTAAAGATGAAATGGACAATCTTATTCAAATAGAGAAGCAACCTTTAGTAGATGTTTGTAATCAGCAAAACCAGCTTGCTCAGCCAACAACCATATCTAGTCAGGTTATCATTGACAATTTTATGGAGATAGAGGATTTTGAGACATGGATTGCAAGCTTGAAAAAAGCTCATCCTTATATGGCAGTTAAGGCTTTGGCCGACAAAGGCTATTCCATCAAGGAAATTGCTAAACTTTTAGATCGGGGACAAGGTGAAGTAAGTTTAATACTTAACCTGGTTTACAAGAAAAGAGCAAGTATGTAGGGATTAGGAAGCATGGGGACGGTTCTTTTGCTTCCTTCTAAGGAAGCAAAAGAACCGTCCCCATGCTTCCATGCGACTAGCTTGCAAAACCAGGTAAAATTATGCTATATTATCATTTGGTAACTACACACGCAGCTTGACTTTCTGAATGGTGCTAGTTCTTAGTTTTCAGAAGGGATGAAACTGCGGAGGATAAAAACTTAAAAGGAGGAACAAAGATGTCAGTAATTACTATGAAACAACTTCTGGAAGCAGGAGTGCACTTCGGACACCAGACCCGCAGATGGAACCCCAAGATGGCGCCCTATATCTACATGGAGAGAAATGGCATTTATATCATTGATTTGCAACAGACGGTTAAAAAGTTTGATGACGCCTATGAATTCATCAAATCAATAGTTGCAGAGGGCAAAGGTGTTCTGTTTGTTGGAACCAAGAAACAGGCCCAGGAAACCATTAGAGACGAGGCTCAAAGATGTAGTATGTATTTTGTTAACCAGCGCTGGCTGGGAGGAATGCTGACCAACTACAAGACTATAAGAAAAAGGGTATTTCGTTTAAAAGAACTGGAGAAAATGGAAAGTGAAGGTGCCTTTGAGGTACTGACTAAAAAAGAGGTTGCCCATTTGCTTAATGAACGGGAACGTCTGGAAAGATTTTTGGGCGGGATAAAGGACATGGAAAAGCTTCCTGGTGCTGTTTTCGTAGTAGATCCGCGCAAGGAAAAAATAGCGGTGGCAGAAGCTCGTAAGCTCAACATTCCCGTAATAGCGATAGTGGATACTAATTGTGATCCTGATGAAATCGACTATGTTATACCTGGAAATGATGATGCTATCAGGGCAGTTAAGCTAATATCTTCTAAAATTGCCGATGCCGTATTAGAAGGTAAACAAGGAGAACAGGTTACAGCATAAACAAACCAGGGGGTGTAATGGATGTTTTCCTTAAAACACCCCTTTTTTATGAAATAAATTAATTTTAGGAGGTTTAAATCAGTGGTTACTGCTGAAATGGTAAAAGAACTACGGGAGAGAACTGGTGCAGGGATGATGGATTGTAAAAAGGCCCTGGTAGCTACCGATGGGGACATTGAAAAGGCAATAGATGAGTTACGTACCAAAGGGTTGGCCAGCGCAGCTAAAAAAGCCAGTCGAGTTGCCAGTGAGGGCGCGGTCACCTCTTATATCCATGCTGGTGGTCGTATAGGGGTTTTGGTAGAGGTCAACTGTGAAACCGACTTTGTCGGGAAAACGGCTGAATTTAAACAGTTAGCTTATGACATTGCTATGCAGATAGCAGCCTCAAATCCTGATTATGTTAGCCGGGAAGATGTTCCTGAACAAGTTATTGCCCATGAAAAAGAAGTTTTAAGAGCCCAGGCCCTGGAAGAAGGTAAACCAGAAAAGGTGATTGACAAAATGGTGGAAGGGCGCCTGGATAAGTTTTATAAGGAGCGCTGTCTACTGGAACAGCAATTTATTAAAGACTCGGACAAGACAGTGCAGCAATTAATTCATGAACATGTTGCCAAAATAGGTGAGAATATAAATGTGAGAAGATTTGCACGTTATGAATTAGGTCAAGGAATAGAAAAGGAACAGGGTGATTTTGCTGCTGAGGTTATGGCTCAGATAAAGGGATAAGTACTTTTTAGTATGGATGGCTTTAAACAATGTAGCATGCTTTAATAGTAGGCAGGGAGGTAATCACTTGCAAAGTCCCAGGTATAAACGGGTGGTACTAAAGCTCAGTGGCGAAGCACTGGCTGGAAGTAGCGGATATGGTATAGATCCCAGAACCCTGGTATCAATAGCCGGACAGATAAAGGAAGTTGTAGCCCGTGGGGTAGAAGGCGCTATCGTTGTTGGTGGAGGCAATATCTGGCGTGGAGTAGCAGGTAGCGCCCAGGGTATGGACCGAGCTACTGCAGATTACATGGGGATGCTAGCAACGGAAATAAACGCCCTGGCTTTACAAGATGCTCTGGAAAAGCAGGGATTGGAAATCCGGGTAATGACTGCAATAGAGATGAAGGAAATAGCCGAACCCTACATAAGAAGGAGAGCTATTCGGCACCTGGAAAAAGGAAGAGTAGTAATATTTGCCGCCGGTACCGGAAACCCCTATTTTTCCACCGATACTGCTGCTGCCCTTAGATCGGCGGAAATTGAGGCCGAGGTTATTTTAATGGCAAAAAAAGTAGACGGGGTATATGATTCTGACCCGCTTAAAAACCCTGATGCCAAGAAATATGACTATTTGCAATACATCGATGTTCTTAACCAGGGATTGGGAGTGATGGACTCTACCGCTGCCTCTTTGTGTATGGACAACAAAATACCTATAATAGTGTTTAACCTGATGGAGGATGGTAATATATTACGGGCGGTTATGGGTGACAATATAGGTACCTACGTAGGGGAGGTAAGATAGTGATAAAAGACATTTTAAATGATGCCGAAGAGCGGATGAAAAAGACTATTGAACATTTTACTGGGGATTTAGCCAGCCTCAGGGCAGGCAGAGCGAATCCTGCTATGGTAGAAAAATTAATGGTAGATTATTACGGTGAACCAACGCCGCTTAACCAGTTAGCCAACATTACAGTTCCGGAAGCCAGATTGCTGGTTATTCAACCCTGGGATAAAGGCAGTATAGCCGATATTGAAAAAGCCATAATGAAATCAGACCTGGGGGTTAATCCCAACAACGACGGTAATGTGGTGCGTATCGCAATTCCCCAGCTTACCGAAGAGCGCCGCAAAGATTTGGTCAAGGTAGTAAAGAAAAAAGCAGAAGAAACTCGAGTAGCGGTAAGAAATATTCGCCGTGAAGGTAATGATATGGTTAAATCCAGTGAAAAAGAGAAACTAATTTCCGAAGATGAAAGCAAAAAGGGCATGGATGAGGTTCAAAAACTAACCGATAAGTACATTAAAGAGGTTGACATTATAACCTCGGCCAAAGAAAAGGATATTATGGAAGTATAGTTTTTTATAGTTTAAATAAACACTGACAATGGTTATAATTATTACAAAATACCCCCTGCCCGGGGGGTTTTGTAATTTAGCGAAAGAAGGGCTGCTTTTGCTTAAAAAAATATCCAATATTAATGAATTAACAGATAGCGATTCTCTACCTCGTCATATTGCTATTATTATGGATGGTAACGGCAGGTGGGCAAGAAAGCGGCTTATGCCCCGTACTATAGGACATCGGGCAGGTATGGGTTCTCTAAAAAAGGTAGTAAAAGCCTGTGATGAATTTAAAATACCGGTATTAACCGTATATGCTTTTTCTACCGAGAACTGGAAACGACCTGAGAGTGAGGTACAGTTCTTGATGAAACTCCTGGTAGAATTCCTTCATAAAGAACTGGATGAGCTTAATGAGAATGATGTTTGTATTAATGTTATCGGCGATTATAGTGTCTTAAACCAGGAATGCCAGGACGAAATTAGACGAGCCCTGTTAACTACCCGTAACAATCAGGGTTTAGTATTTAATATAGCTCTAAATTACGGTGCCCGAGCCGAGATGGTTGAGGCCATTAAAAACATAGTAGATATAGTTATTAGCGGTGAAATATCTCGGGATAGCATCTGTGAAGCTACAGTATCCTCATTTTTATATACCGGAGGGATACCGGACCCCGATCTTCTGATAAGAACCGCCGGGGAATTGCGTTTGAGTAATTTCCTGCTCTGGCAGTTAGCCTATACCGAGCTATGGGTTACAGACCGTCTGTGGCCAGATTTTACCCGGGAAGACTTATTGGATGCTATACGAGATTACCAGCAGCGAGACAGAAGATTCGGAGCATTAACTGAATTAGAGAAGGGTGATGAGAGTGTTTAAAACCCGGGTACTTACAGCAGTTATTGGCATTCCGGTTTTGCTGGGAGTATTGTATATGGGAGGTATATACTGGAAGCTGTTCTTTGCGCTGATGGGAATACTAGCTTTTTTAGAATTCGCCCGGATGATGTCTAATGTTCAACTAAGGCCTTTACTGGTGCCGGGACTACTATTACTGCTGTTACTTCTTTTTTCTCCTGATACATATTTATATCCTGGAATCTTTGGTGTGTTAATACTGACGGTGACCATATCTATTCTAAAGTATCCTGATTTAGCTCTTAAAGATACGGCAATAAGCCTTTTTGGAGCTGCTTACATAGGTTTCTTATTAAGTTATGCTATAAAGATTGCCGATTTGCAGCAGTCTTTTATGGTTATTGTGCTGGCCCTGCTCCTAACCTGGGGTAGTGATACCGGGGCCTATTTTGCCGGCAAGGTGTGGGGGAAACATAAAATGACTCCTATACTGAGTCCTAATAAGACCTGGGAGGGGGCGGCTGGGGGACTGCTAGTTTCTGCTATAACCGCCCTTATCTTTTTTTTGGTAATAGATATTGATGGAGTTGGTCCTGCATATGCTTTACTGTTAGGATTAGGCGCAAGTACTCTGGCACAATTGGGAGATTTTTTTATATCCGGGGTCAAGCGGTTCTTTCAAGTTAAAGATAGTGGAAAAATCATACCAGGACATGGCGGGGTTTTAGATCGTTTTGACAGTTTCTTCCTGCTCGTTCCCCTGGTTTATTATTTTTCAGTTTATATTATAATTTAATCTACGGTTTGGTTTTTTTATCTATTTAAAAAAGGGGGGAGTAATTATGGATCCCGAACTACAGAAGAATATTAAACTATTAACCCGGCTAACCATACTGGTTATGGCTCTGGTAGCCGTATATCTTTTATTTACCTATGTATTCCCGCTGGCAGGGCGGATACTGTCATATCTTCCGGTAATCTTCCTGCCCTTTATCTTTGCTCTGCTATTAGCATTGATAACCGAACCGGTAGTTCGATTTTTTGAAAACAGGATAAGGCTTGGTAGAGCCTGGGCCGTAGTTATTAGCCTGATTTTAGTGGTTGGAGGATTTATCTACCTGGTATCAGCGATTATATCTTTAATTATCAAGGATCTATCCCGGCTTTATCCCCAGGTGGCTCACTATTCCGATCAGATAATAAACCGGGTTATTACTACCATTGGTGATTTCCAGGTTTTCTACCTGCGTTTAAATCTGCCTCCCCAGGTAGAGAACACCATACAGGACAATTTGGGGAAGAGTTTACAAGCCTTGCAAACAGTACTGGATGGTAGTATTAACGTATTGATACAAACCCTTGCTATGTTGCCTGGTGCCTTGATATTCCTGATGATTGCTACCGTTGCTACTTTCTTCATAATGAAAGACCGTAAGGCTTTGAAGGAATTTTCTATGCATTTTATTCCCGGCAGCGCACAGTCCAAAACCGCGAAAATAACCAGTGAGTTGTTTGCGGCTCTGGTCGGATTTTTAAAGGCTTACAGCATATTAATTACCATTACCGCAGTGGTAACCATGGTATCGCTTAAAGTCTTGCGGGTGGACTATGCATTAACTATTGGGATTTTAGTAGGTATTTGCGATATATTACCGGTACTGGGGCCAGGAACTATATTTGTGCCCTGGATTCTGTGGAGTTTTATAAGCGGGAATCATAGCCTGGCAATAGGCTTGTTGGTAGTATATGTTTTAATTTCCGTAGTCCGACAATTCCTGGAACCTAAAATTGTTGGGGATAATATCGGATTGCATCCTCTGGCTACCCTGATATCGCTGTATGCCGGTCTGCAATTAGGAGGCATCATAGGGATGATAATGGGTCCGGTTACGGTGGTTATAATAATGGCTTGCTATCGGGCAGGTCTTTTTGAAGGCCTGGGATGGGGGAAGAAGGATTGAAAGACAAAATAGAAAATGAGAGTATAACTAATATTGTAATACTTGGTTCTACCGGTTCTATAGGCAGGCAGGCTTTGGAAGTGGTCGATAAACACCCGCAGCGCTTTCGCGTAATTGCCCTTGCTGCCCGGGATGAAGTTTCCCTGCTGCAAGAGCAGGTGCAAAAATATAATCCTCTGGCGGTAGCTGTCTTTGATCCAGCGGCCTATCTGCAGTTAAAAGAGAAGATAGGTGACCAATATAGAGTTCTGGCCGGCATAGATGGCATATGCGAACTCTGTTCCCTGCCCCAGGTTGATACGGTACTGGTAGCGGTAAGTGGAGCAGTAGGCATTAAACCAACCTTGGCGGCTATAGGAGCTCATAAGAGAATAGCTCTGGCTAATAAAGAAACCCTGGTTGCAGCTGGAGATATTGTTATGAGGTCGGCACGGGAAGAAAACGTAGCTATTATCCCGGTAGATAGTGAGCATTCCGCCATATTTCAGTGCCTTCAGGGTGAAAGCAGCTATTTAAGAAAGGTCTGGCTTACTGCTTCGGGTGGACCTTTCCGCGATTTTACCGCGGAAGACCTGGATAAGGTTACCGTTGATATGGCATTGAAGCATCCCAACTGGTCGATGGGACCTAAAATAACTATTGATTCCGCCAGTTTGATGAATAAGGGTCTGGAAGTAATTGAAGCCCATCATTTGTTTAATGTTGATTATCACTTGATTCAGGTACTGGTGCAACGAGAAAGCGTTATCCATTCTATGGTAGAATTGGTGGATGGATCATTCCTGGCCCATCTGGGTGTAGCTGACATGCGTATTCCCATACAATACGCTTTAACCTGGCCGGGTAGGCTGGAGTCACCAGCCCGTAGCCTCGATTTTACCAGTCTGGCGAAGATACACTTTGATCAGGCGGATGAGAACCGTTTTCCTTGTTTGAGGCTGGCCTATGAGGCAGGTAGAGCAGGTGGTACCATGCCGACGGTGCTAAACGCAGCCAATGAGATAGCTGTAAGCAGTTTTCTCAATGGTGAAATCAAATTTACGGATATACCTGTGCTGGTGGAAAAAACTATGAGCAAACATAGCCTGGTAAAAGATCCGGGTCTGGAGACAATATTTGAGGTCGATAATTGGGCAAGGGAAATTTGCCGTGCTATGGTAAACTAAAAAGGCGAGAGTCAGGTCAAGGAGGAAAAGTATGAACACAGGTACTACTATTTTAATAACCCTGCTAATTATTGCGGTACTTATTCTGGTACACGAATGGGGTCATTTTATAACTGCACGTAAAATAGGCATACCGGTATGGGAATTCAGTATTGGATTTGGTCCCAAAATCTATGGCCGCAAAAAAGATGGAGTGGAATACTCCCTGCGTCTGATACCACTGGGTGGTTATGTACGTATGGCCGGGGAAGAACCGGGTGATGACAATGATCCGGAAGGTTTTAATAACCGCACTCCCCTGGAAAAGATGGCGGTAGCTTTTGCCGGACCCTTTATGAATTTTGTTCTAGCCCTTTTAATATTTGTTTATATCTATTCCATGGTTGGCATACCCCGGGTTTCAGATCAGCCCCTGATTGGCCAGGTAGTTGCCAATACCCCGGCAGAACAAGGAGGGCTTCAGGCCAATGACCTGGTTCTGAAGGCAAATAATGAAGATATCAAAACCTGGGAAGAGTTCACGGTTGCTATCAGTTCCACCCCGGAGGGGCAACCCCTTAACCTCAAGGTGAAACGTAGTGAACAGGTGTTAAACCTGAGTATAACCCCGGTAAAAAATGAAACTACTGGTAAACCCAGTATCGGGGTCATGAGTGCCCTGACTTATGATAAACAGGGAATAATAAGTGCTATAAAAATTGGTTTTCAACAAACCTATGAGTTAACCGTCCTACTCTTATCCAGTTTGGGCATATTAATCAGCGGTGGAGCTTCCGTAAATGATTTGGCCGGACCGGTAGGTATTTACAAACTAATTGGGGAAGCAGCTCAGGCAGGCATGGTATTATTACTCAGTTTTACGGCTTTCCTTAGCATAAATCTGGGGGTGCTAAACCTGCTCCCTATTCCTGCATTAGATGGAAGTCGGATTATTTTTGCCCTGGTGGAGGCTATCAGGAAAAAACCCCTGGAACCTGAAAAGGAAGGTTTTATCCACTGGTTAGGTTTTCTATTTTTAATAATGTTAATGGTTCTGGTGACGTACAACGATATTGTACGATTAATAAAAGGGTAGTATAGATGATAAAAAAAAGCCGGGTCATAAGAATAGGCAATGTCGCTATAGGCGGGGATAATCCGGTGGTGGTTCAGTCCATGACTAATACCGACACCCGGAATATTGACGCTACCGTAGAACAGATTCAGCGATTGGAGCAAGCTGGCTGTGAACTGGTGAGAGTTGCTGTTGTGGATGAGGAAGCCGCCAGGTCTATAGGAAAAATTAAAAGCCGGATAAATATTCCCCTGATTGCCGACATCCATTTTGATTACCGCCTGGCCCTGAAAAGTGTAGAGGCGGGTGCTGATGGCTTGCGGATTAATCCGGGTAACATAGGTGAACCCTGGAAGGTACAGGCAGTGGTAAAGTGCTGTCAGGAAAGAGAAATACCTATCAGAATAGGTGTAAACGCAGGTTCCCTGGATAAGGAACTGCTGGAACGCTATGGTGGGGTATGTGCTGAAGCTATGGTTGCAAGCGGTCTGGAGAATGTAAAAATTCTTGAGGATATGGGTTTTGAGCTTATAAAAATTTCCTTGAAAGCCTCATCAGTTATTTTATCACTACAGGCCTATCGGATGATGGCGGCAAAGGTTGATTATCCCCTGCATATAGGTATTACCGAAGCTGGTACCCGCGAGCGGGCACTGATAAAATCAGCTTTAGGAATTGGTATGTTGCTTAGCGAGGGCATAGGGGATACCATACGGGTATCACTTACTGCCGACCCGGTGGATGAAGTATGGGCGGCCTATGAGATTTTACGCAGCCTGGGTTTGCGCCGGCGGGGGATAGAGCTTATTTCCTGTCCCACTTGTGGGCGCTGTGAAATTGACCTGATAAAAACTGCCGAGGAAGTGGACAGGCAGATACGGCATATAGAAGAACCCTTGAAAGTTGCGGTGATGGGTTGTGTAGTCAATGGTCCGGGAGAGGCTCGGGAGGCTGACTTGGGTATTGCCGGTGGTAAGGGAGTAGGGCTGTTGTTTAAGCACGGGGAAATTGTCAGGAAAGTAGCGGAAGAAGAACTGGTTCAAACGCTTTTAGATGAGATAGAAAAGATTACTGGAAAATAAGGAGGGAGACTATTTTGAGGTCTTCAGAACTGTTTTATCCTACCCTGCGGGAGGTTCCCAGCGAAGCGGAAATCATCAGTCACCAATTATTATTGCGGGCCGGGTTTATTCGTAAAGCATCAGGCGGAGTATATACTTATTTGCCGCTAGCTTATAGAGTTATCAAAAAGATTGAAAACATAGTACGGGAAGAAATGGATCGGGCCGGGGGCCAGGAAGTATTAATGCCTATCATGCAACCGGCTGAATTATGGCAAAAGTCGGGGCGCTGGGAGGTCTATGGGGATGAGATGTTTCGCCTGCAGGACCGCCATAAACGCTATTTTGCCCTGGGGCCTACCCATGAGGAGATTATTACTACTCTGGTAGATGGGGATGTCCATTCTTACCGGGATTTACCGTTACTTCTCTATCAAATTCAGAATAAGTACCGGGACGAGATTAGGCCCCGATTTGGCCTGATGCGGGGACGGGAATTTATTATGAAAGACCTCTATTCATTTGATATAGATGATGAGGGATTAGATGTTTCTTACCAGAAGATGTATCATGCTTATAATCAAATTTTTACCAGGCTTGGTCTTAAGTATCGGGTAGTAGAAGCAGATAGCGGGGCTATTGGTGGTAATGAAAGCCATGAGTTTATGGTTTTAGCGGATAGTGGTGAAGCGGAAATAGTATATTGTGATAACTGTGATTATGCTGCCAATGTGGAAAAAGCGGTCTGTATATCCGAAAAAGCGGAAATAGAAGTCAACCTGTTACCGCTGGGAAAAATTTATACTCCGGGGCAGCGTACTATTCAGGACCTTACTGACTTTCTTAAGGTCGGTAAAGACGAGCAGATAAAAACCCTGATGTATGATGCTGATGGTGAACTGATTGCAGCCGTATTAAGAGGGGATCGGGAGCTAAATGAGATAAAACTCAAGAATGCCCTGGGCTGTAATGAATTAGTTATGGCCAGTGAGGATGACGTCCGCAGATCCTGTCATGCCGGGTTTGGGTCGTTAGGACCGGTAGGGATGAATGTGAAGATATATGCCGACCTGGAAGTGGCGGCTATGAAAAACTTTGCCTGTGGAGCTAATGAAGATGACTATCATTTTTCCAATGTAAATCTGGGTCGTGATTTTGTTCCCGAGGCTATATTGGATATCAGGAATGCTGTGGCAGGTGACCCCTGTCCCCTCTGCCAGGAAGAATTAAAGTTCCTTCGGGGTATAGAAGTGGGACATATTTTTAAACTGGGTACCAAGTACTCCAACGTTATGGGGGCTACTTTTCGTGACCAGAACGGGCAGTCTCTGCCATTTGTTATGGGTTGCTATGGTATAGGCATTTCTCGCACCATGGCTGCCGCAGTGGAGCAGAATAGCGATGAAAACGGGATAATATGGCCGATTCCCATCGCCCCTTATCATGTCATAGTAGTACCGGTGAATAGCAATAATGAAGAGCAAATGCAAACTGCTAATTCTATTTACCAGATTTTAGAACAGGAAGGTCTGGAAGTATTAATTGATGACCGTGATGAAAGGGCCGGGGTTAAATTTAAAGATGCTGATCTTATAGGCATACCGGTAAGAATTACAATTGGGCCCAAAGGCCTGCAGGAAAATAAGGTAGAAGTGAAGAAAAGATGGGAAAAAGAAGTAGAACTTGTAGAAATAGATAAAGTAAGGGAAAGGGTACTGGATATTATTCGGGGATGATATTAGAGTGGGTGTGAAGGTAAAGTATGTCAGTATATGAAATAATATTTAAGCTGGCCCTGGCCTGCATACTGGGGGCACTGATAGGCTTGGAGAGGGAAAGCCTGAATCGGCCCGCAGGTTTGCGTACCTATACCCTGGTTTGTGTAGGCTCAACCCTGGCTATGATTGTATCAATTGATATTTATATGCAATATTACCAGACAGTGAATGCTGATCCCGGTAGAATTGCAGCCCAGGTGATCAGTGGCATCGGTTTTCTGGGTGCCGGAACTATAATGAGGGAAGGTGCCTCGGTTCGCGGGTTAACTACGGCGGCAGGTTTATGGGTGGTAGCCTGCATTGGCCTGGCTGTAGGTGCCGGGCTTTACATACCGGCAGTTGTTACTACTATTCTTATTCTTTTTGTGCTTATCTATTTTATCCGCTTTGAACAATTCTTTACCGGGTTAAGGGAATATAAGGGTCTGGTTATAGTAGTGGAAGACCGCCCCGGACAGGTGGGTAATATAGGCTCTATTCTCGGTGATATGGGGGTTTTAATTAAGAACATCCAATTAAACCATATGGAGAATGAAGATAATCTGGAAGTAGAGTTACTGATAGAACTCCCCAGTGGTATGAAAATATCCGATGTAATTGAGGAACTTTCCAGTATGAAAGAACTAAAGAGTATAGACCGGTTGAATTAGGATTTGATTAGACACTGAAGGACACTGAACCTTTATGAATTACGCTGAATTTTTTATTGCTTAATCAGAAAAAAGAACAGGGAATAGACGCGGAAACCGCGGAATAGTAGCGTCTATTTTTATTTGGAGGTATTTGGTGATACGTGATTTTTCCTCTTTTTATAAGGAAATTACCGGGAAAGATGCGCTGGTGGTATGGCAGAACGCCAGAATACATAAAATTGAAGTCCATTCCCGCAGCAAGGCGTGGGTTATATACATTCAGGTTAACGATACCTTGCCCGCCGAAACTGTTCGCCATACAACAAAAGAAATATTAGAGCACATATCTTACCTGGAGCATCTGGAAATAATTCCTTTATTAGCGGAGCCTTCCCGCCGGATAAACGAAATTATTAACAACAGGAAGGAGGAATTATCCTCCTCCTTTTTTGCTGACGGTAAATTTATCGACCGTATAGAATGGAACTGCACAGGCGAACGCTTAGACCTCTTAACTATGGATGAAGAAGTATATGATTATATAATAGAAAAACAGATTTGTGATCACCTGGCTAACTGGTTTCAAGAGGACTATAGCTTGCGGGTACTGGTTAGAGTACTTGGCACTGGTAATGAGGCAGAGATTCCCAGCAATACTATTAATGCAGAAAAAAAAGCAGAAGTCTTAGAAATTAAGGACTATAGTCGGGCTTCAAGACAGAACGGGAAAAAAGATAAGCGTAAACAGGAATTACTAAAGCAGCAGGAAGCTATAAAGTTATCCGATTTACAGGAAGGTCTGAAAACGGTAGTAGTGGAAGGTGAGGTATGGAAGAAAGAAATAAGCACTATCCGGGGCAATAGATATGTTATTAGCTACTATCTCACCGACTACAGCGACTCCCTTATACTTAAAACATTCCTCGACACCCTGGATGAGGACCGGATAGAAGAGGGCCAGTGGATTAAAGCCACCGGTAGCCTGCGCTATGATGATATTGCCCGTGAACTGGTGTTATTTCTAGAATCCTATATTCCTGTGCATAAAAAGGTTAGAACAGATGATGCCAGTCAGAAACGGATTGAGTTACATGCTCACACTAAAATGAGCTCTATGGATGGTTTGTGTAGTATATCTGCTTTGATTAAAAGCGCAGCAGATTGGCAGCATCCCGCTATTACCATAACTGATCACGGCTGCATCCAGGCTTTTCCCGAAGCCTACCAGGCATCTCTACAACATAAAATAAAGGTAATCTATGGAGTGGAAGGATATCTGGTAGAGGATGATAAAAAGGATACTCCCTACCATATTGTTTTATTAGCTCGTAATCAGACTGGTTTAAGAAACCTGTACCATCTGGTTAGCATATCCTATATGAATCATTTCTACCGCCAGCCCCGTATTCCGCGCCGTGAATTGCAAGAACACCGGGAGGGTATCCTGCTGGGCTCAGCCTGTGAAGCCGGGGAACTATACCAGGCTTTGCTTGATGGTGCTGCTGAAGAGGACCTGGAAAAGATAGCAGCATTTTATGATTATTTAGAAATTCAGCCCCTGGCCAATAATGATTTTCTTATTCGCGAAAACCGAGTCCCGAATCGGGAACACCTACAACAACTAAACCGGCGTATTGTTGAGCTGGGGAAACGACTTAATAAGCCGGTTGTAGCTACTGGTGATGTGCATTTTTTAGAGCCTCAGGATGAAGTATTTCGCAGAATTATTCAATCTGGTCAAGGCTATGAAGATGCTGAGGCCCAGGCCCCCCTTTATCTTAGAACTACTGCGGAAATGCTGGAGGAGTTTTCTTACCTGGGAAAGGAAGAAGCCTATTGGGTAGTTGTTGACAACCCCAATTTGATTAACGAAATGGTAGAGGTGTTGCAACCGGTTCCAGGCGGTTTTTATCCTCCCAAAATTGACTCAGCAGAGGAAGATATAATAAAACTTACCTGGGAAGGAGCTAATAAACTTTATGGGGACAAGATCCCAGAAAAGATAAAGGCCAGGATTGAACGAGAACTGGATTCCATTACCCGCCATGGATTTAGTGTGCTCTATCTAATTGCCCACAAGCTGGTCAAGAAGTCCAATCAGGACGGCTATCTGGTGGGCTCCAGAGGCTCGGTAGGTTCTTCCATGGTTGCTTATTTGACTGGAATAACTGAGGTTAATCCACTACCTCCGCATCGTCTTTGTCATTCCTGTTCTTATTGCGAAATTGTTACAGACCCCGCAGTAGGCTGCGGTGCTGACTTGGAACCTCTAGATTGTCCATTGTGTGGTAACAGTATGCGTAATGACGGGTTTGATATACCTTTTGAGACCTTCCTGGGCTTTGAAGGTGATAAAGTACCGGATATTGATT
>CAZOIC010000004.1:0-40809 GCA_964579945.1 uncultured Syntrophomonas sp. | reverse complement strand
AAATAATCATGGCGGTTAGATTTAGCTCGGGACCATAGATGACCATATCCATTACTCGGGAGGATATGAAAATGGATATGGCAGAAAAAAGAGCCATTTTTATATCAAATGTGATAAGCGATAAAGTGAGCACCAGCAGGTTGCTGGCAAAGTAGACCTGCCCGATGTTATAACCTCGGAACCGCCTGACCAACACGGCTATAATATCCAGACCGCCGGTAGAACCTTTGCTATGCATTATAATACCTGAACCGACACCGGCTATTACTCCCCCTAATACGGCTGAGAGTAGACTGTCGTTTAAATTCCAGTCTAATGGCTTGAGTATACCCAGAAATAATGTTAGTACCAGGGTGCCAATAAGGCTGTAAACAATGAAACGAGTACTGACATATTTATACCCGGCTATAAATATAGGTATATTTAAAAGCAGATACCAGACCCACAAATCCACTCCACTTAAAAACTTCAATATAATAGCAATGCCACCAACCCCTCCGGTAAGCAGGTTAGCTGGTACTAACACCCATTGAATGGCTACCGCCAGGATAAATGAGCCTAGTATTATGCCCACGATATCCCTGGTAGAAAATACTTCTCTGTACTTTTTTGTTATCTTTAACCCTTGCACCGCGTGGAACCACCTTTTCCCTATTTATCAGTATATTTTCCCCAACGGTACAAATAATAATGATTATAAGATGAAAAATTATTGTAATAGTTGCGAAGCTTTGTATTCCAAAGGGTTTATTTCGGGTATTAATCCCAATTTTTAGGGATAAACTGTTAAGGGGAATATAAAAAACAACAATTGTCATAGAATATAACTGGCAACGAAATAGGGAGGTACATAATGATTTCGGTAATTTTAGCTGGCGGAAAGGGTTTACGCCTGTGGCCGGAAAGCAGGCAAAAGCGTCCCAAGCAATTGTGCAACTTTACCGGCAATAAATCAATGTTGGACGAGACTATTGACCGTTTGCTGGCTGCCGGTTCTAAACGTATTGTCATTATTACCAGTGTGGAGCTGGCATCACCTATTGAAGAATTATTAAGGCAGCGAACCGATAATGACCTAATTGAGATTTTAAGTGAGCCCCAGGGTAAAAATACGGCACCGGCTGTAGGACTGGTGCTATCCCGTTATCTCGGCAACAATTCTGATGAGGTATTGGGGATTTTCCCTGCCGATCATCATGTACTTGACACCGCGGCCTTCGGTCAAAGTTTAGAAAGAGCGATGCAGGCTGCTCGCCAAAATCACCTGGCTACTATTGGCATTTCCCCCAGTCGTCCTGAGACCGGTTACGGATATATTGAGAAAACCAAGTGGGAGGTTGCTAATCTACCTGATGTTTACCAGGTTAATTCTTTCTGTGAGAAGCCCGATTCATCTACAGCTAATGCCTATTTAAACAGCGGCCAGCATATGTGGAACGCTGGGATTTACGTGGGGAAAACTTCGGTTCTGATGGAGGAGTTTCGCAAGTATTTACCTGATGTATATGAAAAAATGATTCTTGGTTTTAATGAATATGTCAACTCTTACGAAGAGCTTCCTAATATTAGTCTGGATTATGGTATAGCTGAAAAGTCCAACCGTATGGCGGTAGTCCCTGCTGATTTTGGATGGTCTGACCTGGGTAGTTGGAATGCCCTGGCTGAACTGTACCAGCATGATGAAGATATGAATGTCTGTTGGGGCAATGACGTTATAGTGCTGGATAGTAAAAATTGTCTGGTCAAACAGGTAGACAAAGCGGTGGTTCTTTTTGGGGTAGAAGATCTGCTGGTGGTGGAAAGTGATGACATCATTTTTGTATCCCAGCGTGACCGCTCCCAGGATATCCGCAAAATTGTGGAGACTTTGGAGGCTAAAAATCGTCATGATTTGCTGTAATAATGGGCGATGTTAGAGTGAGGCGTGAGGAACGAGGAGTGTGAAGTTAATGAGCAATATTTTTCGGCAATATGATATACGGGGAATTGTCGGTGAAGAACTGAGTGAACAGATGGTATACGATATAGCCCGCGCATTTGCCGCGTATGCTATAAGGAAAGAGCAGAATACAATATTGCTGGGCCGGGATAATCGGGAATCGTCTCCTGGTATAAGTAAAATTATGACGGAAGCTCTGGTAAGCTCGGGCTGTAATGTAATTGACCTGGGTATGGTAATAACCCCGGTCTTTTATTATGCTGCCCGCTATCTGAATGTTCAGGCGGGAATAATGATTACCGCCAGCCATAATCCCGCCGAATATAATGGTTGTAAAGTTTTGCTGGGGGATTCAACCATTTATGGGGAACAGATTCAGGATATCAAGCATATTATTGACCGGCAAAACTTTTTTACCGGGCCACGAGGCTCGGTAAAGACACTTGATATAAACGATGCTTATGCCCGCATGATTAATGAAAAAATTTCTCTTAAGCGCAAATTAAAAATAGTAGTAGATTGCGGAAACGGAACTGCCTCTCTTTTTGCCCCCTGGATTTTTCGCGAGCTGGGTTGCGAGGTAATTGAATTATACTGTGAGTCGGATTCCAGTTTCCCTAATCATCACCCTGACCCCATTAATCCTGAAAACATGCAAGATTTGGTTAAGCAGGTTATCAAACATAAAGCTGATTTGGGCATAGGAATTGATGGTGACGGTGACCGTTTAGGGGTTGTAGATGAAGAAGGCAATTTAGTATGGGGAGACACCTTAATGATACTTTTCTGGCGTGATATTATGCCCCGTTATCCCGGTTCCAAAGCTATTGTAGAAGTAAAATGCTCCCAGGCTCTAATTGATGAAATAAAACGTCTAGGAGGAGAACCAATATTGTATAAAACTGGCCATTCCCTGATTAAGGCCAAAATGAAAGAGATTGACGCCATATTTACGGGAGAAATGTCAGGTCATATGTTTTTTGCCGATGAATATTATGGTTTTGATGATGCCATCTATGCAGGTGCCCGCCTTTTATCATTATTATCTAGAAGCGATAAAAGTTTAAAGAAAATGCTTACTGATATTCCTCGTTATTACTCTACCCCGGAAATTCGCATACCCAGTAGTGACACAGCCAAATTCGATGTTGTTAATCAGGTCATACAGCATTTCAGCCATAAATATCCAATATTAGATGTGGACGGAGCCAGGATTGTTTTTCCTGAAGGCTGGGGACTGGTTCGCGCTTCCAATACCGGACCTGAGCTGATTGTCAGATGTGAAGGAAGTTCTCCTGAGGCGCTAGAAAATATTAAAGATGAATTGTTTTCCTATCTTAAGGAAGCTGGTTTACTAATAGCTAGTAGTAAGACCTGAAACTGGAATCACCACAATTTATAACCGGTATAAGCAGGAAAATTATCTGGGACAATAGTTTTAAGGACTATAAGACTTCATTCTTAAGGAGTGGAAATATAAAATGAGTATATTGAATCTTGGTACCTACCCGCCAAAACAGTGCGGTATAGCTACCTTTTCCATGGATTTGCGGCGTAGTCTGCTTAAAAATAACTGTGATGTCAAGGTTATGACCGTCTCTGATGAAAACTATCAATACACTTATCCCAGTGAAGTGCTTTTTGATATTAAGCAGAATAACAAACAGAACTATATAAAAGCCGCAAAATTCATCGATACTTCAAGCTCGGTACAATTGCTGATTATTCAGCATGAGTACGGTATCTATGGAGGGGAGGATGGGGATTATATTCTGGAGTTAACCCGCTACCTGCATAAGCCATATGTGGTTGTCACTCATACAGTCCTGCCCCAACCATCCAAACATCAAAAAGAGGTTTTAAATCAATTATGTCAAAAGGCCGCTGCTGTAATATGTATGACCCATAAATCGGCAGAGTTACTTTCTAATCTTTATGAAGCTCCGGCTGAATTGATTCATGTTATTCCCCATGGAGTACCTGAATTTAAAAAGCAAAACAGTGCTTTACTAAAGAAATGGTATGGGTTAGAAGGTCGCGAAATAATCAGTACTTTTGGTTTAATCGGTCCAGGGAAAGGATTAGAATTGGGCATCGAAGCAGTTGCACCGCTGGTAAATGATTGGCCCCAACTATGTTATATGATTCTGGGGCAAACTCATCCTATGCTCCAAAAGTATGAGGGGGAAAAATATCGTAACATGCTGGAAGATAAGGTGCATAGTCTGGGTTTGCAAGATAACGTACGCTTTGTTAACAAATACCTTAGTGATGAAGAGATAGGCGAATACTTGTATATGACCGATATCTACCTGAGTCCCTATCCCAATAAGGATCAAGCCGTTAGTGGCACCATGGCTTTTGCTGTAGGTTGTGGTAGGGCTATAGTTTCAACTTCTTACGCCTATGCTACTGAGGTTCTGGCTGGTAAACGAGGTCTTCTGGCCCAGCGCGCAGAATTTGGGGAATTATCTCAGCTTATACGAAGCCTTCTCTTGGACGAAGCTCTAAAAACTAGATTGCAGAACCGGTCACTAGAGCTGGGCAAATCCTGGACCTGGGTTAATGTCGGTAAAAAATACAGAAGTTTGTTTAAACAGGTCTTAGATAGTAATTATATTAGTGAGGAGCATTTTCTAAATTATGGTGGACTATAGACACTTAAATGCTATGACTGACCAAAACGGTATTCTTCAATTTTCTCGCTTACAAAAACCTGATCCAGGTAGCGGATACACCCTGGATGATAATGCCCGTGCTCTGATAGTGGCCCTTTCCCGGAAAGATGGCTATGAATTGGCCGGATGTTATGCTACTTACCTTTACCGCTCCCAACGTTCGGATTCCTGGGCTAATTTTGAGCTTAATGGTCAGTTTAGTTCCAGTTTTGATTCTGAGGATAGTGTGGGGCGAGCAATACTGGCCTGCAGCCTGGGAACTACCAGTCAATGGCCTGAAATTAGAAAAATCTGTATCGATATGCTCATTCGCAACCTGCCCCGAACTTTTGATTTTTCTTCCCCTCGGGCCATAGCCTATACGCTTCTGGGACTCTGTAAAGGAGAAATACCAGTATTTTCGGAAAAATTACTGTACATGATAGCACTATTAAGCAACCGCCTAATCAATCTTTATCAGCTAAAGCATGATAATGGCTGGTTCTGGTTTGAAGACTATCTTACTTATTGTAACGGTATTCTCCCTCAGGCTTTATTTGCCGCATATTCCCTTAGTGGCGATAAAAAAGCTCTTAGGATAGGGCATGATTCTCTCAACTTTCTGAATAGTATTCTGTTTCGGGATGGTTACCTCAATATCATAGGAAACCAGGGATGGTACAGTAAAGGTGGATGTATACCGTTATTTGACCAGCAACCGGTAGATGCTGCCTCCATTTATTTTGCCTGTATGGAGGCTTATCAAAGTATTGGTAATCAGGAATATCTTGAATTAGGAAATTTAGCTCACGCCTGGTACCGGGGGGCAAATATTCACTCCCTATCTTTGTACAATACAGAAACCGGGGGATGTTTTGATGCCGTAACTGAAGATGGGGTTAATCTCAACCAGGGAGCTGAATCCACTCTGTCTCTAATTCTTTGCGATCAGTATGCAGAAAAAATTGTACAGATACAGGCAAAGGGTGAATGTAGTTCTTGATGGGGGAGGTGGGGGGTATCGAAATTTTCTGCCCATAGTACCTGGGGGTACCTTTACAAATCAGCATAAAGTCCTTGTTGTTCACTATGGTAATGAGGTTTGTAAGTAAATTTAACCGTAAAAGTTGTTCCCGAAGAGTTACTATCTATGTCTAATCTTGCTTTATGCCTTTCAATTATTCCAAAACAAATAGCCAGGCCTAGTCCGGTTCCATTGTCCTTGGTGGAGAAAAACGGAGTTCCCAGTTTTTCTATTATATCATCAGGAATACCTTTTCCCTGATCTATTATGGATAATGAGACAAAGTCATTTTCTTGCCGGGTTATTATTTCCACCATTCCGCCGCGAGGAGTTGCCTCCAAAGCATTACGAACCAGATTAATTACGAGTTGCCGTATTTCTTTTACATCCAGTAAGAGTTCAGGCACGTCTCCTAGTTTAAGTACAATAGTTCGATCACTTAGAAAAGCATCTGCTTGTAATAATGGGGCCAGGGATCTGACTATTTGGTTTATTTGACAAGCCTTTAAATCGACTATTTTATTCCGAGCCAGGTTAAGAAATTCACCGATGATACCATTGGCCCGCTCTAATTCCTCAATCATAATCTCCAAATATTCTCTTTTATCATTAAAGTCTTTATCCTTAAGTAATAGTTGTAAAAAGCCATTAACTGTAGTCATGGGATTTCTGATTTCATGAGCTAAACCGGCAGCTATTTCTCCTAAAGTATGCATTTGATCCAGGCGGGTCATTGCCGACTGTAGTTTTCGATATTCGGTAATATCATCGCAGAGTACAAAAGCACCGGCTATTTTCCCATTGTTTATAATCGGTGAGCCCTTAATCCGCACCAACAATTCTTGCCCATCCTTACATATTATGCGGTGCTCATATCTTCCCACATCTAAATGATTTAACCTTTGCTGGGCTATAGCACGAACCATTTCCCGGTCATCTGAATGAACAAAATCAAAAATGGGTCGACCTAACATTTCTTCCCGGGTATAACCCAATCCTTCAGTAATCTTGTTATTCACAAAGGTTATGTTGTAATTGTGGTCATAGGTGTAACAAAACTCATTCATAGTATTAATAAGGTTGTTGAGATAATCATTTTGTTCTTTAAGTTGGCTTTCATTTTCCAGAATTCTCTGCTCTGCTTGCTTGCGGGCTTCAATATCCCGGAAAGCAACTACCAGCCCTTTGTAATGGTTATTATTTCCAATTAAAACATTCCCTACCGCTTCCAACCAAATATAATAACCCTGGGCATGACGGCAGCGAAATTCCAGCCTGACTGAAGACTGTTTTTTGATAGCCTGGTTAACTTCATAGAGTAAATACCTGCGATCTTCGGGGTGAACCAAATCTAAATAAGCTATTGCCGGTAACAGTTCCGGGGAATAACCCAGGAGGTTTCGACAGGAGGGACTGACGTAATTAACAACCCCGCCCCGATTAACCAATACAATTCCATCCCGCATATTATCAGTAATCTCACGCAGACGCTCTTCACTGCTGCGTAATGCTTCTTCAGCCCGCTTGCTTTTACTAATATCACGGCTTATTATAATAAATTCCGAACTAGTAGGAGTCTCAATTAATTTACCTACACTCTCCAACCATATAGCCGAACCATTTTTATTCAATCCCCGGTATGTATAGTTGCCCCATCCTTGCTTTTTCCACTCTTCTAATTTGTGAAGCGCCAGCGCTCTATCTTCCGGATGCAATATATTAAGACAGTATTGACCCTGCAATTCCTCTTCGTTATAGCCCAATAGACTATACGAAGGACTGGTATAAATATAGTTATAACTATTGGCATCTATAATGCAAATGAGATCCCGGGCATGCTCACTAATTAACCGGTATCTTTTTTCTGAAAGCTCAAGAGCAATTTGGGCCAGTTTACGTTCATTGATATCCCGGGTAATTATCATAATACAATCTGGTTGTTCCGCCCGTTTAATAAGATAACCCTGGACATCCACCCAGATGTAGGAGCCATCTTTTTTCCTCTCTCTAAATTCCCCGGTAATACTTCCTTTTTTCAATCCCTCAGTCAGTAAAGCCTGAGCATAATCCGAGTCTTGCGGGTGTATCAAACCTAGACCGCTTTGCCCCATCAACTCTTCCGGTTTAAAACCTAATAATCTATAATTAGCGGGACTGGCATATAAATAACAAAAGCTTTCCCGGTCAAAGAGATCTATCATCTCAGTAGAATACTCTGCTATAAGATTATAACCACCTTCTAATGCATTCAGTAGCAAATGAAGTCCTCCTAAATGTTAAGTTGTCATTCTTTAGAGTAAGGGGTAAGGATGTTACCTAAGTTGGCCGTCATCGCCTGGCAGCTAAATTATTAGTGGTTGTGTTAATATGATTTTCCAGAGACTTTAAATCTAATCTGAAAGTGGTTTTCTCCATCACTATTAATAAATTCAATACGCGCCTGGTGCCGGGTAGCTACCCCTAAACATATTACCAGTTCAATATCAGTATCCTCCTGCCCCACAAAAAACTGCGTACCAAGATTCTCCCATACTTCAGGGGCAATTGTTTCTCCCCGGTCAATAACCTCCAGAATAACTTCTTCTTCCTGACACCAGGTGGCAATCTTTACGCTGCCTCCTGGTGGAGCAGCTTCCAGGCGATTATGTACCAGGTTTATTATCAGCTGGCTTATTTCCTTTTTGTTCAGGAATATTTCTGGAATTTTTCCCAGTGCCAGCACAATAGTTTTATTTGCCAATATAGCATCTGCTTTTAGGGAAGGATATAAAACCTTAATTACCTGATTGAGATTATTTAGTTTAAGATCTATTATCTTATCTCTGGCCTGGAGTAAAAACTCGCTGATTATAAGATTAGTTCTATCCAGTTCCTCTATCATGGTTTCAAAATAGCGGTTATAGCGGGCAAAATCACCGCTTTTCTGTAGCAACTGTAAAAACCCCCGTACCGATGCCAGGGGATTCCTGATTTCATAACCATTACCGGCCGCCATCTCTCCTACTGTATATAACTGCGATAATCGCGTCACTTCTTTTTCCAACCGTCGCTTATCACTTATATCTTCAGCCAAAACCAGAACCGAGTTTACCTGAGAATTAGAATAATTGGTAATAGGTGTTGATTTTATACGCAGCAGGATTTCCTCGCCATTTTTTGTCTTAACAAATAGTTCATAATTGTTGGATACTCCTAATTTAAACCGCTCCTCAACCTCTTTGGCGACAAAGTCATGTTGTTCCGGAACCGCCAAATCGTACAGGGACATATTCTGCAGTTCCTCTATACTATATCCGGTACTCTCGATAGCTTTTCGGTTAGCGTAAGTTAACCGGGCGTTACCGTCATAAGTAAATAACCATTCATTCATATTATTAATGAGGGAATCTTGATATTCTAGTTGCTGCCTTAGCTTTTGCTCTATGAACTTCCTTCTTTCAATATGCCGAGATATCAGTATTACTCCAAAGGTACCATCCGGTGATTCATACATTTTCCCGCTAGTTTCCAGCCAAAGAAATGAACCATCTTTTTTAATACAGCGATATTCTGCATTACCAACAGTGTTTTCCCTAATGGCAGAAATTAACTTGGTGACAACATATTCGCGATCATCTGGATGTACATTGTCCAAACAACTCCGGCTCAAAAATTCCTCTTTTGTGTAACCCATGATTTTCATATTAGACGGGCTTACATATTTAAAAAACAGGGTTTCCGGGTCTATTACAATTATCATGTCCTGTGCATTTTCAGCTATTAGGCGGTATTCTTCTCCTGATGGAAAAGGGGTTTCATCGTTTACCGGGTTGATTTCACTTGTGCAATACAACTTTTTTACCCCCATAATGTTTTGATGTTAAATTTCTCCATTAATTCCATTATTCCTCCTTTTTAAACCTGTTTTATCCCCTTGTATTTTTATTTTCTTTCGACAAAACACACTATAATCACTGGGACTACCATGAGGAAGAGGGGGGGGGATGTTGTGGGGACGGTCCTTTTAACACGACAAAATAATATATATCGTGATAGTGCCAGCCAGCAGAGCGTTAGGGGTGGAAATGGGTCTGGGGGTAGGAAACGTCCACTCTCCTCCCCCCCTCAATCCTTACCTTATTATGCTCGTCGAAAAGTCTCAGGTATTAAATCAGCCAGGGTAGCTTTCGCTAATCCGATACTGGTGTCAGCCGCACCATAGTACACTAGAATCTCATCATCATCTTCCAAAACCTCTTTATCTGTACCTGAAACCGCACCACAGGTAAAAACTACATTGGGTACCCAGGCTCCGCTAAGCCCTATTTCATAATCCTCTTCTGGTTCCAATACAGGATTAGGAGAACGATAAATAACTTTTTGAGGGTTGTCTAAATCAACTAGTAAGACTCCCAGGCGATAAACATAATTGTGGTCTACACCATGGTAAATCAAGAGCCAGCCATATTTAGTCTTCAAAGGCTGAGCCCCTGCACCTATTTTTAATGAGTCCCACATCCTACCCGGGCGGGGACCCAGAATTATTGCATGCTTATCTTTAAGTGGGAATTTAATTTCATTACAGTAGGTAACCCACATACTGGGCTCTATGCGATGGTATACTACATATTTACCGTTAATCTTCTCCGGTAGTATAATAGCATCTTTATCCCAAATGTTTTTAAATGCCAGGCCTTCCCGCTGCCATTTATGATATTGACCTTGTGCGAAATCATCCACTTTAATGGAGGCAGCTGCTATTTGAGCTATATTCCCGTCATAGGCAGTGTACAACATATAGATTTTATCATTAATTTGAATAACCCGAGGGTCTTCACATCCCCTTATTTCCTCTGGTATTTCTGGTGAAAAAATAGGTTCTGGTAAACGTTCAATCACCCTATAGCCGTCAGTTATGGCCAACCCAATGCGAGAAATATTATCATCACCTACTGCCCGGTAAAACAGATACACCCGATCACCTATACGTAAAGCTCCTGGGTTTAATACATATCTACTCTCCCAAAAACTGTGCTCTAAAGGCTCTAGTAAAGGATTGCCCTCATAACGCTGCAGGTGTTTACTAGGTTCATTAGTTGTTTCCTGTACAACTACGGCAACATCCTTGGGCCGGGTAGGCAAGAGAGTGTCAAGCAAATTCTGACTGCTCTTTCCGCTTTGTATATGGCGAAATACTATTTGCATTATTTCATCCGGGTCATATCCTAATTCCTCATAAAGGAACTCCAAAAATTCATGATTAAACCAGCGGCTTTCTACGCTGGTGGTAAGGGGTGTTGGTATATTTAACCCCCCTTTAAAGCTGTAACTAGCCCAACTCCAACTACTGCAAGTTAAGAAAGTACCATTCTCCAGAACCTGGCTTAAGCCATAAGATTCAGCCATGAGGCTGAATATACGAGCCGCCTGTTCATCTCCCTGGTTATTAAAATCATTAGCCAGTTGTTTTATTTTGGCTACCAATCCCCGGTGATGATAGTTCTCAAATATACTGTGAGCAGAGAACTCATCCCCTTTTTGCAAACCCAGCAATGAGTTGCCAGTTTTAGTACTTATATTCTTTCTTTGAGCTACAATCAAGGCAAATAACTGGGCGTAATTGGTGACCATCGCTATACGCCTTAGCAGATTGGTAAAGTAGCGTATTTTAGGGTATTTGCCGCCTTTTTCCGCTTCCAACCCCTTAACCAGTATCCGAGCAGTTATCCGATTAAGATTAGATAGTTTGCCGGGAGATAAACCGGTACGTAGTTCTTCATGTAAAATCAAGGGTTTAATATCTACCCACTCAAAACTTTCCGGTTTAAGGTTATCTAACAGCCAGATTAAGTCGCGGTCAGTATAAATCCAGCTTTCCATAAGGTTAGCATAGCTTACTATGTCCCGGGCATCCATACGAGACAATAGTTCTGACGGCTTGTAAACTCCCATGGGAATCATTAAATTTATCGGAGGGAAACGTACCACCATTTCCCGCAGCAAATCAGAATTTATAGTAAACATCTGCTGCTGAGGAAACAAGCCAAACAGACTCTCCACAAAGCTCTCCAGTCCCTGATGACTGCGCAAATCCCCTGGTAATAAACGGTCCAGAACACTTTCGGTCTCGACCATGAAATGTTCTATCCGCTTAATTAAAGCCTGTGGTTCTGAGTCTGCACTAATTTCTAACCGTTCCACCATAAAGTCCATAAAGCGTTTTTCGTAGCGTTTTCTTAGTTCTTTAAAAATATTATCGGTTGCAACCATCTTCCCATCTTTACCAGCTATCTTCTTGGGTACCACAACTGGTTTACCGGGTACATATTCCATATACCCCAACGGTATTATAGGGGGTTTAAACTGCTCCTGACGGCTAAGCCACCCGCGATCGAACACAGGTTTAGCCTGCCAGAACTCGTTGTTCAGTCGTAAACGAATAGAATCCATTTTACGAACCATAAGTTCATTTTTTTCAGTACCGAAATATGGGGATAAGTTATTACTGAAAGTGTTCATCTCTTCCATATAACTGGCTATGCGACCATTGTAAATAGCAGTCATCAATGACAGTATATCTTCTTTGGCTTCATCCTCAAAAATATAATGGAGCAACAGGTTGTAGACTGCAGATACCCATACCCGGTCAGAGATATGGAAGTTATCTGCCATAGTTTCCGTAATCTCTGTTACCATTTCAGGTGACAAACAGGATCGGAGCAAAGCGAAGTTTTGGTTGCAACCGTTAATAAAATTAGTAAGCAACTCAAGAATCGGATAGTTAACCGGATCCGGATTTCTAACCTCACTACGAGCCAGAATATCGGCAACCTTAATAACCAGCCTATCCTTAAGCCAGATAGCACTATCCCTTTTTATAGCCTCAAAAATAGTTTGAACGATTTCAGAAAATATACGGTTTCTTTTGTCCAGATTATGCTGAACTATTTCTCCACCCAGATTTAGTTCACAGATGTTCTTGTTCCAGCTTAAGGCTCTGGTTAAGAGCCAGAAATCTATCCCATAACCACTAATGCTTTCACCCCAGAAACGAGCCTCATGGGCCAATTCCTCAATAAAATCATGGGCTATAGCATAAATCCCGCCCAGCGGGTCGCTTACCCGGCAGCCGTAAAAGGATTCCAAAATTGGAGCAGCCAACATATGAGCAATACTGTCTACTCCGGAATGCCGCCTTAAGCTGGCCAAAACCATATCATACTGTCCCTGTATAGGGGTTAATAGACTGTCTAACCAACATTTTTCCGTTTCTATCCCCTCGGCACAAGCCATACCGATACTAAACAATAACAGATCAGCATCCAGGTTTTTAGATATCTCCATAATGGCCCGAACACTCATACCCCGCCCGCTTAGCTCAGCCGGCATCAGGAATTCTATATGCGGGTGCTTAAGATTCAGTTCCTTAATAGCCTGCAAACTGTCACTAGCTGAAATATCTCCAACGCATACTATTAGCTGCCTGCGGCCTATCCAGGATTCTAAAACATTATCTACTGATTTTAATAAGCTCACCAAACGCTCCTGTTCGTCCAGGAAAGGTATGCCTAATACCAGGTCATAGTCAGTATACCTTTGCAGCAAAGGAGCAATTTCTTTCATGGTCTGATCAAAAGCACTTTCAGTGTTAAAACGGACCAAGTACTTAACCCCCCTTGAAACGTTTTTATTTCTCTAATAATTATGCTCATTTTCTAGCTTTAATATTTTATCTCCGAGCTTAGAATCTACACCTTTAACTGAAATTGTTTTGTGACATTTTTCGCAGTTAATTAAGGTAAGATTTGCTGCAATAATCTTTTAATAAATGCAAATCATATTATCAAGATTAATAATAAGTCAAACCGAAAAAGAGGTGAATTAATAATGGATACAAACATCGATAAAATTTATGAAAATGACTTTAAAAGCCAGCCTTTGTACAGCAATAAGTTTAACCTGGATGATAAAGAGCGGGCGAGGTACCTGGAAATGGTGCCGACATGGGTTAAAAAATGGCAGGAAGAACTTGATAAACTTTATTAACAGTTGGAAACCTAATGGGGCCAGGCCTTATTCTTTTATAGAAATGGGCGTGGCCTTTATTTTTTGGCTGCTGTTTTATTATACCTGTACTTTTAAATAAATGTATTTTTAACATAAACTGTTTTGCGACAATTTTCGCTAAATGTTACAATTTACTCAAGGTAATATTTGCTATTAAAATGCTAATTGTTAATTACATATAAATCAGCTAATTAAGTTTGATTAAATGGTTGTTTCCTGTTGACATGAGGGGGTATACGAAATGTTAGGAAAAGAGGTGAAAAGAATGGAATTAGCCATTTACGAACAAAACTTTAAAAACCAACCCCTCTACCGCAACAAATTTAATCTTAGTAAAGAGGAGAAGGAGCAGTACTTACAGATGGTACCTGCGTGGGTAAAGAAATGGCAGAGAGAATTGGATAATATGTATGAAGTAGATAAATATGCTGCCTAGTTCTTATCCCTTTTTAGAGAAGTTAAAGCCCATTCTATTACTGAATGGGCTTTACTTATTTATACTAATTCTTCCATCTGGTCCAGCAGCTTGCCAAAGTACTTCAGAGCCTGCTCTACCGGTTGAGGAGTAGTTAAATCTACTCCTGCCCTTTTTAAAAGATTTAAGGGATAATCCGAGCTTCCTGATTTTAAGAACTCCAGGTACCTGGCTACTGCGAGTTCACCTTCTTTTAATATTTGCTCCTTAATAGCAGTGGCAGCAGAAAAGCCGGTGGCATATTTGTACACATAAAAGGCTGAATAGAAATGGGGTATACGCGACCATTCCACTTCGATTTCCCGGTCTATTACCACCTCCGGGCCAAAATACAGGGTATTCAGCTCCCGATAGATACGACATAATTCTTCCGGGGTTAATCCCCCTCCGGCTTCCACTTTTTCATGGATTATTTTTTCAAATTCGGCAAACATGGTCTGACGGTAAACTGTACCCCTAAATTGCTCCAGGTAATGATTAATCAGATACATTTTCTCCTGCCGGTTACTGGAATTCTGCAGCAAATAATCAATTAGCAGAGATTCATTGACCGTGGAGGCTACTTCCGCCAAAAAGATGGTGTACTGACTATAGATGAAGGGCTGGTTCTTATTAGAGTAATAAGAATGCAACGAATGTCCCAACTCATGCGCCAGGGTAAATACATCGTTTAGCTTATTATCATAATTCATCAAAACATAAGGATGGGTGTCAAAGGTTCCCCAGGAGTATGCTCCGCTGGTCTTACCCTCGTTTTCGTAAACATCAATCCAGCTGGATTCCATTCCCTCTTTGAGCCAAGTCAGATACTCATTCCCCAGAGGTTTAAGTCCGGCCAGAACCTTTTGCTGAGCCTGTTGGTAAGGGACTTGTACCCGGTAATCGCTTACCAGGGGAGTGTACAGGTCATACATATGCAGTTCTTCCAGGCTCAGCATCTTCTTGCGTAGTTTCATATATCGATACATATAATCCAGTTTGCCGTGCACAGTATCAATAAGCTGTTCATACACCTCCGGGGATATATTATCCTGGTCCAGGGCCGCTTCCAGGGCTGAAGGATATTTACGAGCCCGGGCATAGAAAATGTCCCTTTTTACACTGGAAGCCAGGGTACTGGCCAAAGTATTCTTAAACTTACCGTAAGTGCTATAAAGAGCGGTAAAGGCCTCCTGCCGCACCCGTCGGTCACCGCTTTCCATATAGCGGCCATACCTGCCCTTGGTCAGTTCTAGTTCTTGCCCCGCCTCATCTTTTATGGAAGGAAATTTTATATCGGCATTATTAAACATATTAAATATGTTTCCTGGCGCACTGGAGAGGTCGGCACTCATGGCCAGTAAGCGTTCCTCTTCCGGGGAAAGTATATGTTCCTGCTGCCGCCAGAGTTCCTCCATAAAATGGCGGTATTGCTTTAATTCTTCTTTTTGTTGGAAAAATTCATCCATTTTTTCTACAGGTATAACGGTTATCTCCGGAATTACAAAGGAGGAAGTACTACTAACCTGCACACTCAGCCGCTCAATCCGCTCAAAAAGAGTCTGATAGCGGGCATTGGCATTATCCTCATCCCGGCGCATGCGGGCATAAACGTAGAGCTTTTCCGAGCGGCGCTGTAATTCCTCCAGGCGTTTCAAAACATCGTAAAGGACATCTGCGGATTCCTGCAAACGTCCTTTAAAGCCCTCTATACCCGGCAGCACTTCCTTTACCCACTTAAAATCTTCTTCCCAGGCTTCTTCATCAGCATAAGCATCTTCCAGTTTCCATTTGTATTCTTCAGCTATTTCATGGCGTTTCTTGATGGTGTCACTCATTCACCTATCTCCTTTAGTTTTAAAATTAGACGCAGATCAACGCAGATTAATAATGATTAAAATATTCACTAATTTGTATAAACCCAAGCTTTTATTAGTATTAGCCTCCCATACCGAAAAGATAACACCTATGAAAATTGCTGTAAGACGTGCAGTAATTAAAATTCCCGCTGCTATCAGCACCCCATTTACTTATTAACTCCCATGGCCGAGGGCCGCAAAAAGGCATTAAAATAGGGTTTGAGGTGTCGGCTCTATACTAATATTTATAATAAATCAGTGTAATTCATAGGTTTCAGTGTTTTCAGTGTCTATTTTCATATTAATACCCATGTATACCGGTGTTATCTGTAGGTGCTGGTTCAGGTAAAGGCATTGGCTGTTGCCCCGGTTCCGGTAAAGTCTCCCCGCCATCACCCGGCGGTGTAACATTGTTACCTGTTTCTGTTCCCGGTTGTTGCTCTTTACCAGCTTCCCCAGGAAGTTTATCGTTGGGTAATGGCTGTCCCTCAATCGGTTCAGGATTATTCGGGTCACCCGGCTGCTCTCCACTCAGTTCACCGGTACCCTCTTCCTCATTTTCAGTAATTTCGTCCTCTTCCACTACTGGTTCCAGCTTTATTTCCGGCTTTTTCTTAACCCAATTAGGCGGATCCTGGGCTACATCATACTTCTTCCCAGCAAAAAGGTCATCAATAATGCCTGCAGCTATCTTGGGGTCAGCCTGCCAGTAGCTGGCTCCAGCATCCCAATATCCCGGCAGGGTCTGGGTATATATCTCCAGGGAGTCAAAGTCTTTGGCCAGTTTAGCCATGACCATCATATCTGTTACTGGTATATTGGTATGAATGTTTTTTGCCAGCTCCGGTAAGAGTTCCGGTAACTTCAATATAGTTTTACCTTGAAGCATCTCATCGGTAAGGGCTTTAATAAATTTCTGCTGTCTGCCGGTACGTCCAATATCTGCGGTAGGTCCTCCCCGGTAGCGTACATAACCCAGGGCATCCTGACCATTAAGCCTCTGAACTCCTGGAGGAATGTTAATCCGCAGCTTGGGGTCAGGATCATGGTGCGTCATATTAGGCGGGACATCCAGGGTAACACCACCCAGAATGTCTATAATCCGGGCAAATCCATCAAAGTTGGTTACCACGTAATGATCCACCCGAATATCCAGTAAATCCCCGACTACCCTGCAGGCAGCTTCCGGGCCTTGCAGATAATTTACGCTGTTGATTTTATCATAGTAATTTCTTTTCACCTCTACCCGGGTATCACGGGGAATCCATATCATAGCAATTTTATTGGCTTTAGTGTCTATACTGGCCAGAATCATAGTATCGCTGCGAGAATTAGTCTCCATTTTGCGGGCATCAATACCCATAAATAATATGTTAATCTGTTTACCCCGCTCCGCTTTGGCGGTTATTGAACGATCAAACGGCCCTACCTGAAGGTGGTTGCCAATAAATGCCCCTGCCGCAAAAGTTACTAAAAAAATTGTTACACAGGTGAGTATCAATCGGTAATTTGCTTTAACCCGTCCCACGTCTTACTCCTCTTTCCCTTTTACTATATATTCGACGATTAAATCAATCATTATTGGAAAGCAATAGAAAAACTATCTATGATGATGCTTTCAGTCTGGCTCCTATAGCGTTTAATAGCTCTTTAATACCAGTACCGTATCGAGCTGATATGCACTTCCCTCCTAAAATAGTTGACTCAACCAGGTCTATTTTGTTAAATACTCTCAAAATCCTTTCCTGGTCAGCTCCCAGCTTTTCTAACACATCTTCGACTATCTCCATTTTATCCAAGTAATCAGGATCCGAGATATCAATTACATGTAATAGCAAATCGGCATCTAATACTTCTTCCAGGGTGGAACGAAAAGCCGCTACCAGGTTAGGAGGTAAATCCTGAATAAATCCCACGGTATCCGATATTAGTATTTCCTCTCCGGGAGCTACCTGGACTTTCCGTATAGTAGTATCCAGGGTCTGAAAAAGCCGGTCATTAGCCTCCACTTGTTCGTTGTGGCTGCTATGACCTATTTTACAAAGGGCGTTGAATAATGATGATTTTCCGGCATTAGTATAACCCACCAGTGAAATTAAGGGGAAGCCTGCCCGCTGACGTTGTTTTCGGTGCAGACTACGGGTTTTTTCAACCTTACCTAACTGCTGTTTGATATCCGTTATACGCCGGCGAATTACTCGTCGGTCCATTTCCAATTTTTGCTCACCAGCACCACGGGTACCTATGCCTGCACCAGTTCGACTTAGCTTTTTACCCATACCCGTAAGCCGGGGCAGCCTGTATTCCAGAGTAGCTAATTGTACCTGTAGTATACCTTCACGGGATCTAGCCCGGCGGGCAAATATGTCCAGAATCAGCATGGTACGGTCTATGATCCTTACCTCTAAATTATTATCCAGGTTACGTAACTGTACCGGAGTTAGTTCAGTATTAAAAACCACTAAATCAGGTTCCAGCTCTGCTACCAGGTGTATTAACTCCTCCAGTTTACCCTTGCCAATACAGGTAGCACTATCCGATTTCTCTCGCGATTGGGTAAATATACCAATAACCTTGCCTTCAGCAGCTTCCACCAGAGCCTTCATTTCATTAATCGAAACTTCAAAATCTATATTCTGTTTCTTTATGTTTATTACTACGAGCACAACCTTTTCTTCTGACAGCAGTTGGTTCATTTTAAAATCTCCTCTTATAATCGAATACATTATCCATTATAGTAAAGCCTTTCCCTTTCGCCAACTTTTCCCCTATTATGACGAGTAATTTTCCCCCACCTGCAGACAATATAATAACAGGTATTGATTCTACTGCACATAATCAAGCCGCACTAATCCTAAATTTTTTTGGCGATATCCGCGTCTATTTAATAACGATAGGTGGAATGTTATGATGTTTACTCAGTGGCAAGATTTTAAACCGGGCAGGTGGATGAGCGAAATTGATGCACGGGATTTTATTCAAAGAAATTATCGTCCCTATGATGGTGATGATGCTTTTCTTTCCGGTCCTTCGGCAAAAACCCATAAACTCTGGGCTAAATGTCAGGAATTATTGCGGCAGGAACGCGCCCAGAACGGGGTACTGGAAGTAGACGCTGATACCCCAATAACTATTAACAGTCATCCTCCCGGTTATATCGATAGAGACCTGGAACTGGTGGTAGGCTTGCAAACCAATAGCCCCCTAAAAAGGGCTATAAACATCTATGGGGGATTGCGTACCAGTGTCAGAGCCTGCCGGGCTTATGGTGTGGAACCCCCTTCAAGCCTAATAGATTTCTTTCAAAAACATCGGCGCACCCATAATGACGGGGTATTTACCGTTTATACCCCGGAAATGCGCCTGGCCCGTCGGGTAGGTATAATTACCGGGCTACCTGATTCTTACGGGCGGGGCCGCATTATAGCCGACTACCGCCGGGTTCCGCTTTATGGCATTGATTATCTTATTCAGGCTAAAGAAGATGACCGGGATAGCCTCAATAAAACTATGAGTGATTATTCCATACAGTTACGGGAACGTATATCCGACCAGATTAAAGCCCTGCAATCCCTGCAGGAAATGGCCGCAGCCTACGGCTTTGATATTTCTAAACCTGCCGCCAATGCCCGGGAAGCAATACAATGGCTTTATTTTGCCTATCTGGGTGCTATTAAAGAACAGAACGGAGCTGCCATGAGCCTGGGTCGGGTAGGCAGTTTTTTGGATATTTATATAGAAAGGGATTTGGAAAAAGGTATTATCAACGAAGCGGCTGCTCAGGAGTTAATTGACCAATTGATAATTAAGTTGCGTCTGGTTCGTCACCTGCGTACCCCCGAGTACAGCGAGCTTTTTGCCGGTGATCCCAACTGGGTGACCGAGTCTATAGGGGGTGCAGGTGTGGATGGTCGCCACCTGGTAACTAAAAACAGTTATCGTATACTCCACACCCTGGATAATTTGGGACCGGCGCCAGAGCCCAATATGACGATACTCTGGTCTCAAAACCTGCCCGCCCCTTTTGTCACTTTTTGCAGCCGCCTATCCATACAAACCAGTTCCATTCAGTATGAAAACGATGACCTGATGCGTCCCCTGTATGGAGATGATTACGCTATAGCCTGTTGCGTATCTGCTATGCGATTGGGTAAGGAATCGCAGCTGTTCGGGGCCCGCTGCAACCTGGCCAAACTCCTGCTCTATGCCATCAATGGCGGGATAGATGAAATGACCGGGGATCAGGTGGGACGGGAAATGCCTGTATATGAAGGCGAATATCTGGAATTTGACCATGTTATGCACCGCCTGAAAATTCAAATGGATTGGCTGGCCGAGCTTTATGTAAACACCATGAATATCATCCATTATATGCATGACCGCTACGCTCCCGAGAACCTGCAGATGGCTATGCATGACAGTGATGTCCATTACTTTATGGCTTTTGGCATTGCCGGCCTGTCAGTGGCTGCCGACTCCCTCAGTGCCATTAAATATGCCCAGGTAAAAACCCGGCGTGATGAGCGCGGGATAATCCATGATTTTGTTATAGAAGGAGAATATCCCCGCTATGGTAATGATGATAACCGGGTAGATGAACTGGTGGTAGAACTGGTCCGCATGTTTATCAAATATCTGAAAAAGTATCCTGCCTATAGAAATGCAGAACATACCTTATCAGTACTCACCATTACCTCCAATGTTATGTATGGGAAGCATACCGGGACCACGCCTGATGGACGCAAGCACGGTCTACCCCTGGCGCCTGGAGCCAATCCCCTGCATGGGCGCGAGGAAAAGGGTGCCCTGGCAGCATGCAACTCCGTAGCTAAAATTCCCTATAAGTACGCTCGGGACGGTATCTCTTTTACTTTTTCCATAGTACCTGATTCCCTGGGAAAAAGTGAGGCGGAGCAGGTCAACAACCTGAGGGGACTGTTGCAGGGCTATTTTACCAAGGGTGGTCACCATATGAATGTTAATGTAATTCATCCGGATGTGCTCAAGGAAGCTATGGAACACCCGGAACAATATCCCGACCTTACTATCCGAGTTTCCGGTTATGCCGTACATTTTATCAAACTGAGCCGCGAACAACAGGAAGAAGTAATTGCCCGCACCTTTTACCGGCGCATGTAACCGGGGACAGGGGGACAAGGGGACAGGTCCCTTGTCCCACCCAGGGGTGCCCCCTGTCCTCGGGACGAGGGACCTGTCCCCTTGTCCCCTTGTTCTTTAAGGAGATACAATGTATGAAGGGTAGAATTCATTCCATAGATACTTTCAGTACCCTGGATGGACCGGGGATCAGGACAGTTATCTTTATGCAGGGCTGCGCCTTGCGCTGTAAATATTGTCATAATCCAGATACCTGGGCTATAGATAGCCCTGATGCCCAGGAATATGGAGTCGAAGAATTAATGGAAGTTGTCCTGAGAAACCGCCCCTACTATGAAGCTTCCAATGGTGGTGTGACTTTTTCCGGGGGAGAGCCATTGTTACAGCACCGCTTTATTAAAGAAGTATTTAAGTGCTGCCGGGAAGAAAACATATCCACTGCCTATGATTCCTCCCTCTATATTAGTTCCCAGGTAGTTCTGGACTTAATTCCGTTTACCGACCTGGTACTGGCGGATATAAAACAAATAAATAATGAAAAGAGCCGTTTGCTAACCGGATTCGGTAACCGTTTGAACCTGGAAAATCTTAAGCTACTAAACGAAAATAAGGTGCGCATCTGGATAAGGTATGTGGTACTGCCCGGCTGGACTGATGAATATGAGGATTTAGAACAAATGGCCCGGTTTATCCGGGAATTGCCTCAGGTAGAACGAGTGGACCTGCTCCCCTACCACTCCCTGGGCAGTCACAAGTGGAAATTGTTAGGCCTGGAATACCAATTACATGAAGTAGAGCCCCCTTCCTCAAACCACCTGCAGGAACTAGCCCAGCTTGTCTCCTCCTTAAGCCAACGCCCGGTATACTTGGCATAACCCTTTTCCCTTGTCTTTTCCTTTTAGGCCTCCCCCTTTACTCTACTCTTATTCCACCCCTACCCCTCGCGCCTAGAGACACAGGGGGACGTTTTTGGTGTGTCATTTCAAATGACACACCAAAAACGTCCCCCTGTGTCTCTTGTATATTTCTGTTTTCAGGAAGGAGAATTTGACTTTTTGGCTAATCTATGAATATAAAGAGGATGTTATTGAGGAAAGTTTTACTATATTTTTAACGTATTTATGTAAAACATATTATAAGGAGGCTAAGAGTTGTGAGAAAAAAGTTTGTCTATCTCTTAATACTATCGTTTTTTCTGACGTTTTGTACTTCGGGGCAGGTAATGGCGGCGACTTTTCCTGATATTAACCAGCACTGGGGCAAGGATTTCATTGTCAACCTGGCCTCGGCAGGATACATAAATGGTTACCCTGATGGTACTTTTAAACCTGATAAGACTGTCAGCCAGGCTGAATTTATTGCGGTTCTTATTAACTGTATGGGAATTACTCCGAAAGATACCACTACCAGGTATTTTAATGATACCAGCAAGCATTGGGCCCGAGGTTCGATTAATGAAGCCGTAAAACGGGGAATACTGGTACCCTCCGAATATTCAAACGTACTGCGGCCAGATAGCGGCCTTAAACGAAGCCAGGCAGCAGCTATGATGGTTCGTGCCCTGGATAAGGAAGAAAACAATAAAGCTATACCGTTTACCGACCAGGCAGATGTCCAAAAGAGTGTGTACCGTGGGTATATTAACGCAGCATTTGACCTGAAATTGCTGACCGGATACCCCGGAGGCGAATTCAAACCTTTTGAATATATAACCCGCGCTCAAATGTGTAAGGTAATTCTGAATTTTATGGAAATAAATGGGGGTTCTTCGGCATTAACTCCGGTTACTCCTGTTACTCCGGTAACCCCGGTTAACCCGGTGAGTGGGTCCTTTAGATACATCGCTGTTGGTGATGAGCTTTATGAACTGGCCTCTACTCCTATAACTATTAAAATCGGGTTTACCGGTATAACCGTTAATAGTCTTTCTACCAGCCAGAATAGCCTCTATGTAAATAATAGCTATAATTTTGCTCTCAATACCTCCCTGCGCGACCTTGATATTGTTGTACACAACAAGCGCTACCAGGTTGATAAAATTGTAGTTAATGGAGATAAACTGGTAATCTTCCCGGCCGGTCAGAAGTTTGGCCGGTTCACCATCGGCAATTTAACCTATGATGCGGATTATATTAAAACCTATATAAACTCGGCTAATAGCGAAAACTATCTGTCTGATTTACTGCTGCTAGACCAGTATAGCGTACAACTTAATAGTAAGATTTATGACCTGAGTCGGGATAGGGTAACCATAGAGGCAGGAAATACATTTTATGATATAAGCCGGGTAATCTTCTCCTCTACCGATAATACCCCGCAATTGATTGAAACTGAATCGGTTATTGTCAAAGCTTTAACCATATCCGATATAGCTTCTATTTTTGTAGATAATAAAACTCTCACTATGGCTGGGGTCAGGGCAATTGATTTTATTATTGATGGTAAACGCTATCGCCTTTCCGAGGTAACCATAGACGCTGCCGGAAGTTTTACGGTTAATAATAAAAACTATCCCTGCACTGAGGTACTAATGATCGTTGACAGCAATCAGTACCAGATTAATCACCTGCAACTATACAAAGAAAAGTTTATCTTCTACTGTATCACCAGCACCAGCAGTAACTGGGTTATGATAAACGATGTCTATCGTGATGCCTCCGAGATTAAAATCCTTAAAGATAATATTGTTTACGACATGGAACAGGTAATGGTAGTCAGTCGCAACCTCCTCCGTATTGGCGGTAAACAGTATAATCTGGATTCTACCTTTAAATGCCGCTATGATAACAAGCTTTATAATATTGACCGAATTGATTTTAATGCCAACCTGCAGGCAGTAGTTATAGATACCAGCGAAGCTACCGGTACCTGGAGCAACCAGCCGGTAAAATATGTGTTCTATGTTAATAATGCTAGATACCAGGAAGGGGCAACTACCGGGGTAACTATTTACGCTAACCGTCAATGGGTGAGCTTTGATAAAATAGTAATAACTGATCCCGCTCACTTCACCTACAGCGGTTCTACCTATAATCTGATTGGTGCCATTATCAGCATGAATAACAAAGACTTTGAAATAACTGATACCTCCTGGCGCTCAACCCAGGCTTTTGAAATATATATGAGACAGATATAGTTCGAAAATCGTCCTATGAGCGGGGGGAATTAATATTAAGAAAAAAAAGCACCTGACCCAAGTGTTCAGATGCTTTTTCTATTATGTCTTTTCCTGGCGATTATTTATGATATAATTGTATTTGGTTTTCAAGTGGGGGCGTGGCTCAGCTGGGAGAGCACCTCGTTCGCAACGAGGGGGTCAGGGGTTCGAATCCCCTCGTCTCCACCATTACTTTTCTCACTGTGCACTCCCAGGCAAAGCTTTATTAGAACCTTCATTCCCAGCCTTTCATCTGCAACTGTCTACCGGCATCCGGCACCCTCAATAAATCCGTTTATGACCAGTGCATACCCCAGATAGTTATGAGACCGCTCATCAAATGAACGTATCAGCCTTATTCTGGGTTGAACTGATATAATTTTTCCTTTGAATGATATCTTACCATCAGTCATAATCGTTCACCTCAATAATTCCAGTGATAGACAAGCGTTTGTTGTCCAAAAATTGACGGGATAACAGATATTTCATTTATCATATTATAGCTTATAAGCTTATAATATGAACACGGACTGGAAAATTATTTACTATACAGAAGGGGAACGGCAACCAGTGCAGAAATTCATTGATGCCCAGTTTCCTAAGGCGAAAATGAAACAAATAATGTCAAAAGGATGGGATACGCTTGAGCCTATACAATAAGGCTATTGAAATGTGGCAATCCTATAAAATTGCCTCCGTCGAGGATTTAGATAAGTATCTTGACAGCTTCCGTATCCTGTTTGCGTTTCATTCGGGCAAAATAGAGAATGAGGCAATTACCTATCACGATACCAGAGATATATTTGAAAACGGCAAGGTTGTAAACTACACTGGGACTCCCCGCGCCCTGTTTGAACAGCAAAACCAAAAGCTATGCTATGAACTGTTAAAAGAAAAAATCGTAAAAAAGGAGCCTCTGAGCATAGAATTGGTCAAGGAAATTCACCAGGTTCTTACTGGTGGGACATACGATGAACGCAGATATATTACCAATGAGGAGCGACCGGGCGAGTTTAAAAAGTACGATTATGTTACCGGCGTTTATGAGGTCGGCTCCGCTGCGGAAAATGTGGAAAAGGATCTGAGGTCACTACTTGAAGAAGTAAATGAGTATAACGGGCACGATATATTAAAAGCCGCCGCCTATCTGCATGCCAGGTTTGAGTATATTCATCCTTACGCAGACGGTAATGGACGTGTCGGTAGGACCCTGATGAACTATTATCTCATGGCCCATAATCACCCACCGCTCATCGTCTATGACAAGGAAAAACGGATATATTACGAATGTCTGCAAAAGTATGATGAAACTGAGAAACTGAATCCTCTCTATAAGTTTTTCAAGTATGAAACGGAAAAAACCTGGGAAAAGACGTTGGCCCTGGCCAATGGCCTGAAGCAGGAACGTAAAGACTTGTCGGATTTCACCGGGGGTATGTAGTTCCATATTCTTACATTGTTTCACGTGAAACACAAAGACTTATCAGCACCTAATCGCCGAACTTATTGTTTAACTACTATCTCGTTTTTCAGCTTCTGGATAGTCTCCAGAGACAAGCCAGTAATCTCCGCAATAAATTCTACATCTACACCTTTTAATAAGGCTTTCCTGGCTGTTTCCAGTTTACCTTCTTTCAGGCCTTCTTTCAGACCTTCTTCCCTTAACCACTGTTCTATCTGGGTCATGCGTAACACCTCCAGTCAATAGAGAATTCCAAAGACGGTTTATTATTGTTATTAAAATTCGAAAACATTAAAACGATTTCCTGCTAATTACATCTTTTTCTCGTGGCAAATAATAAATAGAAACATTGTGCTAATACGGTAAGTTTCCAGGAAAAACGTTCAAAGCCGAGTAGGTAATATGAGAAAATCAGCGCAATCAAGGGGCTTAACAATAATTCATAATAGAAGACAAAAACTAACAAATGGAGATGCGGGCTATGGCCTAAACTGATATGCTGCATATTCGGGTAAAGCCTTATGTTAAGCTACTTTACCCCAGTAAGCGCAATAATCCTTGAACTAAAATCATTATATTCATTTCCACTCCGAGAGATAAGGTCGGATAGCTTAAAAAATTGGTTAGTGGATGGAGACTCCTTCCTGGCAGTACTCAAATTAATTCTATCCACATTAATAATAGTCCAACATTCCACATACCCGGCCAACCTGGCCTTTTGGTGGCTCTTTTCCGCTTCTCCTATACGGTTATGCACATTCGAAAAATCTTCCCCACCTTTAACCTCGATGGCAATGATGTTTCTAGACATGCCATTGGGCATTTCTTCCCGAATAATAATATCAGGATCCGGGGAAAACTCGATAAGAACTCTTCTATTAGCAGCATTAACTAACTCAATCTGCTTGTTATTCAGGTTTATTGTAGATGAATATACAATATCCCTTATGAGATTAAAAACAGTGATAATACCTGCTTCCCCTTTTTTCGTATTCTGACTACCCCTGAGCTGGGCACCCAAAGTTAATAGAGTCAGGTCATGCAAATTGGAAGCAGATATTTTCTGGTTCACTCCATCAAGTAAGAAACAAGCGCTTTGAATTAGGGCTTTGCACAATTGTTCTAAGCGTGCTTCATTTGCAGTTGACAAAGCCCCCTGCTCCTCCATTTTTTTAAAACTGCTACAACCAAAATCAGCAGTGTAGAAGGCTTTCTTACTGAAACCTAAAAGTAATCTATAGTAACCCAAAAGTAATGGGTCTTGTTTTAGAATACAGGGAACTGCAAATACTAATTCTCCTCGCAAGCCGTAGCTTGCTAATAAAGCCAAATGGTTTTTGGGCACCAATTTGGCCAGTTCCATATCAATCAATGTAATATCCATTTTCCGAACGGTCTTTTTTAAAGCATCCTGTAGATTTGTAGTTTTGATTTGCTGTAATAAAAAGAAAAAATCAATTTGAAGACCGGGAGGAGGAACGTTGATATTCATTACCTGTCTCCTTTAGATAAAAAATATTGCTGCCGGCCTGTTCTTCAAGCCTTTCACAAGCCATGTTTACATAATCTGAATTCAACTCAACCCCAATAAACTTGCGGTTATATTCCTGGCAGACCACTCCTACAGTACCAGAGCCGAAAAATGGATCCAGAACAAAATCTCCGGGCCTGGTGGAAGCCAAAATGCATGGTTCAACTAACTGGGACGGGAAGGTGGCAAAATGCGCTCCAGGGAAAGAGCGGGTGTTTATGCTCCAGACTGTCCGTTTATTGCGACCATTGCTGTCCAATATTGCCTCGCGGTCGTAATAATACTTTTCTGCTTTTGCCAGCATAAACACATATTCGTGATCCCGCGTAGGTCTATCTTTTACACTCTCGGGCTGGGCATTGGGTTTATGCCAGATAATATCATCTCGTAAATACCAGCCATCAGCCTGAAGAGCCAAAGCTAATCGCCAGGGAATACCCAGCAGGTCTTTGGGTTTTAATCCTTCCGGGGTATCAGGTCTTATCGTCATTGCCCGGGCTGGATTTTTTTTATCGGGTGCTCGGTATCCACGATTGCCAGAGGTATAACCATCACCTATGTTGAGCCACATTATACCATCCTGGCGAAGAACCCGTCTGGCCTCGGCGAAAACACAAACCAAATGATTTATATATTGATGTAATTTCTGTTCCAAACCTATTTGCCCGGGTTTTCCGTAATCCCTTAAACCCCAATAGGGTGGTGAAGTAACTATACACTGTACCAAATTGGAAGGTAATCTTTGCAGTACTGTTAGGGCATCACCTTCTACCAGAAGGGAATCGGTAGGAATTATTTCCGAAGCACGATCAATTTTTATTGTCGTTAACATATGTATCACCTCATTTAAGATAACTTCGCTAATAATTGGTTTTTTCCTTCAACAAATACGAATATTTGTTCTAAAAATTATTCTGATGGGGGCAATTCGGTTTGTTTTACATATCCTAGAACCTCCAAAGTATTCATAATGTCTTTACTATACAGAAGGGGAACGGCAACCAGTGAAGGAATTCATTGATGCCCAGTTCCACATGTCATGACCATACCATACTAATATTTTCTCTAAAAAATAACGATATCCTTAATGTAAAATAATCATGATTACATATTAGAATCCACCTCCATTTAAAAATTTGGTCGGTAGTTTTAAAGACTTGTACTTAAGAAAGTTTGAATTGTATCCATCTCGCTCACTTTAGGCAAGTATATTTTGGGCAAGAGGGGCCATCCCCGGAATACGTGTCAGATTACAATTAGGGAGGATTTATGGATGATTACTAAAACGCTATTTCCCGGGCGCTACATTCAGGGTCCAGGAGCAATTGAACGCCTGGAAAGTGAATTGCATAACTTCGGCCAAACAGGTTTGGCTATTATGGCACCTTCAGCTATGAAACTGCTGAGAAACAGGATGCCGCAACCAGCAACCGGGCTGCGCCTATTTTTTGAGGAGTTCACCCGGGAATGTTGTGATAGGGAAATAGAACGTTTAGCCCAGATAGGGAATGAACATCGTGCAGAGTTTGTCGTTGCTGTCGGAGGAGGAAAAACCATTGATACCGGCAAAATAGTTGCGGATCGCCTGGGCACTCCGGTAGTTGTTGTTCCTACAATTGCCTCTACCGATGCTCCTTGCAGTGCCTGCGCCGTTGTCTACAGTAAGGAGGGCGTGGTAATTCGGGTTGAATACCAGAAAAGAAATCCCGATCTGGTCCTGGTAGATTCTGAGGTTATTGCCAATGCGCCCCCACGTTTTCTGATCGCGGGTATGGGGGATGCCTTGGCAACCTGGTTTGAAGCGGAATCATGCCAAAAGACAAAATCCAAAAATGAAACGGGAGAATTGGGCTCCCTGACCGCTTATGCCCTGGCCCAGCTGTGTTATGACACCCTTCTGGAATACGGCGTATCCGCGCTGGTTTCATGTAAAGCTAATGCAGTTACCCCCGCTCTGGAGCATGTGATTGAAGCCAATACCCTGTTAAGCGGCCTGGGCTTTGAAAGCGGCGGCCTGGCTACGGCCCATTCTATTCATAACGGACTGACAGTACTTCCGTTGACCCACAATTATTACCATGGCGAAAAAGTAGCCCTGGGGGTTCTAGCTTCTCTGTTTCTTAATGACAAACCAAAGGCCGTAATTGACGAGGTCTATTCTTTCTGCGAAAGCGTAGGTTTACCAACTACCCTGGCCGAACTCGGCTTAACTGCGGTTTCACCTGAGGAACTGGAAAAAGTAGCGGCCCGCGCCTGTATTGCGGAAGAAAAAATCCACCACGAAGGGGGAGAAATCACCCCCGAAATGGTGGTCTATGCACTGCTTGCGGCAGATGGGGAGGGACAACGGAGGAAAGCGTAGTTTATAGCGACCATCACCGCATGCTATAGCCTTCGCGGTGGCTGCTGCAAACTTTTCACCAACTTCAATTAACTACCGCATAAGAAGCTTAAAGCAGTTTCATAAGTATCGTGTGGCCATTTAGAACAGAGATTGACCTTCTCAACTCTCCCCTGATTTTAGCGTTAGGCCATGGAAATTATCATTTTTACTAGTTTTCTATTCCGTTCACATGGTCTGCATACTGATTATCTCCGCGGAGTAAAGGCCTGAAATAGCTGCCCCATTTTTCATGCCACCAAGGACAATTAAGGCTTCAACTAAAAAACGAACACCGTCTCTATCAGAGACAGGAATTACCTTGAACAATAAAGCAGGTGTTATGGATAAATTACAGTTGTAGATGATGCCTTTGTTTAGTACATCCACTGCAATTAACCAAATATTCTGGTAGGCAGGTACCTGGTCAGGCGCGTTTCCTATCCCGCTTTACCCAGGTTTACATGGCAATTCATTTTTCCTTACATATCCTGGAACCCCCGGAGTGCTCATTACGTCATAAGATATGTTGATTCCGATTATAAGCTGTTCCCGTATTAAAAACCTTTGCATTAGGAAAGTAAGGAGGGAAATAAAAATATGATTAGTCTGTCCATGGCCCAACCTTTGGAGGCCTCAATAAGAAATCGCCTGGGGGAACTGCATCAGGAACTGGATAACAGTTTAAAGGTATCCTATGTAAAAGGAGAAACCCCATTAATGCCGCCCCGTAAAGTGGAAGATATATTGAAAGATATGGAGAAAGTTGAAGGAGATTTGCGCCGGCTTCGTGTAGCCCGCGATCTGGCCAATCATCAAGCTGTGGTAGCCTGGAAAATAGAAGGTTATGATAGACTATCCATTGCGGAAGCATTGGAATTAGCCAAACAATTTCGTGAACGCCTTAACCTGTACCGGCAAATGGCCCGGGAGAACCATAATGTACATTCCGTAGTTAATTTTAGATCTTTTGGCTCTGGCTCCGATATGTTAGCCCGGGTCACCTATGACCCGGCTTTCTACCAGCACCAGGCTAAAAAACTGGAACGACAGGTAAATGCCCTGTCTATTGCTATTGATAAAGCTAATCAAACCGTACAGCTTGAGTTTGATGCCAGCCCCTACCTGGAAGGCCTGGAGTTTTAAATACCTATGAGGTTGTTACTCCAAACGGGTGCAACCCGGGTAACAGCAGTGTGAACACCGCCCGGTAGAGCGTATACTACCTTGGCCTATACGGCAGCAACTGGAAATTACCAATAGTTCGGACGAATTGCACCTAACCAGTTACCATTTTCATTTTAATTTTACGGACGATAGACAGGATTGTCTAAAATACAATTAAGTTCCGTGCTGTTATCAGGTTCACTAAAGCCGGGTTTTTTACCCGGCTTTATTTATTTCCCGGCGTATTTATTCTATTTATAAATCTTGATACTGAAAACGGGAGGCAAGTATAATGGCTAAAACTGATTCGTTACAGTTTTTCCAGTAACCTCCTCTTGCTACTCATCCGGCTCCCGATGCCCTATGGCCTCTTCGTCCACCCAATCTTCCTCTTCATATACCATGCCTTTTCTACCTTCAACCTTCCTTGTCGGTCCCGCTTTATAAAACTTGCAGGATAAGGGACCGTAGCAGAAGGTTTCAAATCGGTATTTGCGATGGTCAGGATTCCAGTGATCGATAATAATCTCGACCGGCATCCGGCACCCCCAAATGCAGGTGCTACATTTACTATCATAAGTCCGAGCAGCTAATCGCCGGTGTCCCCTTTCTCTATAGACTTCCATCTCCGGTGGGACGGTTTGCCATGGCGGAGGGGTGGTCGGATGGTCAACATGGCTGCTCTTCTTTAATTTCGAAACTTTATAAAACTCCACTGGTTCCAGTCTTTCATCGGCAACCGGTAAACATTCACCGGTTATCTCATCTCCGACACAGAAATCATGCTTCTTTTGCACAGCCTTACCGATACCTATTGAGAATTCCCGCTCATCATCGTCAACCAATCCTCTTATGACCAGTGCATACCCCAGATAGTTATGGGACCGCTCATCAAATGAACGTATCAGCCTTATTCTGGGTTGAACTGATACAATTCCCCCCTGGAATGATACCTTACCATCACTCATAATCGCTCACCTCAATAGATATTCTTAAAATCGACGGATAACAAACGTTTAATCTTTTATTAAACTTCGGTAACACAAAATAATTTCCTGCCAATTTAATCTATTTTCTTTGCGTTGCAAATCAATAATAGATAGATTCCATATTCTTTGTTCAGCGTGTGCTAGCTCTACGACAAGCATTAATTCTCTTTCTGTTCCTAATTATTAAAAAGTTAGCCCTATAGAAATGTGAAATGGCGAATAGGAATTACGGTATTTGTTAAATATTTTTATTATGTATTGAAAATATATATTAAAAGTATTGACTTATTTATTTGTAGTATTTATTATTAAATTATCAACGAATACAACGGAGGTGAGAAAATGCAAGTAACTTTTTCACAGCATGCTACACAAAAATGTTCATCAAGAGCCATAAACAAGAAACATATAGATTTAGCTCTCCAATATGGAACTATAAAGCAAAGTCATGGTAAAAGGGTTTACGCATTGCTACAAAAAGATATGATTGACTTGATTGGCGACAATGCTGTCAATCATCAAGAATTGAAAAAGCTGAATAGCTTTGTGGTTGTTTGTGACGATAATGACATAATATCTGCTTATAATGCACAACCCTGGAAAATAAGAAAATTACTAAGGTCGTAAATCTTTACGAATTGAGGAAGAACTTATCAATAAAAAAAATGGAGGTTAAACTGAAATGATTAATGTTAATGAGATGTATAATTTTTTATTTAATGGATTGCAGTTTTTAGATAAGAAGCACAATGAGAAAAAGCGTATGCTATTAATCATGCAGCTTCTGTACCTGAAATTATTGAATGATAATAAGACCAGTGTTTATCCGGAAACAGTCAATGGCTTTTCTCTAAAAGAGCTATCCATTGGTGATGTTAATAAAAACCTTAAGAGCTGTTTTTCACAATTAAACGGTAACCAGGAACATGGTCTGCTTTTTTCTAACCATAGTTATCAGGAAATAAGCAAAAATGAAATTAGAGCCTTACTGCAGCATCTGGAAAGATACTCATTTGCTATCAGCCCCAAAGACGGTAAAGATATGTTAAACAGTGTACTGGCCAGAGCTATCGAAAAGTTGCTAAAAGATTTTGTCGAGCTATACATTAACCGCAAAAGCATATATTTTATAGACCCCCTGGCCACCAAAATGATGCTCACTTTGCTTTTCAGCCAGGCCAATACTGATATAGAAAATCCCTCGGTCTACGATCCCAGTGCCGTTATTGGGTTCAACCTTTTGTATGCTGCCCGGGAAATGGCAAAAAGATTTGATTCAAAACTAGATGGTTGCCATTTTTACGGTCAGGAAGAAGACCCCTGGTTGGCAGAAATCTGCCTCTTGAATCTATTGCTGCACGGTATAAAAAATGTTCATATAGCCAGCGGCGATCCCATAAGTGCACCAGCATTTTTAGATAAGGGACATTTAAAGCAATTTTCTTATGTAATGATGAATACTCCACCATTGCGGAAGTGGAGTCACGAATATGCACAAGCAGATCCTTATGCCCGATTTTACCTGGGGGTACCCGGAAAGGCTTATGGGGATCAAGCAATCTTTATGCATGCCCTGGCTTCAATAGCCCCTGAGGGTAGAGCGGCAATCGTTGTCAACCCAGGCATACTCATGCGCGACGGTGTGGAAAAACAGGTAAGAACGATGTTAGCAGAGAGTAAACGTCTGCAAAAAGTAATTGCTTTACCACTTATATCTTATAAGGCGGGTAATTCCCTGCAATCTAATCTACTGCATATTGAAAATACGGGCAATAACTCCAACCATATACTGCTTGCCGATTTAGAAGCCATCAAATCGCAAAACAACCGCTTGTATGAAGAAATACTGACCAACAATGATTGGGTAGATATTTTGGAGGAATTAGCCCGGACAAACCGGAGAATATTTGCAGTTAATATAGCAAATCAAACTAAATATTTGCCTGCCAAAATACTAAAAGCTGATCTTGTATCTCCTGCGTTTCCGGAAGCAGCCGGAAATTTTATCAGTGCTGGCATAGTCTGTGGACCAGATGTAGAATATAACCGCGGTCCCCATTTAAGCCCATATACTCTTATTACCGGAAAAGGAGCCACCGATGAAGACTGGCTCTGGGAAATAGACCAGGATAAAATTGCGGATTATCTTGTGGTCAAAGAATATAACAAACTAATCCCTATGCAGCATTTAGTATATTCGTATCATGATCGGTATCTGGGGACAGTAAGCCTCGATGTTCAGGCATATGAAAAAGGAAACCTGTTACCCCTGAAAGATATTGCTGAAGTGTTTCGGGGGGTAATGGTAGGAGACGAAAAGGTAAGCAGTGAAGCCCATTACACCCATCTTATGCTCAATTTATCTGATGTACAGGACGGGATTATTAATCTTAGTACCATGGATAAATACGACTTTAGTGATAATTATAAAAAATACGAAAAATATGAACTCCAGGAAGGTGACCTGCTCGTATCCTGTCGTGGAACCCAGATAAAAATTGCCATTTTCCCTCCTGTCAAAGACAAGGTCGTCCTTTCGCAAAATTTTATTGCTCTTCGTCTGAAAAGCAACTACTTTCCTGAATATGTGCGATTACTGCTGGAAAGCCCGGTAGGACAATACTATTTCAATTCTTTGCAGGCTGGTGCAGCTACTTATAATTTCAGTGTAAAGGATATAGAAGGGATTCAAATACCCAATAAGGGCTATATTGAACAATCTTTGCTGGTGTGCGAAATGAAAGGTCTGGAACTGTTTCACGAACATGAGCAATATATTCAGAAACTATATTACCTGAAAAACAAAATCGGTTTGCTCAAAGGGAGCGGTTTGGCCGAGTATATGAAGATTACAGAAGAATTACAATCGGCAGATCTACTTAATATTTATGCTTCGTATAATAATTATTACTCGGCTAAAAAATTACTGGAAAATGGTGCTAACCCTAATCAGCCTGATGATATGGGCTTTACACCTTTAATGGTCGCTGCCTATCGGGATAATCGCAAAGTAGCCCGGTTACTTTTAGACCACGGTGCTGATCCTAATGCCCCTGGTCCGTTTGGTCGCACCGCACTATTTTTCAGCCAGCTTGAGCCAAATACGGTTGGAGATATGCTGATAGACGCCGGTGCCAATACTGAAATACAGGATGATTGGGGCAGTACTGTTTTGCATTATGCGACTATAAATAATGATGTAGATTACCACCTTTTTAATCATCTTGGCATTATCGGACCCGAGAATATGACCAGGCAAGACAAATTGGGGCGTACACCGCTTTTCCACCTTATAGCAAACCATGATTTTGAGACTATTAGTAGTTATTTGGAGTTTGAATATTCCAATTGGGATGATCGCTATAGTTTTTTAACTGAACAAAGCAAAATCAAGGATATTGAAGGAAATGCTCTCGGTCATATCCTGGCACTCAGCAATACTATTGACGAAGATTTATCTATCCATGATTGGCTCAGCGAATTGATCAGTAATGTCCAAAATAAGGACGGCGACACCCCGTTACATTTACTAGTTAAACTTCATGACTCCTCAACGATAAGACAATTATCTTATGAGGGCATTGATAAAGATCAACTAAACGCTCCTAATAATGATGGTTACACCCCACTGCAGTTGGCCGAGTTAAGCGGAGACATGGAGATATTGGAGCTTCTTACCAGGTAGTTTTAGCGCGGCATCCTCAACAATTATTAATCTCAGGAAAGGAGGGAAGTGTATATGGAAATAAAAAAACAGGTACCCAACATAACTGTAAATATTAGAGTTCCTGCTCCGGTGTTCGAAAAATTAGAACAGGCGATTAGGGTAAGGAAAGATAACGGTATGAGAATATCCAAGAATTCTTTATATGTTGAGGCACTGGAAAAATATCTGGATATGCTTGAACAAAATGAACCGATTCAACCAGGCATATGAAACGAATTCTAGCAATTGGCAATCAGGTATAACTATATGTAGGTGCGGAAGCCTGGAAAAGATTGCATACCCGGCTCAAGCTGAGTGGTTCGGGTTGGACAGTTTACGAACAGTGGGGACGGTTACAAGGGAAGTGAAATACCGAATATCGGCTCTTGAGCCTGAAGCTTTAAGAAAGTTTAACAACTTTAAAACAAATGGGGCCACTTTGCTACGCCGTTTGGGTTTTTCCCTGGGTGATGGCTTACACTGGATGCCGGATGCTATGATTGTTTTATTGCAAAACGAGTTAAATCGTATTACTGATGATGCTCTGGAATTAATATATAATTCTATGGGAATTAGAACCAGGCATCTTCCAGGGGCTGACCAAAGAAGGGAAACTATTCAGGCTTTTATTAAACAACGGCAAGAAAAAATCGTTGGCGATGCCAACAGAATATATGAGGAATTCTTTCCCGGGGAAAAACTGGAGCAACGGGTAATTGATATTATTACTGGTGAACTGGAATTTCGATTAGAAAAGGTGTTAACCGGCAAGGTTTTTCCTGATGTGCTGCAGAATAGCATTGTATTTTCTTTCAGCCCTGGCGCAGACCAATCGGTATTATTTGATCAACCATTTTTACTATTAAAAGACCTGGCTTTATTTCCAAGAATGATTTTAAGTGAAGACTACTATTTTCTAAGAGGCATTAGGATAGATTCAGATGAATTGTTGGAGGCAGTTGATGTCTGCAATGATCAGATTATTACAGCAGCTGATCAACCCAATGTGAGAGATAGAGCTCATATGGAATTATCGCTGCTTAAAGAAATCTTTAATGCAGAATTTATTAATAGTGAGGTTAAATGCCGGGCAATTTTCGCAGTGATAGACGGTTTATCGGAAGAAAAAGTAAAGGAAATAATTTATGAGGGATTGGGAGTAGATTGAATACAGGTGTTTTGTTTATTTCCACAAAGGAAGTATTTGAAGGGTTGGATGCCGAGTGCTGACATTGAAAACAGCCATACATTTCTCCTATCTCCAGGAACACATACGGTTCTCCGCGATATCTATGGCGATAAATAAGCAAAATCCCATTAAGCTAAGAACCACAATACCGGCATACATATCCAGATAATTCACCCGCAGCCAGGCATCCATAATGAAATAGCCCATGCCATATTCAGTACCATAGGTTTCGGTAAAAAATAAAACGGATACGGCTGTTCCCAGAGCCAGGCGAATGGAGGTTAATACTTCGGCCAATGAAGCTGGGAGTATGATTTGACTAAGCATTTGCAGTTTACTGGCGCCCAGGGAGTTGAGCGAACGGAAAATCTCCGGGGGGATGTCTTTAACCGCATCCCGGGCGGTAATTATGATTTGAAAAACTATAATTATCACTATCATTATGAGTTTAGAAGTTTCGCCTAAACCAAACAATAGCATTACTATAGGGAGCAACGCCAATTTAGGAACCGGGTAGGTGAAATAAACCAGAGGGGACAGGAGTTTATCCACTTTTTCAAAATAGCCCATCAAAAAACCTAAAGGTAGTCCCAGCAGAATGGCTATAGCAATGCCGGCCAAAACCCTTCCGGTGCTGTATAGCACATGTATTTCCATTTTGGCAGCAAATATTTCTATAATATTTATACACACTGCCCATGGAAATGGGACAATGGGGAGTTTTAATAACCATGCTACGATCTGCCAGAGAATAATGACGACCGCTAGGCTGTATAGTGCTCCCTGCCATTTATCTTTTAAGAGCACCCTAAAATCATCCTTTATCAAGTATTTTTCGAAGTTTCATGGACATATCGTAATACTCGTCTCTATATCTCAAGTTATCCAGTTGGAAACAAGGATTGTCTATAACCTTAAGTATTCGCCCCGGCGATGGTGAAAAAACTACAATTTTTCTGCCTAAATAAAGGGCTTCGTCTACACTGTGAGTAATAAAAATGGTAGTCACATTGTTTTCTTTCCAGATGTTTAGGAAAAGCTCCTGCATTTCTTCCCGGCTTATCGCATCCAGAGCAGAAAAAGGCTCATCCATAAGCAGTAAATCGGGTTTCAATATAAAAGCCCGGGCAAGCGCCACCCGCTGTTGCTGACCACCACTTAATTCTTTAGGGTATCTATCTAAAAAACCATCAATGCCCAATTTCCGGAAAATGTAGTTACTGTATTTATCCACCGGTAGCTGGTTTTTTATTTTTACGCCCAACATAGCATTCTGGTAAACCGTTTTCCAGGGCAGCAAGCCATAGTTTTGCAGAATCAGCCCTATACTCTGAGATTTGGGATTAATGGGCTGCCCATCAATAAGGATACTCCCGCTGTAATCCTTTAAAATCCCTGATAACACATACAGAAAGGTTGATTTACCACACCCAGACGGGCCAATAAAGGTATAAATATCTCCCCGGTTAATATTTATATTTAGCCGGTCCAGAGCTACTATCTCTTCATTTTTAGTCTGGTATTTTACGGTCAAATCTTTAATTGCAATCACTTAAATCATTACCTCAATACGTTATCATCCACCAAATCCTTATATTCATAATTCCCTTTAATAAGGTCTTTAGCCTTCATCCATTCTACAACATCAGCTACAATATTTTCTTTTGGCCTTTCCGCTTTACTATATTGCGGAAGCTTAAGGGAGTCTTTTATTTCTGCCGGAAAGTTCTGTTCCTGGATTATAAAATCGCTATAACTGGAAACCGGTTCTGTTTCCAGATAAGCTACCGCATCATTGTAGGCTCTCATAACCGCCTTGATTTCTTCCGGGTTTTCCTGCAAACTTTGCGAGGTAAAAGCTATGGCCCCGGCCTTATTATCCATCTCATCGGTACTGATTAAAGCCCTGGCTCCATTTTTTACTGCCAGACCGGCCAAAGGTTCAGGCAGAATAGCTGCATCAATTTTTGCGCCCTGCAGCATTTCGAGGCGAGTGGGCAGTGGGGGTATGGCCACTTTATTTATTTCCTCGGGCTTGATTTGAGCCGCTTCCAGCATTTTATCGGTGGTATATTCCATTATAGTATTGGTTGACATACCCACCTTCTTCCCTTTAACGTCCTTTAGCTCATTAATCCCCGAGTCTTTTCCAGCCAGTAGCTCAACATTACCTTCATTTTTAGCAACTATCCTGAGCTTGATTCCTCCCTCATTGGCAAAAACTACGGCAATAACATCAGTTATAACTCCATCTAATTTCCCACCCTGCAGGGCACTATCTCTATCTTTGGCACTGCTAAAATGTTCTATCTTTACCTGAACACCCTCTTTTTCAAAATAGCCGTTTTTTTCAGCTATTATAAAGGGAACCGATTCCACATCAGGCATTACTCCGATAGAAATAGTCTTCCCCGGTGTGACCTGCCCAGATTGTGGATCCTTATCCTTGCCGCAACCAATCAAGCTCAAACTACAAATGGTAATTAAAAGACAAATTAATACCCGTTTCATTTTTTCCTCCCCATCCCCTCTTAGAATTCAATCCAATTTTCCGTCAACTTTTTTCGATTATCTGTCAATAAGTTTAATACATCATTTGTCATAAAACCACCTGAAAACATGTTTTCACCAGCTTAAGAGCTACTGTAACTTAAAAGGAGCAAGTAGGTGTCCCCACTTGCTCCCACAGGCTTTGTTTCAATAAGTCCAATAAGTCCGTAAGTCTGGGGACAGGCACCAGATTACCGGACTTATTGTTTCCTCTTCTTCAGTAAGGTGATAAGGGTATCCCTTTGGTTAAGAGCGGGGTTGTCGACTACCTGATCCAGCAGGTAGTCCATGGTTTCTCCGATTTCCCTTCCCGGGGGATAGCCCAGAGAAAGCAAATCATAGCCGCTTATATCCAAATCGTGAACTGTAAGGGGTTCCCGACGGGATAATACTTCAAAGCATTTGTTTCTTATCTTCATGGTTCTGTCGGGATCTCTACCGGATAGTTCAGAACCTTTAATATCGGCTAATTGCAACTCAAACAGGCGGTCAATATTATCCGGTCCTACCCGCCTTATTAGCCTCTTAATGCTGAGGTCGCTAATATTCTCGAAATCATTCATATGCTCTTTAATAAGTGCGGTTACCGCCTTTGTAGTCTTACGGTCAAAGTTCAGTCTGCCCAGTATGGTTTGAGCCATCTCGCTACTGCCGCCGGCATGGCCATAGCAGTGTCCCTCCCCATCTTCATCTATGGTCAGGCAGTTGGGCTTATCAATATCATGTAAGAGTGCTGCCAACCTTAAAGTCAGGTTAGGCTCAGTGTTATCCAATACTACCAGGGTATGTTCAAAAACATCTTTATCGTGATAAGAACTGCGGGTATCAAAACCTATGGTAGGTATAAGCTCGGGTATAAGCCTCTCCAACAAACCCAGTTCCAGCAACCTGCGTATACCCCGGGAAGGTTGCTCACTTAAGAGAATTTGGATAAACTCGTTGCGGATCCGTTCTGAACCGCTGGCAGGAACACTGTCTTTTAAATCCTTTATTGCCTGCAGTAGTTCCGACTCAATATTAAATTCTAACTGGGATTCAAATCGTATTGCTCGCAGGATTCTTACACTATCTTCCTGCATTTGTTCGAACGGGTTCCTGGCGCAACGGATTAAGCGGTTCTTAATATCTTCCACTCCATTATATGGATCAACCAATCCCTCCTGTTCATTGTAGGCAATGGAATCCATGGTAAAATCCTTGTACATCAGGTCCTCATTAATATCATCTGAAAATCGCCTTTTCTCACCGGTGCGGAAGGTATTTACCTGGTAGCTCTCCCCTTTAAATAGGATCGTAACTATCCCGTAATCCTGTATAGAAGGAATGGTAGAAAAACCTTCTTTTTCGTCAAAAATGATTACTATGTCATTTGGTAAGGCATTGGTAGTAATATCCCAGCTTATAGGTTCTTTACCCAGCAGGTAATCCCTTATGCAGGCACCATAGATATAAGCCTGGTAACCATTATTTTGAAGCTTGTTTAAGATTGCTTGCACATTTTCGGTCATGTTAATTTTCATTTTGCCACCCCCATATTCGGAGATTATTTTATTTAAACACTTCTACAAAAAGTACTTATGT
>CAZOIC010000003.1:0-47706 GCA_964579945.1 uncultured Syntrophomonas sp. | reverse complement strand
AAGGACAAAGATTGCTGGAAATAGAGGTGGGGGTGTCAGGAGAACCGTCCCCCTGGCACCTCAAACCCCCGTTGCAGGAAATGGCCGGGTGCCAGGGGGACAGAGATAACATCTCCGAGTGAAAGCATGATCCACTTTTAGTCGTATTAAGAGGAAAGACTGTTAAGGGAGGCACGGTTTATTTATGAAACGATTTATTAGTTGCGTTATGATTCTGATGTTGCTGGCCCTGAGTACTGCACCGGCCCTGGCCAAATTAAAGACCCCCGCAGATTTTAGCGATACACAGGGTCACTGGGCGCAGAAAAATATTAGTGCAGTTTGTAATTTGGGGTTGATGACTGGAATGGGGGTAAATGGGCAGGGACATAAGGTTTTCTCTCCTGACAGCCTGGTCAACCGGGCGCAGCTGGCGGTAGTTCTGCAAAAAACATTTGAATTGGACTATGGCGATAACCGCTTCGCCAAACAACCCCTGGCCAGTGATTATTACCAGGACGTTGACAACCAGGTCTGGTATGCGGAAGCAGTGACACTTGCGGCTATTAATGAGGTCTTTGATGCTAATAGTAATTTCTACCCGCAACAGGCAGTTACCCGGATAGAAGTAGCCCGAGCTATACATCGCTGTGTCAATGCCAAGGGTTTAAATATTCCCATGATTATGCTCATGCCTTATTATCGGGATATGGAAGGGCTACCCCAGGAGGATACCAATGCCCTGGTATTTGCCAGTAACACCAGTTTGATGAAAGGGGACGGCCAGTACTGGCGGCCTCACGATAATATTACCCGGGCAGAACTGGCTACGGTAATAAATGGCCTGGTACGGCTACTGGGAGTAGATGAGAGTTATGATGTCAAGGTCACCAGTCGGGTGATAAAGGAAAAGTCCGATATTATGGAGACTGACCTTAACATACCTATGGTGAGCGGGCAGTTGGATTCCGGGGTGCTGGCAGTCATCAACCAGCGTTTCGAAGGGGATGCCATGGAGCTTAAAGAGACCCTGGAGGTTGAGGTCAAGAGTTATGCTGCCGAGTGTGAAGCAGCTGGCTACCCCATTCGGCCTTACCAGTTATTTACCCGTTATCAGCAGTGCTCTTTAAACGATGATATCTTAAGCCTTTATGTGGATTATTACCAGTACACCGGCGGTGCCCATGGAATAACCAACCGCCAGGCCTATAATATTGACCTGAAAACTGGTAAATTACTGCCTCTGGCAGAGCTGTTTAAGCCGGGTTACGACTACAAAACAGTTATAGATAAGGAAATTAACCGGCAGATTGCACTGGACCCGGACACTTATTTTGAAGGAGATATGGGCTTTAATGGCATTGCCCCGGAGCACAATTACTATCTGGAGGGAGACAATCTGGTGATATATTATAACCAGTATGAAATAGCTCCCTATGCCGCCGGAATTCGGGAGTTCAAGATACCGCTTACGTTATTGGACGATAAAAGTCCAATACTATAAGCTGTTAAATTACGTCTGACAGACAACTTTATTTCATATACATCTACCATGGTTCTGAGGCATGGTATTTGTGATATCATTAATAAAAGAACTAAAAGGAGGGAGTATTGTTGCGAAAAAGTTTAGTAATGTTAGCTACTTTCTTTTTGCTGTTTTTACTGGCAACGCCTGCGCTGGCAGATGTTAATTTAAATATTAACGGCAAATCGTATCAGCCAACCATTCAACCTCGGATTGAGGAAGGAAGCACCCTGGTACCTGTTTATCTGGCAGGTAGAGTACTGGGTGCTGAAATTACGGTATCAGATCAAAACGTAAACATAACAAATAACGGACAGACCCTTACCCTTACCCTGGATAGTACAAAGGCAACTCTTAATGGGGAAACGGTAAACCTGCCGGTGGCCCCCCGGATGGAGAACGGCGAAGTAATGGTACCGCTACGGGCGGTTATGGAGTCTTTTAAGGCTAATGTAGAATGGCAGGGGCCGACTAGAACGGTAGCGATAAATTACCAGGAACAGCGCCAGGGTATGACCGTGGAGGAAATGCTGGCCAAATCCAGTGAAACTCTAGCCCAATACAATACTTATAAGACCAAAGTGGACATGAAACAGCAAATGGAAGTAAATAATCCACAAGCGCCTGGTAAAATGGAAAAAATGGATATGAAGATGGATATGGACATGTTCGTACAAAACAAGCCGATGCTGATTTATGGAAAAACCAGAGCTCAAGTGGCGCTTCCTGAGGGCACTGATAACACCGGAATGGAAGCTATGGATAATGAAATGCTGCTCAATGAGCAGGGAATGTTTATAACTATGCCCGGACAGGGTTGGGTGAAAATGACCATTCCGGGAGTAGATATGAAAGCTCTGATGGAACAATCGGGTAGCCAGGATCCGCTCAGCTCACTTAAGATGCTGAAGGACGCCGGAGTAATTATGAGCTTTGGCAATGACCAACAGAAAGACGGCCACACTTACTGGGTAATAAATGTAACCATGGGGGCAGACAGTATGACCCAGATCCTTCAGGATGCACTGAAACAGGTTCCTTTACCTCAGGCTGAGAGTACAGAGATTAACCAGGTTTTAGCCCAATTATTTAAAAACATGAAGGCTGATATGGTGTACAGTGTATGGATTAACCAGGAGAATTTCATCACTGATTATATGCAGCTGGATAGTGATGTAAGTATTAATATGCAAATTCCTCCTGAAATGGCTGAACAGGAGGAAGTGGTTACCATGGATATGACCATGAAGCAAAGCGCGTTTTATAAAATCTACGATCTGGATGTGCCTTTTACCGTACCAGATGTTAGCAAAGCAGTAGATATGAACGAAGTACTACAAAACATCAACTAGATTTTATTCCGTAGGTGTCAGGGGACGGTTCTCCTGACACCTTACTTGTAAGAAAATCCGGCAAAGCCCGGGATATCAAAGTAATCATTTCCCCGGCCAACCGCCGTCTTTTAGACTTTTTGGAGAAGCGGGATATGAAAGTTCCAGGATTCAGCATCCTGGGTTAAAGAGGTTGGCAGACTTTTAGCATATTAATCTACTAAAAAAGTAGTTGACAGTAGACAAGCTTATTGTATAGTATTTAACTAATGTAAATACTAATAGATTCCAATGTAACCAAGGCAAATATAACTAATACCAAGGGAATAGATGGTTGATTACAGGGTTACCAGATAAGGTGGCCTCAAGTAAACCAGTGTTTTTATCATTATGGTCCTCTTTGATGGGAGCATAGTATAAGAATATTGGTTTTTTTCACTTTACAGTATTCCGGGGGAGGGTTTATTATTTTGATACCATTTGAGAACCCAAATGATAACAAACATTGTGAAAAAAATCATGAACCATTAAATGATCAGCAGCGGCGGTAGATGCAACACGAGTTTAAGTTATATATGGAAAAATATTTTAAGCAAAAATTGGGCAAGGGCGTAGACCGCACTAAGATAATTATCTGGGAAGATATGTTAGTCATTAGAGGAGAGGGCTTTTTAACTGAGCCAGAGAAGTTTATCGTTGCTACTGACTCTGGTAAAGATGTGGTAAATGCAGCTCGCATGCAGGTAGCAAGACAGCATTCTATTGATAATCTGGCCTATTTTGAAAAGAGATTAGATGCCCGGGCGGTTCATCAGGTATATCAAATTGAGGCGGAAAAAGATTTTTGGATGCATGTTGTAGTCTTTGACCGGGTTTTAACCTTATAACAAAAACGAAAACTAAAAATTTTTGGTTGATTAAGGAGAAACCTTATGGGTGGCTCCAAGGCAAACCGATGTTTCTATGTGCAAATTTTTGTATACACATAAAGGCATTGGTTATTTTTTTGTTATAGGAGGTGAAACAGCCAACATTTCTTGTTTTACTTAAAAGAATTATTAGAGGAGGAAAAATGTAATGAGTAATACCATGAAAGCGCTGGTATATCGCGGACCTGAACAGATAGCGCTGGAAGATGTACCGATACCCAAAATTATTGAACCCGATGATGCTATAGTTAAAGTAACCACCTCCACTATCTGTGGAACTGACATTCATATCTGGCATGGTGGTATGCCGGAAGTCGAACCGGGCAGAATAATCGGTCACGAATTTGTTGGAGAAGTTGTGGAAGTAGGTCCGGCAGTCCGGAACAACAAGGTCGGAGACAAGGTTGCCGTTTCCTGCGTAACCCAATGCGGCGAGTGCTTTTATTGTGTAAGGGGAATATATTCTCATTGCACCACTGGCAGCTGGATATTTGGTTACATGATAGACGGATGTCAGGCCGAGTATGTAAGAGTCCCTCATGCTAACCTGGGAATGTTCACCATTCCAGAGGGGCTCACTGAAGAAGATGTGCTATTCGTTGGTGACATTCTGTCCACCGGATATTTTGGTGCTGAGCAAGGCCATATAGAGCCCGGTGATACGGTTGCGGTTATGGGCGGCGGACCAGTTGGAATGTGCGGAATGACTACTGCCAGACTATGGGGACCTGCCGAAATTATTGCTGTTGACATCAACCAGGAACGTCTGGATTTCGCTGTGAAGAATGGTATTGCGGATGTAGGAATCAATCCCCAGAAAGTCAGTAATGTTGGCGATGCAATTAGAGAACGGACCGGGGGGCGTGGAGCCGATGTCACCATTGAAGCCAACGGATTCAAACCCACCTTTGATATGGCTGTAGACAGCGTCAGACCAGGTGGCACTATTTCCCTGATTGGAGTTTTCGAAAAACCTCAGGAACTGGCTATGAATACATTGTGGATTAAGAATATCAGGATCAGCATGGGGCTGGTAAATGCCAACCGGATTCCAGAATTAATCAAGTTGATTCAAACGGGGAAAATTGATACCAATTTCCTGATTACCCATCGTGCCCCCTTGAATGACATCCTTAAAGGGTACGATATTTTTGGTGGCAAAAAAGACGGTTGCCTGAAATGGGTAGTTACTCCTTATCAAAAATAGATTAAACGAATATTTACCAGGTAAATAAATGTTTATTTTAGGCCACAGCACTCCAACCGTAATTAGCTGGAGTTAAGGTAATTCATATTATCGTTCACAGGATTCATGTTCAAAGGCCAGAAGCCTCCCGTAATCGGGGGGCTTCTGGCCTTTTTATATTGAAAATTATGTAGTGCGAGTTATTGAAGAAAGGACACGATGAAGTTTATTAAGAGCTTCATCGAGCGCCTGACTGGTCGCTAAAACTTCAGGGTCAGAAAAATTATTACTTAATGTAACGAGATCCTCCAGGCGTTGGCGTAATGTTTCAACTTGATGCATTATTGCTGTATCACTTTGTCCCAGAATTTTTAACTCTTCAATAATTCCGGGTATTTGATCGGTATTGTCCTCCTCCACCAATACTTGAATGACTCTGGCCAGTGATGTAATCATTCTCCGATGTTTCTCCTCTCACCATAATAGAAAGTTACCTTGGATTGCAAGACAGCAATTACTTGTCATCCATAAAAAAATAATCTTCTATTGACAGTCCCTCCTGTTTACATAAGACATAAATACCGCTCCATAATTTGGCTCCCCCCTGTTTTTCCCCGCGAATTATCCGGTATAAATAGGAATAGTTAACCCCCAAACGTTTTGCCAGTTCGGGAAGTGACCAGTTTCTGGTTTCTGCCAGTTGCATTAAAGCAGAACAGTTTACTTTCATAAACGACCACGCCTTATCTTGTCTGCTGACAATATTTAGTATATTTTACCATGGCCACAGACAACGGTCAACCATTTGTGGCAGTTTTTAGCATAATTCCCCACAGTAAATTGTCTACAGGCAATAAATCAGGTAAAATTGTAGAAAGGTCTGGGAGGGATTAAAGCTGGATTTCAATAAGGAAAAATTTGCTGCTATCCTGATTATAGCTAAAGGTGATAGAACAATTAATAAATTTGGAAATGATGCTGGGGTAGATCCAGGATACATATCACGGTTACTACGCGGACTGGTAAAAAATGCTCCCGGTGCGATAGTAATTAAAAAGCTTGCTGATGTGGCCTGGAATGGTGTTAGTATCCAGGATTTGTTGAGTGCGGCTGGATACATTGATTCAGGCGAAAACATTGGCAACCAGGTTGATTCACGTGGGTGGGAACAGCTTCAGCAATGGCAAAGGGTAATTGAGGAAGCGGATCGTTATAATATTTCACCTGAAGATGCCCTGGATTTTATTAAATCATTGGGCAAATCAATGGCTCGGATGAGAAAAGAACACGCTTAAAGTGAGGCATTAAAACTAAGGTAACTTTCTATCTGATTAAGGTTAGGTCCTATTTTTGCTCCATATGGGTATGCCCTGATATGGACGTATATGGAATACCGGCGTAAATAGCCAGGAACACCAGTATGCCTAAAAATGTGATTATTATAATCTGGGGGATAGTTAGACGATCTAAATCGTTATAGTATTTAGTGATATTTTTTAGTTTTAACATCAGACACCAAACCTTGCGTTTACTACAGATTAATACCCGGCACTCAGTACTGAATGCCGGGGTCTATGGCTGGTTGTTTTAATAAATAATGGAATCCATGATAATCAAATAGTAGTTCTTAAATTCCGGTTTCATCTGGTTAAAGGCGGATAGCACATAGTTAATCCGTTAGCCTTGCAATTATTCCTTGTACTAATAACAATACCTAACTACGCTTATACCTGCCCGTAGGTATAGGGCTTATCCCCTTTTAATATGGTAAGATTACCTCAAAAGCTGGCTGTATTTTGCTGGCAGTAAAGGAGGTAGGTATTATGTTAGTTACCAGACAGGCTCCTGATTTTATTACCGAAGCATTTCACCAGGGAAAAATTAAAAAAGTTAGCTTATCCGATTACAAAGGAAAATGGGTAGTACTTTGTTTTTACCCGGGGGATTTCACCTTTGTATGACCGACCGAACTTTCACACATAGCAGTTGGCTATGATGAACTTCAGCAATTAGGGGTTGAGGTACTGGCCATGAGCGTTGACAGTCCTTTTTCCCATAAGGTGTGGAATGAAACCGAACTGAGCAAGATGGTGGATAGCGGTATTCCTTTCCCCATGCTCAGTGACCGGGGTGGAAAAATTGGAACTTTATATGATGTATATGATGAGACAGGTGGCGTAGACATTCGTGGTCGTTTCCTGATTGACCCGGACGGAATAATTCAGGCCGCCGAAATACTGGCCCCTCCGGTAGGAAGAAATCCCGCGGAGCTTAAGCGCCAGATTAAGGCTTTCCAGCATAACCGGAACACGAATGAAGTAATACCCTCCGGATGGCAACCGGGAGGCCCAACCCTGAAACCTTCTACTGATCTGGCCGGCAGGGTATGGGAAGTTTGGCAGCCGCCCAAAGAATAACACGAAAAAGCAAAAGGGCTCTTTTTAGGGCCCTTTAATTTTTTAATTACCTACAGATACCAGGGGAAAGAAAAATTTTTCTTTATGGTTTATTTTAAAAGCAACCTTGAAGGTAGTACCCTTAGGCCCGGTATCTACGCTTATGGCGGCGTTATGGCGGGCGGCAATACTGTAGCATATAGCCAATCCCAGCCCGGTTCCGGTTTCTTTGGTAGTTACAAAAGGTGTACCCAGCTTATCGTATATGGAAGGGTCTATACCAGTTCCTTGATCTTCTACTGCTAAAACAACTTTATTATCTTCCAGGAAGGTGCGTATAAAAAGAATCCCTCCCGCCTGCATGGCTTCCAGCCCGTTTAGGGTTAGATTGAGCAGCAACTGCCGGATTTCGTTGGCATCTATGTTAACAGGAGGAATATTTCCCAGATCCAGTTTTACCTGTTTGTCAGACTTCAAGCCTTCAGCAGCTATAAGCGGGTAGAGATTACTTACAATTGCATTTATATCCTGTACCTGGAGGTAAATGGCCTTATCCTGAGCCAACGATATAAACTCGGTAATAATGTCATTGGCAGCTTTGAGTTCGTCTATCATCAAGTCGAAATAAGAGCCGTATGGTTCGCAACCTGGTTCATCCTTGAGCAACTGCAGGAAACCGTGTACGGTAGTCATAGGGTTACGGATTTCATGTCCCATACTGGCGGCCATTTCGCCGGCCAAACGTAGACGATCGAGCCTGGCCATTTCCTTTTCCAGTTTTTTGCGTTTGCTTATATCGCGGGTGACAAATACTACCCCTGCCATTCTACCCCGCTCATCCCATAGTGTGTTACCTATAGTTTCTAACCAAACCCAGTCTCCATTTTTATGACGATAACGGAATTCTATTTTCCCGTATGATCCACTTCTAACTGCCCGTTTCCCCTCGGCCTTTACTTTTTTAAGGTCATCGGGATGAGTACCTTCGGAAACATTGCGTTCCAGCGCTTCTTCCGGTTCGTAGCCCAGTACGGTTTTGCAAGAAGGGCTGATATAGATAATGTTGCCATTACGGTCGGTTTCACATATTATATCCAGCATGTTGGTTGTAATTCGGCGCAGCTGCGTTTCACTCCTTTGCAGGGCAACAGCGGCACTTTTTTGTTCAGTAATATCTTGAATCTGAACCAGAAATGATTTAATTCCATCATATTGTGATAGCATAGGGGTAATCAGGTAATCCAGGTATGCTACCCCGGGTTTTTTACTGGGGTAAAGTTGGTTTTCCCTAACTTTATCAAAGCTGAATTCACCCTGGTATCTTACTATCTGCCCTTCTTTTAGATCCTGCTTGGCTTCCTCAGGCAGATTAGGATCATCGAAGAGCATGAAACCAGTAATATCCTCCAGGTGGTTTACCCCATAAATCTCCAGGCAGGCCTGGTTAGCATCAATTAAAATGCCCTCCTCGTTGATCAGGGCTATACCAATGGGAGATTGTCTAAATATATTGCGAAACTTTTCCTCACTTAAGGCCAGAGCTTTTTCGGCCCGCTTACGCTCGGTAATGTCAACTGTTACCCCTACCAGTCCGATTAATTCATCGGCCATATTGCAAACGGTGGCTTTATTGTATATGACATCGTGGATGGTACCATCTGCATAGGGCAAAACACCGTCGTATAACTGAACCCCCTTGGTTTGAAAGAGCTTCTGATCCATCTCCCAACCTGATTCAGATAATTCCCCGGGAGCCAACTCTTTAAAAGTATGGCCAATAATCTTTTCTTTCGGTCGGCCCATAACTCCTTCAAAGGCCCGATTACAGCGCTGGTATTTACCATCGAAGCCTTTAAAAAATACCGGATTAGGTATAGCATCAATAAGATTTTGCAGGAAATATAATTGTTCCTGCAGCTCCTTTTCCAGGTTTTCCAACAGGTCATGGGGCAAGCGGCAGTAAGTATTGTAATGAATCTTGTTATTTTTTATATAAATAGGGTAGGCCATAACTATTTCATTGATAGTGTGATTACTATAACGTTTATTAAAACATCTAAACATAGCCACACATCGAAAGTTAGGGAAGAGATCCCGGTTCAAGACCCCCACATGATGAAGTATTTTATCCAGGTTTTGGGTGCTGTGACCCAGCATCCAGCCTATTTCACCGGTAAAACGTAGAGCCGCATACCCTTCTGAGCGCGCCTGTAAAGATTCCCGGCCTAATAAAGCAGTGATAGTCTCCGGATTCAGGGAATTTTTCAACTCCGGCGAGGAATTAATATTTATAATCAGCAGCTGTTTCTTGATACTGTCGCTAGTAATATCCAGGCCGCGGGCTTTTAAATGCATCAATACCTGTTCAGGAGTATGCTTTCTAACCAGACAGATGCACTTTTCATTTTTTTCCAGACCGCTGATTAGAAAAGCAGATACTGCTTCCTGCCATTCTTCTTCATTCTCATAGATTAAACATATATGGTTGCCGGGTTTCAGGGTACGGAACTTTTCCAACAAAGCGGTAGACGTCAAAGCTATCAAGTCCCTCGCCTCCGTTCGACAAAATAATACTTATATATCTAATATATACGTAAATGATGAACAAGCAAATAGGAAAACAGTATAAAAAAATTGGGTGTTAAGCCAATTGGGTCAGTGATATGAAAAAATAGGCGCTTAAACCATAGAAAAACTTATTGTTTATACCCTGGTAATTATATTCCCAGTATTTTCATAAAATATTCTCGCTGATATTTCTACAGTTGATAAATGATTGGTTAAATAACGGGCAGGAGTAACCTGCTCGTTATTTTTTCGTGTGCGCTTAAGAGGTATGTTTGGACGAGCCATGGGTGAAACTATGGCCGTACTTATGGTGGCGGGTAACACCTTGATGTTACCATTTTCCTGGTTTAACAAAGGTGAACCCCTACCGGCCCTGATTGCGTTGGAACTGGGTAGTTCTATTCCTGGTACTATCCATTATCAGGCCCTTTTTGCCGCCGGACTGGTGCTAATATTGATGGTAATTGCGGTTAATTTAGGTGTAAACCTGCTCCTGCGCCGCTTAAGAAGCGGGGTGAAGCCATTTTGAGGCTAAGAGCTATTACTGACCTGTTATGGAAAGGGTTTTTCTGGCTATCCGGCCTGTTTATACTACTGGTCCTGCTGGCCATAATTTCTTATCTTATCTGGCGCGGGGGACCTTATATTAACAGCCAGTTTATACTGGGAAGCCCTGCTGGAACTCCGCTGGGTAGTACAGGGGGAATCTTTCCGGCTATAAAGGGAACCCTGTGGTTGGTTTTGCTGGCCCTGGTTTTCTCCATAGTGCCCGGCCTGTTAACCGCCATTTACCTGAGTGAATACGGACGCAGTGGACGATTGGCGGAGATGATAAACCTGCTGGTACCGAGCGTGTCCGGGGTACCCTCTATTGTTGTCGGTTTGTTCGTTTATGCTCTGGGAGTAGTTACATTAGGTTGGGGAATATCGCTGCTGGCTGGAGGATTGGCTCTAGCCATCATGGTTTTTCCGGTGATTGTGGTTTCCAGTCGGGATGCTCTACTGGCAGTTGATGAAAATTACCGACTGGTAGCTAATTCCCTTGGGGTTGCCCAATCCTATACCCTGCGCCGGGTAATTTTACCCCGAGCTGCTGCCGGTATTCTTGCCGGAATACTGCTGGCATTGGGCTATGCAGCTGGAGCTACCGCCCCCATTATGGTCACTGCTGCCGCCATCATAGCCGATTCCTCAGGAGCACTGTTAGAACCAGTTATGGCCTTACCTTATCACCTTTATATCCTTTTTAATGAACACATATCAATGAATCAAGCTTATGCTACTGCCCTGGTGCTGGTTATTTTGCTTCTTTTGCTAAATACCCTGGTCCTTTGGCTGCACAGTTTACAAGAAAGGATTAATAGTAGATGAATGCGGTTGAGCTTATAAACTTTAGTACCTGGTACGGACCCAAAAACATTTTAAAAAACGTAAACATTGGGTTTAGTTCCGATGCCATTACTGCTATTATGGGGCCATCAGGTTGTGGGAAAACTACTATGCTGCGCAGCATTAATCGTACTGCCGAGATGGAAACAGGTTTTAAATGGGATGGTGATATCCAGGTGCTGGGCCAGTCAATAAATAAAGTGAAGAATGCTGCCAGGGTTCGCCGGCAGGTGGGGATGGTTTATCAAACCCCGGTGGCTTTGCCCATGAGTATAAAGGAAAATGTACTTTTCGGTCCCAGGTATTACGGACTAAAAGGTCGGTCACAAGGGGATGCCATAGTGGAAGATTGCCTGCGTAAAGTAGCTCTGTGGGATGAAGTTAAAGATCGGCTAAAACAACCAGCCTCACAGCTTTCGGGCGGGCAAAAACAGCGCCTGGCTATGGCCCGGGTATTGGCGGTTGAACCCCGGGTATTACTGCTGGATGAGCCTTGTTCCAGTCTGGACCCGGCCTCAACTAGTTTGATTGAGGAATTATTAAAACGTCTGGCTAAGGATTTATCAATTATTATTGTCACCCATAATCTCTTTCAGGCCCGTCGCATTGCCGATGAGACCGTCTTTATGCTGGAGGGCCAGGTAGTGGAGAAGGGAGCTACCGGTACAATATTCACATCTCCCCGCCATGAAAAAACCCGCGGTTTCATTTCCGGATTATTTGGGTAGTTGAGTAAAAGGAAAATTATCATCTTTGTTTAAGGGTATGGATGACTCTGGGTTAATCTTACTCCTTAAAGAACTACAGGCATATTTTTACATTTATGTTATGCTATAATGGTGACAATATAATTGGTAGGGGGGGAGTTATGCTCCTTTGCAAAAACTCCAAATGGAGGTTAGTAATATGGCCATAGTGCTTGATGGGAATAAAACAGTGAATCTTCCAGAAGTGGTAATAGAAATTATACAAACTATTGTTAAGAAATTTCGCCCTAAGAAAGTCATATTATTTGGCTCTTATGCTACCGGAACTGCTGAGGCTAACAGTGATATTGATTTACTGGTAGTTGTTGATGCGGATAAAAAAGATTGGCGAGATATATCCGTCAAAATACGGGTTGCCCTAAATGCTTTTGATATTTCAAAGGATATCATTGTCGTAAACCAAAGCACCTTGGAACAACGAGCAAATGATTGGTGGTCAATATACTGCTCTGCCCTGAAGGAAGGAGTGGTCGTATATGAAGAATGATTCCCGCGATTCACTTTTATGGTTTAAAAGAGCTAAAGACGATTTGCGTTTCGCACAAAAAGCCAGATACTGGTAAGGTATTGGAAGAATTAGAGATAGAGCGGGATATAAAAAATTGAGACATAAGGGGAATCTGACAAGAGAACCGTCCCCTTGTCAGGCGAGAGCAGGATATGAAGGAGTGAAACTAGTGGAATTTCTTATGCAGCGCATCTGGCATAGCTCGGTGGTGCGGGAGAATGAACAATATCTGATTGCAAAAACCAGCTATCTGGATTCCCGGATGGAACGGATGGCGGTAATGCGGGTTAAGGCGGCTAACCTGGAGATAGAGGAAGCCTGGTTGGAGCGCATGGGGCGTCCTGGAGATATGGCTGAGAGCCGTGAGTACATAGAGGGGCTAAAGGGTGTGGAGGCTTATCTGGGCAGTAGCTCCGGGTTAAGAGCAGGTCTGCAGGGTATAAAAGATGAAGTGGAGCGTTCTCTGTTTAATGATACGGTGATTGCCATAGTACAGGCCGAGACTTTTCTTTTTCGGGAACGGGGCTATAGTGATGCGGTAGTGTACAGCCAGGCCTGGGAGGAGTTTTACGCCGGTTCCTGTCGCTATTACAGCAACCTGGACCGGGTTAAAATTACCTGGGGAGGTTACATCGGAAATACCGGGCGGGAAATAAATCTGTTTGACCGTGGTAAGAGCCAGCAAATGTACCGGGATGATAAGGGATATTATATAATTAACGGTAGCCTTGTTGATTCTTTTCATCAGGTAAATACCCATCTGGAAATGGATAAGGATATGAAGGTTATCGCAGCCTACGGCCAGTTGTTAAGGGTTCCTGATGCAGTCTGCCGGGAGTCCAGCCTGCAGATGGAAAATCTTAAAAGCCGATTGCTGCCGGGAATGCCTAAAAAAGAATTGGCTCAGCTACTCGGTGCCGGGCAGGGCTGTGTGCACTTAATTGACCTTACTTATGACAGTGTAAAAACCCTGGAACTATACTTAAATTAGGAGTAAAAATGATGTGTTCTACCGGTACGTAATCTGTAGGGGTGAACCCGTGTGTTCGCCCACCGGTAGGCAGTTCATTAACCGGTAAGGGTAAGGTCCCACGATAGCCGACACATGGGTCTGCCCCTACAATCTTTACCCCTCACCCCTAGACTTTCATCTTACCTCCCCATCTCTACCCTCTACCCCTCATTCTATACAATTACTCAAGTTCGAAATTCAAAGCCATTAACAAGACAACTCCATCATTACAACCTATTGTTTAAATCATTGACAGGGGTGTTTTATTTTACTATACTTGTACTATCACAAGTAATACAAAGAAGGTGGTAGCTTGTGGCTTGAAATTAATCCACGTTCCAGTACTCCCATTTATCAACAACTGGTAGATGGAGTAAAAGAATTGGTAGCCCGGGGTATCCTGGTACCGGGTGAACGGATGCCTACGGTAAGGGAACTGGCCTCCGAGCTGTCCCTGAACCCCAATACCATTGCCAAAGCTTATCAAAAGCTGGAGCAGGAAGGGATTATAGAAACTATGCGCTCCCGGGGAACGTTCGTGGCGGGTCGTACCATTATTTTGGATAAAGAAACGGCCAAACAGCAGCTGAGCGGACTGGTGGAAACGGTGCTGGTGGAAGCTTATCACCTGGGATTAAACCGTGAAGATATTAAGCAACTCTTTGAAGAAAGTCTGGATAACTGGGAGAAAAGGGGAGGGAAATAATTGTGGATTTGGCTATTGAAACGCGAGCCTTGAGTAAATCATTTGATGGCTTACCGGCGGTCGACAAACTGTATCTATCCGTTCCTGCCGGTTCTATTTTTGGGCTGATTGGCCCTAATGGAGCAGGTAAATCTACCCTTATTCAGATGCTTATCGGTATAATCCGTCCCGATAGCGGAGATAGCTTTATCCTGGGACAGAGCATCCGGAAAAGGGATGGAAGTATAAGAAACCGGGTAGGTTATGTACCTGATGTACCGGTGATGTATCCTGGTTTTACAGTGGCGGAGATGTACCGCCTGGGTAGTAAACTATACCCTTTCTGGGATTGGGAACGCTGCCGGGACCTGCACCAGGGTTTTCATTTGCCTGAAGGTCAGCGTATACGTAATCTTTCCCGGGGTCAGAAAGTTCAGGTGGCCCTGATTATGGCTCTGGCTCTGCGGCCTCAACTGTTGCTGTTGGATGAACCTACGGCCGGGTTGGATCCGGTAGTGCGCCGTGCTTTCCTGCAGACTATTATTGAAGAAGTTGCTGACCAGGGAACTACCGTGTTTTATTCTTCCCACAATCTTAATGATCTGGAACAGAGTGCCGACCATATTGCCGCCATTTACCGGGGACGGATGCTATTTAGCCATACCCTGGATGAGTTGAAGGAATCGGTACACCGCCTGCAGCTTATTTTTACGGGCGAACCCCAGGAGGATGTAATCAAAGCACTGCCGGGACTGATAGAGTACCAGCAAAGTGGACGGGTAATAACTATTACTATAACCGGGCATTTGGATAGCATCAGCCCCAGGCTGGTAGAACTGGAACCGGAACTGGTAAAGGAGTTGAACCTGGACCTGGAAAGTATTTTTGTAGCCTTTATGAAAGCACAGGGATACGGGTTTGAGAGGTGGGAAGTGGGAAGTTAGAGGTGGAAACTTGGGAATTGGGACTAGAAAAGCAGGGGTTGATAATAGAACTGGGGAGGTATTGCGATGAGGGCAATGAAAGGCCTGTTGTGGAAAGAGTGGCGACAGTATTACTGGAGTTTTGCTCTGGCTTTTATAGTAATCGCCCTGGAGCCGGTTCTGGTTCCGATTACCTACTGGATATATCGAACCGGTAACCGGGCCGATGCCTGGTCGGATGGGATAAAGGCTATACTGGCTGCGGGTGGTTCAACTACCGAAGCTATCGCTATAATAGCAGTTATAGTACTCGCAGCTCTGATGCTGGCTGGGGAAAGGGGCAGTGGTCTTAATTATCTGGTCAGCACTCCGGTCAGTCGCCGACAAATCATAACAACGAAGTACATAGTAGGCAGCCTGGGGATTTTGGCTATTATGTTGTTTATAAGCCTGTTTCTAATAGTCGCCGGGCAAGTATTGCCGGCTCAGTACACTGCCCAGGAGTTAATACAGTGGGCTGTGCCTACTACGGCGGCGTTGCTCTGCCTGTTTAGCCTGGCCCTGTTGGTAGCCTCCTTTTCCGGAGGAATTCTGTCATCGATTATTTTTGCACATATAATTATGGGTTTACCCTGGATACTAGTAAGCCTTACCCTGCAGGTATTTCGCCAGTTTTGTCAGATATCCTCTGCGCTGGAAGTTAAGGCTCGTTATATAGAAACCTATCTTTTTATTCCTGATTACATCACCCGGGATGGACGCTATATTTGGAGTGGTAATAGCAACCAGTTCATAGACCGGGTAATACCCGATTATCCTGTGGAAATCACTCTATTACTATTGGCCTCTTTCCTTTTTTTCTGGTTGGCGATTAAAATTTTTGAGAAAAACCCCCTGGAGCGCCAGGGAGAGTTACTGCTCTTCGGTAATTTTAAACAGATAGGAGCAATATTTCTATCTTTTCTTATGGCTCTGGGATGGGCGGGGGATGTGGCCTCATCGCTAGCATCATTTTTGGCTTATTTCCTGGTCATGGGGCTGGGTATATACCTGGCACTGGTAGCCCTGATGCGGGTAATAGCCTGGTTGGGCTTAAGCAGAGCCAGGCCCTGATTTTTATTCAGCCCTGGTATTGAGGTCCTGGCCATAGATGGCAAAAACAATCATACCAACCAGGCCACAGGCGAAGGCGGTCAGGAAGTTGGTGCCCGGGGATATATGCCAGAGGAAGGCGCTGCTCAGGGCGGCCAGGGAAACGATAACATCCCGGATTAAATAATAGGTGCCGAAGGTAGCAGCCTTCAAGTTTTCGGGGGCCAGGTCCATAATCAAGGCCTTACGGGTAGGTTCGCCGAACTCCTTGAGACCCCGGATAACAAAAGCAAACGATAGGGCTGCGAAACTGTGGGAAAAATATAGGACCAGCGGAAACAGGGTGAAAAAGCCGAAGGTAATCAGGACAAAGGGTTTTTTGCCGTACTTATCGGCCAGGTAGGCTACCGGAATATATACCAGGACCGCGGTAACCATTTCAATAGTAGTCAGGACGCCAAAATGGAAAGCCGATATTTTATTAACTTCTACCACCCACAGGACTACAAAAGCATATGGTATCTGTTCGGCAAAGCGAATTAATATATCGGATAAAAGCAGGTTACGCAGGCCTGGCGAGAAGGAAGAGAAGATTTCCCGGGCATGCAGGTGGGCCTCTTTTTTTTCATGGTCATCCTCGATGAAGTAATATTGGATTAGAAGGGATACCAAACCCAGCACGAAAGCGACACAGAAGGCTATGCGGATTCCATCCACCTTGCCATAAATTCCAATCAAGAGCCCGCCCAAAAGCGGTCCCAGAGCCATGGGAATGCGTCTGACCAGTGAATGCAGGGTAACTCCCATAACCCGTTTATCTTTGCTCATAACCTGGGAGACCAGGGTCATTATGGCCGGCAGGGACACTGCGGTCCAGGCAATAAAGAATACACAGCCAATCAAAACTGCTTGCCAGCTGGGGATTAAGATAACGATAGCATAGCCGAAGAGGGCTATAACCGTAAACAGCATCAGGGATTTCTTGTAGCCCATTTTCTCTGCCAAATATCCGCCCGGGAATGAGTATATGGCACTTAAAAAATTATCCATGGCATTAAGGAATCCGACTGCATAGATACTGCCCCCCAGGGCAATCAGATAGAGGGGCAGGAACCTTTCCGCCATTTTTTCACCCAGGCCAATTAGTATAACCATAATCAGCATGGAGACTATACTGGAGTTGACCCCGAAAAAACTGACCAGCCGTTTTTTAATGTCTTTCTTGTCTTCTACTGCCTTATCTTCCTCCACCATTATCGCCTCGGATCATTTTCTTAATACTGCCATTATAATGCTAAGCCTTCATGTTGGCACCCTATTTCTCATTAACCCTTTTTCACAACTTTTCATAGTCTATAACAAGGACTGTTATGGAGGTGAACAAATGGATAATAATATTGTTCTGGGAAGTCGTACATTGCGCCGCGGCGATACCGGAAGCGATGTAGAACTGGTGCAGAATTTTCTCAAGGTATTACCTGAGCCTATTGGTACGCAAATAAGTATGGAGGAGAAGGGAACTTTTGGTCGGGAAACGGAAAATGCGGTTAAAAAATTTCAAAAGTATTTTGGCCTGAAAGTTGATGGCATAGTAGGGAAGAATACCTTTCTTTTCCTGGGCGTCCCCACCGGTTCTTATCTTCCTCCGGGCGCTCCCCTGTTCGGAGCCCGCACCTTGCAGCGGGGTTCCTATGGTTGGGATGTTTGGGTACTGCAAAACCGACTGGCCACCACTACCAGGAAATTTGCCGATGCCTTGAGTGGTCCGGCAGATAAGAGCTTTGGCCCTAAAACCGAGGCTGCGGTTAAGCTGTTCCAACGGGATGTACATCTGCAGGCCGATGGCATTGTAGGTCCCAAGACCTTTTACCAGATATATTATTTTGCCGGTATGGGAGGCAGGATACTGCAGAGAAATCGCTGGGACCGTAATCGGGGCTATGATGTATACTGGCTGCAACGCAGTTTAAAGGACCTGGGTTATTATGAAGGTAAACTGGATGCCATTTTCGGCCCAGTTACTGAAGCAGCAGTTAAGAAATTACAAGCAGCAGCTAACATTAAAGTAGATGGTGTTGTAGGAGCGCAGACATTTTACCACCTGGCCAGTATTTGACCAACCTGCTAAAACGCCGTTGGTACAGCGGTCACAATAAGTCCGGGGCCAGTCCCCGGACTTATTTGGACTTATTGGATTTATTGTGAGGATTGAGACTTGGATAGTTTCTTGTCTAGCATTTTCAGGTTATTCAGGGCTATGTCACCCTTAAAGACAACCAGGTTAATTTCCTCGTTGCTGATGGCATCCTCCAGGTCTTTTAGGGAAAGATCAGTTTGCTGGGCCAGCATCTTATCCTTTTTTCCCGCCAGGGGCAGTAGCATTGACCAGGGGGCGGAAATGGCGGCAATCTTGTCAGTGGCAGCAGCCCAATCGCCCCGGCTAGCTTCGGCCATGGATGACATTACCCCGTACTGTACCTCATAAAATTCTGCGGGCGTAGGTATGGAAAAGACCCGAGCCAGTCCAGCGTATTGGCCATACAATTCAATGGCGGACAGCAGACTTTCTTCCAGGTGCTGGTTACTAATAGCGATAGTCAAATTGTTTAGAGCCAGCTTAAAGTTTTCTCTGTCACTGGGTGGTAGCCCCGCCTCTACTGCCTGAGGCTCCAGCTTATTCCAACTTTCATGAATCTTTTTCAGGCTCTGCATTTCTTTTTGCCATTGGGTAGTGGCGTTTTGCTGTCCCCCACCACTTTGCCCTGAAGATGATTTTTGGTTGCCTTCTTTGCCTTGCTGAGATTTCTCGCCACCACTTGAGGAGCCACCTCCCTGGGAACTGTCACCTTGATTCCCCTGGGAGTCCAGTCCCTGATTACCCTCAACCCCGCCCGGGGCCGCTTGCTGGAGGGATGGTACCTTTTTCATTCTGGTTTTACGGTCCAGTTCTCCAATAACAGTAGTAATTTCTTTAAGTATATCTTCAGCCTCCGGGGGAGCTTTTGGTTTTTGGCTGGTAGAAGATTGTGGTTTTTGGGAAGCTGATTGTTTCTGACCACAACCACTGGGAACCGTTACAATTATTAATAATATCAGTGTCAGGAACGCTGCCAGTATAGAGGGGAAACGTTTTGGACGCAAATCTGTCACCTCAGCTTCGTAATTTATCAAGTAGCATCAATTATTAATTATAATTTCCCTAAAAACTCTATTACATGCAGACAGAGAGGCCGGTTCCAGGAAACCCTAGAACCGGCCCCTTGATTCCAATTCTTTTACACTCCGGCTACCCCACCGGAAACGATAAAGGTCATAAGGTCGGCACTACCTGTATCCAGAGGCTGAACCTGTTCCCGGGGAAAAACCAGCAATTGACCGGCGAAGTTGTAGGATTGGGGTACATAAACTGATATGTATTCTTCCAGCCCAAATTTAAGCAGGGAGTCACAGGTAATAAACCCCAGTACATGGGCACTGCTATCCGGACCCAGCTTGACCAGTACCGGGCGATTAAAGCTCTTCTTTTCGCCGGCAAAGGCATTAAGCAGGTCTTTAATAGAACCATAAAGCAGTTTCACCAGGGGTAGGCGGCTCATCAGGTGGTCAAAAAGCAGTAATAATCGCTTGGTTAGAAAATTGGAAACCAGAAAACCGGTTAAGGTTATAATTACCAGGGTAGCCAGGAATCCCACCCCGGGAATAACGCCGATACCGGGAATAGGAATTCTTAACAGGCTATCCACCTTGATAAAAAGTATGTATACCACATATAGAGTTACTACAATAGGTACCATGAAAAGTAATCCATTAAGAAAATAGTTGGCCAACTTTTTCATTTTAAACCTCCCATAAAGGTACGACCATTATATGATGAATTTTCTTAGAAGAATCAAACACTTATAACTTACTAGCTATAGAGCTAAAAAGATATAATGTTAAAATTCCAACTACCAGGAAACCTATTCCTACCGCCACACCTAATTTGTTCTCGGCGATAAATGACTTTAATTTATCTAACATATTATCACCCTGCTTACAGTAAGATATTAAGATTATACACGTTAATCATTCTACATAATCCTATTTATACCTGCACGGATGATACTCTCATTCCCGGTAGCTAACAAATATCTGGACCAGATGGGGGTCAAACTGGGTACCGGCGCAACGCTTGATTTCTTTCAGGGCCTCCTGGTGGCTCATCGATTTCTGGTAGGGACGACCCTGTACCATCACATCATAGGCATCAGCAATAGCCAGTATACGTGCGTTAACAATATCCTACAAATAAGAAAAGTATTAGCCGGACTCGCCGGCGTTGCGTTCTCTTTTGTTTTTATACATACGGGCATCGGCAATATTAATAGCATCAAGGAGACGAGGTGTATCGAAAGGACTACAGGCTACTCCGAAATCAGCAAAAACATCAACATCAACCCCGGGTGGGCATTGTTTATTAATTTCTTCATTGACTCGCTCTAGTGCTGTCTGCGCCTGTTCCGGGAAGGTAGAGGGGAACAGCACTATGAATTCATCACCTCCGTAGCGTCCCACCGTATCCACCGAACGAATTGTTTTGGCAATGGCATTGGCGGTAGCTTTTAACACCTCATCGCCGGCAGTATGGCCAAAGCAGTCGTTTATCAGTTTGAGATTACCCAGGTCTAAAATAGCAACACAGGCCTCCCCCCCATGGCGTTTTAGCTTTTCCTCTTCTTCTTCTATACGTTTCATCATATAGCGGCGGTTCCATATTCCGGTCAGGGGATCTATCAGAGCCTGCTGGTTAAGCTTATTTTTGGCCTCCATTTCTTCCAGGTGCAGAGCGATATGTACGGCCAGGGTATTCATCAGCTCAAAATCAAGCTCAGTAAAAGCGTCTTTTTTCAAATGGTCTATTGCCACCAGTCCCCAATTAAAATTTTCGTAAATTATGGGGGCAATAATTAAAGATTCTATGCCATCATGATATAGTTCGATACCCTTAACTTCCGACTGTACATTACCACTGTAGAAAGGTTCGCTGGTAACTATTGTTTGCTCCAGTATAGTGCCTTTTTTGTTCAGCATTGTTTCCAGGTGTTGGGAAGTAAGTTCCCCGGTAATTTCCCTGATGGTGAACAAATCCATTTCTTTCGATTCCCTCACTGCCATAAGAAGATTACGGAAATTAATAATAAAGGGCAGGGAGCGACTAATAATCTCAAAATCGTCATCCATCGATCGGGAAGCACTTAAATAGCGGAAAATATTAAATAAATCTTTTTGTCCCTGGGCCAGTTTTTCCGCTCGCGCTTTTTCTACCTGCAAATCTTTATTAGCATGGCGTAGTTCGGTAACCAGTTGCAAGGCCTGGCGATAAACAAAGAAATAAATCAAAAACATGGCAACAATAAGGGATACTGCAACTATTAACATATTAATTGCGGTGCTGTTGTATACCGATTTATAAAGGATTGCATTATCTTCCCCTAATAGTAGCGCTGCATTACTGTGGTTAATTTTACCTACAAACCAGGTTATATTATCGTGAGTAAATAGTTTATCATCTATTTTTTTCATCTGCCCCAGGCTTAAGTCTATTTGGGGAGTAATTTTTAACTGGTAGTCAGGTAGATTCATTTCCGCCAGTACTGGTGCCGGGTCAAATACTGCTATATCGTTTCCTATTATTTCCATATTATGTGTTAGCGGACTGCGAACTATAAAGAAGTAGCGATCTTTGTAATTAAGATAGTTAACAGCTGGATAATGAGTTCCATACCAGTGCAGCAAATTGATTTCTTCAACAATACTCTCATTACCATATGAACTTATTATCTGATTATCCACCAGGCGAACAGTCAGAACACAGTTTTTCAACCTGGCAGCACTATTGGCATAATGAGGTTGGGCAAAGCTAACCAGTTCCTCTCTGGTTAATTTCCCGGAATGATAATCTATAATTTTTTTTGCCACTTCTGCCCGATAACAGAGGCCTTCCGTATCCTGGATACAATTCTCAATATAGTTATTAATAGTGATAAGATACATCTCTGCTTCAGTACGGAAATTAGAACGTTCGCTATTCATCAGTACATTTTGTACCGGGAACATAATGGCTAAAAGCGATAAAGCTAGCAGTAATACTATTCCAGTGAGAACAACTTGAAACTTTCTGATTAACTGTTTCAGGATACTTACCTCCCGTAGAGTTTATTTTCCAAGCAGTCCCTACATTGTTAGTCTATTAGGTATTAGATACCTGACAAAGTACCTATTCTAATAAGTATGACATTATTCCTGCTTAATATGGTAAAAAAGATACAAAAGCCCATAATTACTGAGTTAAACCTGCCGGATCATAAACAAACAGACCCGGGACCATAATCATAATCATCCAGGGACAAACAGACTATAATAATACTGCAATTAAATAAGCATACTCATAATTAGCAATGGTTAGGAGTGGAAAGATATAATTTTTTGGTTTAAAATCTTTTAGCGGGGTTAATCGAAACAGGGAAAGGGGTTGATTAACATCAAAGTTACAGTCAGGCTTTTTGCTACCCTGCGCCAGGGGCGTTTTAAAGAGCAAGTGCTTGATTATGAAGAGGGTACAACGGTTGCAGATGTAATTGAACAGCTAAATGTACCCCATAAAGAACTGGGTATCGTTTTTCTAAACGGTAAACATAGCGAACTTCAGCAAACCCTGCGCGATAAGGATATCCTCTCTATTTTCCCTCCAGTTGGAGGAGGCTAATTTTTTATGGAGGGCGGGTCAGCCCTCCTTTGCCACACTTCTATTACACATCTCTTAATCTACATTCCAATAGAGACCAACCGTATAACAGATATATGTATAAAAATGTTACACCTTCTTGAAAAGTGTGACACTGAAGTTACAACAGTGTTACATCATTTGTAGCTGCAAATAGCATTATAGGGCTTCTCTATGGTTGGCATGATGTTTGCATTAGATATAGGCAAACAACAGGCAAACAGTTTGATACCGGGGGGAAGCATTAATAGTCGCAGTAGCAATCCTTAATTCCTAATACTATTAGATAAGCCAGTTAATTTACCCCAAATTCCCCCCTTTCAACCCTAAAAGGGTATGTGATAAACCCCTGGGAAAGGTGTAATCAGGAGTTTATCACCAAACTTTTAAGGAAAGAAGGGATCAGCGTCATCTATTATGTTGGTCGGAAACGTAGCCAAATAATTTAAACAAGGAGGTGAAACTGGTTTTCTACGGAAAAACCAGGACATTAATGGAAAAAATTTTAGTAGTACAACCTGAAAAATGCACCGGTTGCCGTACTTGCGAACTTATATGCTCATATACCCACACTGGCGAGATTAACCCGGCTCGAGCTCGCATATCCGTATTTAGCTTTGAAAAAGTAGGTTTTTCAACTCCGGTAGTATGCCAGCAATGCACTTCAGCCGCATGTATGGCCGTATGCCCGGTAGGAGCTATTTCCCGGGATAATAACGGGGCTATGGTAGTAAACCATGACAGATGCTTACGTTGCAAGATGTGTGCTATTGCCTGCCCTCTGGGAGCTACTCTCTACGATTATGTTGAAGATAAGATGGTTAAATGTGACCTTTGTGGTGGGGATCCCGCCTGTGTTAAACTGTGTCCCTCCGGTGCTATTAGCTATCAGGATGCTAATGCCGCCAACTTTACTAAACGGAAAGATTATGCAGCCAGGTTCAAGGACGTCTATGAGGAGGTGGGCTAAATTATGTATGCATGGACAGGAAATATGATACGGGTAAACTTGAGCGATAAGACTATAAAGTTAGAAAAACTAAATAATGATGACATGAAAAATTATATTGGCGCTCGGGGTTTGGGGACAAGAATTTACACTAAAGAGGTTGACCCTCAGATAGATCCCTTGAGCCCGGAAAATAAAATGATATTTATAACTGGTCCCCTTACCGGCACCCTGGCCGGATCAGGCGGACGTTTCAATGTGGTTACCAAAGGCCCCTTAAACGGGACTATTGCTGCTTCCAACTCGGGCGGAAACTGGGGCCCGGAGCTGAAGTTTGCCGGTTATGATGGCATTATCTTTGAAGGGCGCGCAGAAAAACCGGTATATCTATGGATTAACAATGATCAGATAGAGCTGCGCGATGCCGAAGACCTCTGGGGTAAGGATGCTCATGATACTACCGACCTGGTCAAGGCTGCTACTGATGAAGAAGCTAAAGTAGCCTGTATTGGACCAGCCGGCGAGAACCTGGTCAAATTTGCCTGCATTATGAATGAATATAATCGTGCTGCCGGACGTTCCGGAGTAGGTGCGGTTATGGGTTCCAAAAATCTGAAAGCGGTTGCCGTGCGTGGTACCAAGGGAATCAAAATTGCCGATTACGAAGGATTTTTAAATGCTATTACCGATACCCGGGCCAAACTGAAAGCCCATCCGGTAACTGGTGCGGGACTGGCTGCCTATGGCACTAACGTACTGGTTAATATATTAAATGAACATGGTGGCCTGCCGGTTAAGAACTTCAGTGAAGCCGCTGTTTATCCCAATGCGGAGAAAATTTCCGGCGAATATCAAGCAGAGCACAACCTGATACGCAACAAAGGTTGTTTTGGCTGTCCTATCGGTTGTGGCCGGGTCAGCAAGAATAAAGTTAATTTCAAAGGAATAGGGGAAGGTCCCGAATATGAGGCCACCTGGGGCTTTGGTTCAAACCTGGATATAGACGATTTTGAAGCTATTTCCAAAGCTAATTTCCTCTGTAACGAATTAGGAATGGACCCCATTACCATGGCAGGTACTATTGCCTGTGCTGTAGAGATGGTAGAAAAGGGATTTATTCCTCGGGAAAAGGCTGACTTAAACTGGGGCGACACGGAAATGCTGGTAGAAATGACCCGCAAGACCGCCTACCGTGAAGGTTTCGGCAGTGAACTGGCTGAAGGTTCTTACCGCCTGGCCGAGAGCTATGGTCACCCCGAATACTCTATGACGGTTAAAAAACAGGAAATGCCAGCTTATGACCCCCGGGGACAGCAGGGTATTGGCCTGGAATATGCTACTTCCAATCGGGGTGGATGTCATGTTCGCGGTTATATGACTTCCCCTGAAGTGCTGGGTATTCCGGAAAAGGTAGATCCGGATGCTATTGAAGGAAAACCAGGTCTACTGAAGATATTCCAGGATCTTACCGGTCTGGTTGACTCAGCTGGAATATGCTTATTTACCACCTTTGCTATAGGTTTACCGGAGATAGCTGAAGAGCTACGTACAGCTACCGGTTTAAATCTAAGTGATGAGGAATTTCTATTAGTGGGCGAACGGGTATGGAACCTGGAAAAAATATTTAACCTGCAAGCCGGGTTAAGTAAGAAGGACGACATCCTTCCGCCTCGACTCCTGAACGAACCGATGAAAGGCGGGCCTCATGAGGGCAAGGTAGTTCAGCTTGATGGGATGCTGACTGAATATTATCAGCTCCGGGGCTGGGATGAGAATGGAGTTCCAAGCCAGGCTAAACTGAATGAACTTGGTATGGCCGATGTAGCCATCTAAATACGATTAAAACCTTCATTACTGTATCACCTTCCTTTAATAGCTGCTATCTTCCCTTCGCGGAGAAGGTGGCAGCAATTAATAAAAAGGAGGCATTGTTGTTGGAAACAGATGCACTAATTACAAATCAGAGCGAAGAATTAGATGCCATTATAAATAAATATCCGGGTGAAAAGCGTTATATCATGGCCATTATGCATGATCTTAGCCGCCATTTTAATTATTTACCGCGTCAGGCCCTGGAAGCTACTGCTCAGTATACCGGAGTACCTTTCAGCCAAGTTTACAGTATGGCCACCTTTTATAAGGCCTTTAGTCTGGTTCCCCGGGGTAAGGTACATTTTAAGGTATGTGACGGAACCACCTGTCACATCAAGGGCTCCCAGATTATCATTGATGAGATTTATAGCAGGCTGAACATCAAACCTGGTGAGACTACTGCGGATCTCCAGTTTTCTCTGGAGACGGTCAACTGCATTGGTGCCTGTGCCCTGGCTCCTGCACTATTGGCGAATGGCAAAGTTCATCCTCGTTTAAATGCAGCCAGGGTCAGACAAGTAATTGCAGAGTATGGAGGGCCTGAATATGAGAAAAAAGAGTAAGAAAAAACAGGTTCTGGTCTGTTGTGGTACCGGCTGTATAGCCAATGGTGGCCTCGACGTATATCAGGCCTTTAAAAATAACCCGGGGGGACTTTTTGAGCTTGCCAGTAGTGATGATATTAAGGCTACCGGTTGCCATGGTCTTTGTTCCAGTGGGCCATTTGTACGTATTCTACCCGATGATATAACGTACTGTCAGGTAAAAGCCAGCGATGTGGAAGAGATAATAGAAAAAAGTATAAAAGGCAATGAATTAATAAAACGTCTGCTATATCGCGACCCCCAGAATAAAAAACGGGTGCAAAACCTGGAGAAAGTCGCCTTTAACAGTATGCAATTGAAAAAAGCTCTGCGCAATGTAGGCCTGATTAATCCTGAATCTCTGCAGGACTACCTGGATCGGCAAGGTTACCAGGCACTGCGTAAGGCTCTTAAGATGAAGCCGGAAGCAGTGGTGCAGGAGATTATTGACGCCGGTTTACGTGGCCGTGGTGGTGGTGGATTCCCTACCGGGCTTAAGTGGAAAGCATGTCAGGCCACAACTTCAACCCCGAAGTACATTGTGTGTAATGGGGATGAAGGTGACCCGGGCGCATTCATGGATGAGAGTATCATGGAAGGTGATCCCCACAACATACTGGAAGGTATGTTGATTTGCGCCTATACGGTAGGTGCTGCAAAGGGTTTTATTTATGTTCGTGATGAATACGCGGGTTCAGTAGCGGCCCTTACCAAGGCTATCAGCGATGCCCGGGAACACGGTTTCATGGGTGACAATATCCTGGGGTCGGGCCTGAATTTTGATATAGAAATAGTACGAGGTGGGGGGGCCTTTGTTTGTGGAGAAGAGACTGCCCTTTTAGCATCTATTGAAGGAAATGTTGGCGAACCCTGGGATAAATATGTTTTCCCCACGGAAAAAGGCTTATGGGGACAACCAACGGTAATAAACAATGTCGAGACCTGGTCTAATGTTCCGTTAATACTGCTGGAAGGGGCAAAAAAGTTTGCTTCTACCGGTACTGCGGGAAGTAAGGGAACCAAGGTCTTCTCTTTGGTAGGTAAAGTTGTAAACACCGGTCTGGTAGAAGTTCCTATGGGAACTTCCCTGCGTGACATAATCTTTACCATCGGGGGAGGCGTTCCCGGTAAACGTAAATTTAAAGCGGTGCAAACCGGTGGTCCTTCCGGGGGTTGTATACCCGAATCCCTGCTCGATCTCAAGGTTGACTTCGACTCCCTGGGCGAGGCCGGATCCATGATGGGCTCGGGCGGAATGATTGTTATGGACGACCGAACCTGTATGGTAGAGGTTGCCCGCTATTACCTGCAGTTTTTAGCCGGTGAATCCTGCGGTAAATGTGTTCCTTGTCGTGAGGGCATCAGGAGCATGTTAGAAATTCTGGAACGCATCTGCAATGGTGAGGGCTGCCTGCAGGATCTGGATTTACTGGAGGATATCGGGGAAACGGTTAAAACGGCTGCTCTCTGTGCCCTGGGACGTACTGCTCCTAATCCGGTATTGTCTACCCTGAAGTACTTTCGGGATGAATACCTGGAGCATATTGTTAATCATCGCTGTCCTGCCGGCGTATGTAAAGAACTAACCGAGTTCTACATTGACGCCGAGTTGTGTAACGGCTGCGGCTTATGTGCTAAAAACTGTCCGGTAGATGCAGTGCAGGGCGAAAAGAAACAACCTCATGTTATAGATAACAGCAAATGTATCAAATGTGGAGAATGTATTAACGATTGCCAGTTCCTGGCGGTAAAAGTAAGGTAAGGGGGGTAGGGATAATGAAAATTCTTATTGACGGTATAGAAATAGAAGCTCAGCCTGGTGAGACTATTCTGGAAGCAACCAGAAGAACTGGGATTCATATTCCCACCCTGTGCTACCATGAAGCTTTTGGCGGTCAGGGCAGCTGTCGTTTTTGTATGGTGGAAGTAACTAAGAACGGTTCCGGCCGCGTGGTAGCTTCCTGTACCTATCCGGTTAGTGATGGTATAGAAGTAAAAACTTCCACCCCGCAGATAGATAAAATCAGGCGTAATATTGCCATGTTACTCTACAAACGTGCTCCCAACAGTCTGTTTATGCAAACCCTTTACAAGGAGTACCTTTGTACGGAAAATAATCTGGTGGAAGACCCGTATGAGAAATGTATTCTCTGCCGTTTATGTGTTAATGCCTGTGCCGCAATGGGAGTAAGTGCTATATCCACGGTTATGCGTGGAACCGATAAACGGGTTGCCACTCCCTATGACGATGCCTCAGCCGCCTGTATTGGCTGTGCTGCCTGTGCCGAAGTTTGTCCCACCGGATGCATTGAAGTGCAGGAAGATAATAATATAAGAAGGATTTGGAACCGCGATTTTACCATGGTCGCTTGTGAAGAATGTGGGAAGAATTTTGCTACCCGGGAACAGCTCGCCTACATTGCAGATAGAAGCAAGCAGGAGGCAGATGCAGATGAGCTACGGCTCTGCACCAATTGCCGGCGTAAAGTACTTGCCAGAAAGTTAGAAACATTTAACGGTTAAGGTGGAGGAAGATATTAATGGCCTTTAACCATAATTCCAAATTTTCAGAAATTTATATGGCCTGGGAGAAAGCTATCAGCAGCGGGGAAATTGAGCGAAATATTGTACGGCCAGAAATAGCCCAATCATGGATTAGGTGTTACAAGGCCGGGGTTGATCCTGGTTATAACGGGATTAAGCGTAGATTTCTGTCCCCGGCGGCTATGGAGCAGACCCTGGCTGAACACCAGGAATTGATTGAGGTAAGCCGGCCTTTTATGAAACATTTGTACTCTTTGGTAGCTGGTTCCGGCTTTATTGTCATACTTTCAGATCAGGACGCTAATCTTTTGGAATCCCTGGGCGATCCTGAAACCATGGAAATAGCTGAACGTAATGATTTAGTTAAAGGAGCTAATTGGGTTGAAGAAGAAGCAGGTACCAATGGTATAGGTATTGCTCTGGTAGAGCGTAAACCAGTTCAGGTTTCTGGCCCTGAACATTACTGTAAAGGTCTCCATTTCTGGACTTGTTCGGCAGCTCCTATATTTGATGAGGATCATCAGATTATTGGAGCCTTACAATTATCGGGACCGGCTGAAAACGCCTTCATACACACATTAGGGATGGTAGCTACTTCGGTTAATGTAATTGAGGAAGAGTTACAGCTGAGGAAGAAAAACAATGAACTGGTCTGCATGAATAATCATTTAACCTTCATTATGGAGTATATTAAGGACGGCATTTTAATTGTTGACCGGGATGGTATTATAACCCAGGCCAACCCTGCTGCCTGCCAGTTATTTAATCTTTCCCCAAGAGAACTGCAGGGAAGTTCCGTTAAGGAATTTATCGGCAGCGCCCCGGCAATCATGGAAATGGTAGCTAGAGGTAAAGCCTATAATGATGAGGAGATTATGTTTGAAAGCCGTAATGGTAGTATGCATCTCCTGGCCTCAGGAAAGGCAATTTATGATAACCGCGGTGATATAAATGGTGGGATTATTTTTATTGAACCAATGAAGAATGTAAAAAATCTGGTTAACCGCTTTAGCGGTGCCCAAGCCCGGTTTTCTTTTGAGGATATTATAGGGGATAACCCGGAATTACAGGAAGCGATTAATATTGCTACTCTGGCTGCCGGCAACGATAGCAATGTTCTTATTATCGGGGAAAGCGGTACCGGCAAAGAAGTTTTTGCCCAGGCTATTCATAACCAAAGCTCTCGTTGTAATGGTCCTTTTGTTGCGGTTAACTGTGGGGCTATTCCCCGTGAACTAATCAGCAGTGAACTCTTTGGTTATGTTGAAGGGGCCTTTACCGGCGCCAGCCGCCGGGGGCGGCCCGGAAAGTTTGAATTAGCCAGTGGCGGTACCCTGTTCCTGGACGAGATTGGCGATATGCCCTTTGAACAGCAGGTAGCCTTGCTGCGGGTTTTGCAGGAAAAGAAAATTGTTCGTATCGGCGGTCAAAGTGTCGTACCGGTTGACGTACGTATTATTTGTGCTACCAACAAAGACCTGCTCAAAGAGGTAGAACGGGGGAACTTCCGCCAGGACTTATATTATCGACTTAATGTCTTTTCGGTCAACCTGCCCCCGTTGCGTAACCGTCGGGAAGATATACCCCTGTTTCTGGATTACTTCCTGGAGCGCTGGGCAGCAAAAGACGGTGTACCCAGAAAACAGGTAGACCCTGAGGTGGTACGCTACCTGCAGCAGTACCATTGGTCTGGAAATATCAGAGAACTGCAAAATATACTGGAACGGATGTTAGGCCTTTGCAGCGGGGATAGAATTGGGATAGATGATTTACCCCCGGAAATACTTGCACCGGCTCCGCCACCGGAACCAATCCATGATAAACCTGTAGCGGTAACTACATTGAGGGAAAAGCGTAAGGATGTGCTGGCTGAAAGGGAACGTCAGGAAATAATAAACCTGCTAAGCAAATACGGTGGCAATATCAGCCGTGTAGCTCGAACCATGGAGATATCACGTAATACCGTTTACCGCAAGATAAAACAATATAATATCAACCTGTAATTAAACAAAAACAAAGGGGATACCGGTCAGGTGTCCCCTTTTTTGAATATCTGCCTGGCTTCTAATTTAATTTCATAATAATGATAGCGTTATAATATTAACCAGTGATATTCTGAGAAGACTAAAAAAGCAAATTCCTATCTATTTTTATGTCATGGTCAGTTTTTAAATTTTACAAAGGCTCGCTTTATAAACAAAGCCGGTATCTATCTCTATACAATGTAAGGAATATTTGAAGAGTTATGATGAACGTGAGGCAGGTATAACAACCGATCTTTCATACTTTAATTTTTCAGGCGTTTATTATACCCCCGTTCTCCATATGGCTGCAACTCGTCAAGCCATTTTTGCTTTAATTTTTTTAGTCCTTCCTTTTCCTCCAGAGTTTGGAGTACTTCAAATACAAAGGCATCTTCTCCATACTGATTCCTATCACATCATTCTACCAAGGGAAGGAATCAATAAACATTGACTGATAAACGCGCTTTAAATATTCCTGCCACACTTGTCCTAAATCGGCAATAAGGAACAAGAGTTCATCTAGCTGCTAATGCCAAAGATCTGGAAGTCTAAAACCAGATGGCTTGGGTAGGGACTATGAATTATATTATGGTTCGTGTGAAAGAATAGTGTAAGCACAATACTATTAGCAATAGCTGGAGAAAAGCCATTCTCCGGCTATTGCTAATTTTGTACTTTTTCAGGAGAAACTAATTAGTAATGCTGGCAGTGCCAATATTCAGATTGCTGGCATGGGCTACCGGCCTATGTCAAGTTCAGCTCGTTCAATCGGGTTTACAACAACGATGGCAGCTGCTTCATAAAGTTTGTTTTTAACTGTTATAAATATAAGGGAAAGAGTCTACATTATGAGATCTATGACGCCAACGGGGGCAATCAAGGGGGCGGTTCTGTTGATCACCCATTTATAGTTTTAGCCCTTATCAAGTTGGAATAACCTCTGTCTAAGGGAATCAACAACGAAGAATGGGGAATTAATACCCCAAGTATTTTTTATTAAATATTTATGATATAAAAGTCAGGTAGTGCTTTAACGTACCTGGCTTTTGTTTTGTAGAATTTGAGGTGAACCATATATGATCTAAATTAATGTTATAGCATTATCAAATCAAGGATAATCAAAATTTAAACATGGCCGAAAAGAATAAGGTAGTGAAAAAAGACCAGTTCTGGTTATTCCCCCAGAAGCATACAATCATAAGACCAGTCTATTACTTGCTTGTCCTATCACATCACAGATAAAAGGTTATCCTTTTGAAGTAGAAATACCATCAGGACTACAAATCCAGGGCGTTATCCTAACCGATCAAGTTAAAAGCCTGGATTGGCAAGCAAGGAATGCACAATTTGCCTGTCAAGTTCCAGATATTATTGTAAAGGAAGTAGTAGAGAGAATACGGATATTACTAGATTAAGTTTCTGTTATTTCAAAAACTTCTGTCAAAAAAATAATAGATAATAGATAGGAATTTGCCCCTCGCTCCTGCCCCCTCACTCCTCACTTCTCACCCTTTACCCCTCACCCCTCACTCACTATGCTTTTAGGCTATCCTGTTATACAATGATTGGTAAGAAAAGTTTTGTGGGGGGAGAGATATGGATAGCAAACTGCTGGATCAGGTAGTAACCGTACTGGCCAGTTCCAATAATACGGTAGTAGTAACCGGGGCCGGGATTAGTACCGAAGCCGGAATCCCTGATTTTCGCGGAGAAAAGGGGATTTACCGTACCATGGGTGAAGACCGGGTGATGAGCATAATCAATATTAGTACCTTTCAGAGAGACCCGAAGCGCTTTTATGAGTTTTACCGCCAGGTTTTCGATTTTCCACCGGTTGAGCCCAGTCTGGCCCATAAGGTGCTCGCCGATATGGAGAAGAAGGGCCGGGTAAAAGCGGTAGTTACCCAGAATATTGATGGTTTGCACGAGAAGGCGGGCAGTAAGAATGTCATTGCGGTACACGGTAATGCTGACCGTTTTGTTTGTACCAGGAGAAGGTGCGGTAAATATTACAGCAGTGACCTGGTTCGGGAGATTAAGGAAATAGTTCCTGAATGCCCGGAATGCGGCGGCATCCTTAAACCGGATGTAGTACTTTTCGGAGAACAGATTCAGGGTTACGTGGATGCTCAGGAGCGCATCATGGGAGCCCGGGTACTGGTAGTAATCGGTTCATCCCTTACCGTGTATCCATTGGCCGGATTTGTCAGGGAATTTAGTACCTTTTACCAGGATTTAATTATTATCAATAAAGGGCCTACCTACATGGATCACGCTGCTCTGGTGAAAATTGAAGTAGGTGATTCCAGTACCGGGGAAATATTACAGGAAATTGACCGGCGTCTGGGGTAGCAATTGTTAAGAAATCTTTAACTTTCCCTGAAATTATTTAAACCATTTTCGCTTATAGTAATACTGTAAATAGAATAAAGGAGGTTTGAATAATGAAGAATAAGAGTTATTTTAAAGCTGGTATTCTGGTATTGCTTGCGGTTTTTGTACTGGGAGTTGCGATTCCAGCTATGGCCGGAGCCAATAATCCGGTGGGAGCTGCAGGTAAATACGGGAAAGCAGTAGTAAGCAGAGGTGCTCAGACTATGGTGCAAAGCCTGGCTGAACTTACTGGAAAAGATGTTAGTGATATTCAGGTGCAGAGGCATGAGGGAAAATCCATTGCCAATATAGCAAAAGAAAATGGAGTTGACCAGGATGCTCTGATTAATGACATTACTAAAAAGAACCAGGGAAAACTCCAGACCAGGTTGGAGGAGGGAACCATTACTCAGGAGCAGTATGATTCCTGCCAGCAAAACATAAAAGAACGCATTAAGGAACGCTCGGAACGCACTGAAACCGGCGGCCCTGGACCGGGTCAGGGTATTAACCAGGGACAAAAGCACCAGCGCCAGGGCGGGTTTAAAAATGGTGCCGCCGGTCAAGGTCAAAAAGGTTTGAACTGCGGCCAGGGAAACTGCGGCAACTGCCCTTATGCCAAATAGCCTGCAAATCGCACGAAAAAGATAATAGTACAGTAATGAGGCATCTCGCAAGAGGTGCCTCATTTCTTAAGTCGTCGGTGGTCAGTTATGAGGGGAAAACAGTCATCGGTCACGGTGAATATTCCCTCGTCTGCTTCCCCATGCTTCGTTAATGGCTTATACATATTTACACTTTAAAATTACTAATTAGTCACGTAAAACTTTGCCAGTAAAATTAGGCTTGCGTTTTTCGACAAAAGACATGACTCCTTCTTTAAAATCATCTGAAGCCCAGGCTAAAATTTGATTAAGGCTTTCTAATTCTGCTTGTTCATAAAAATCATTTTTTATAGAAGCTCTTATTAGTTTCTTATCCATCCACACGGCATATAAAGGCATTTTTAATAAACGCTCGGCCCATTTTTCAGCTTCAGCTAACACTTGATCTTTAGCTACTACTTTATTAACTAAACCCAAGCTTAAAGCTTCTGAACTATCTAAAACTTTACCATACCATAAAATTTCTAATGCTTTATGATAACCTACTTTCTGGGTTAAAAAGTAGGAAGCCCCACTATCAGGGGTAAAGCCTATATTAATAAAATTAAACCCGAATTTAGCAGTATCAGCCGCAATAATTAAATCACAAGCCATCATAGTTGCTACAGAAGCACCTGCTACTGCTCCGTTAATTGCAGCAATGACAGGTTTTTCAATCTCATAAATCGTCTTAACTATTTCAGTTGAGCAATCATATGTATATTTTGCTCGTGCAGGACTACTCATAGCTGCCAATAAAGAAATATCACCGCCTGCCGACCATCCTCGACCTGCCCCGGTAACTATTAATGCTTGAATATCATTATTTTTAGTTACTTCAGTACAAGCTTCAATCAGATCAACCGATAATTGTTGGTTAATAGCATTAAGTTGTTCCGGACGGTTAAAAGTTAAAATAGCTACACCATTTTCCTTAGCTTCTAAAATACAAGTTTCCCAGTTTTTAATCATAAATATTTTCCACCTTTCTACAAAAACTCTCAGATAATAGTTAATATTATAACACTTTAATAAATTTCTATCTATTAACAGTATAGGCAAGTTTACTTATAAAAGCATAAATAAACTGATTTTTACCTATTTTACCATAATAACCCCATCTGTTCCATGCTACTAGCATATTCCATACCTTGACTATCAACCATCGGGAAAGGTAAATAAATCCCATTTTCTGCTTTACTTAATGCTTATAAGAAGCTGGTGATATAGTTGTTCATAGGCATCCAATTCTTTTTTCAGGGAATATTTTTGCTCTACCAGGCGGCGCGCTTTTTCACCCATCTGCCGGCGTAACTCACGATTTACCATCAGATTACGGGCGGCAGCAGCGAGATCATCCTGGTTATGCACATAGTAACCTTCCACACCATTTTCAATGATATTTATATTACCCGGTACAGCCGTAAGCAGGCAAGGTTTTCCCAGGCTCATGGCTTCCAGAGCAGCCTGGGGTTGTCCTTCAGCATGGGAGGTGTTGAGTATCACGTCACCTATAGTTAAAAGACTGTACATCTGTCGGTGGGGAAATTCACCCGGGAAGATAACCCAGGGTAAAGCATTAATACGTTTCAGGATGCGGTCACTATATTCCTTGTCTATAATGGTACCAAGAATAAGCAGGCGCAGGTGAGGAAACTCCGGTTGTAGTTTTTCAAGGGCATTCATAGCCAGTTCCAGGTTTTTAACCGGCCGGATACCACTGGGCAGAAGGAAGACGAAGTCATCTTCATTTAATCCTAACTGGCTGCGATCGGGGCCTTCCCCTTTTTCCAGGTAAACTCCCTGAGTAATGGTAACCAGTTTGTTGGAGTTATCTGGATATCGTTCTTGAAATACAGTTCTAAAATGGTCGGTAAAAATAACTATGTAGTCAACCGCATTTAACGTTTTCGCTATTACCGGTTCGCGATGTAAGACCAGATCATAGTTTACATCGGTTCCGGTTGTGGTCAGGATCAGCGGAAGCCGGATTATATCCGGAAAAGTAGATAATACCCGGGCAAAATGAGTAATATTTAGCCCATGAATTAGGGAGTAACGTTTTTCCCATATAGCATTGCCCAATATTTCCTGCCAGTTATCCGATTCTAAAGATTGTAAGTCTATATTCCATCCCCGTCGGGTCAGGCCAAGCTGCAGCCTTTCACTGGTAAGCTTATTACCGCGGAAGTTTTTATGAAAAGGGGTTATCATTAGAATTCTGTAATCAGATATCCGTTGCTGCATAAATCTGGCAATTATCTCCTAAATCGTAATTTTGGGGGAATCATGGGAACGGGTTTTTGCTTTATTTTAGCAAGGTAAAACATTCACTGTAATCACACCCGGCAGTCATTATCCCGCGGTAGCAATTAAATCCCTTAATGGCTTCATCATATCGGCAGTATTCTAATTGGGAAAGATGCATTTGTAAAGCTGCCAGCTTTTGCTCCATAAACTCGCTAATATCCTCGCAATAGTACACCTCCTGGATAGGAGTCCATACCTCATAGCCCAGAATGGTAGTTACCCTCCATGGTTGTAAACCGCATTCAGGGAAAAAGGGTGCCCCCGATCGCTGACAGGCTTCCATCAAGAGGAGATGAGTTACCTGGTGATCCCGGTTGCCGTCCTGGCTATGAGGAATATATACGATATCTGGCTTAATACCCCTTATGATACTGGTAATTCTTATAAGGTTTTCTTTATTAAACTCAACATAGCCATCGGCTATGCGTAAAAAAATTAAGTTGCTTACTCCCAAATGGTTAGCAGCCTTACTAGCTTCTTCCTCCCTTAGAGTAGCCAATTCTTCCTTGGAATATTGTATCCCCCCGGCATCTCCTGAGGTCATATACATAATTGTAACCTGGTTACCGGCTTTACAATGTTTAGCAATACTACCTCCACAGCCGATAATATCATCATCCGGATGAGGAGCTACAATAAGAACGTGCTGCACTTGCCTACCTGCCTTTCATCTGGCTTTTGGTTAAGATTTTAACATAATGAGGAATTAGAAAAAAGGTGACAGGGGACGGTTCCTGTGTCACCCCTGCAGGGGTGACACAGGAACCGTCCCCTGTCACCTTTTACGGTTTTAAAAAAGGAGGAAAAGCAATTAGTCCATGGGGCCGCCTTCCCAATACTGTCTAATTTTACGTAAAGCATAACCGCCAAAAAACAGGCCGTTAATAAAAGCCAGCGGTATGGCCATAGCCCCAAAGTAATGAATTTTTTGCTTCATATCTTCCTTGCCATCAGTGGTACGATACCTGGTCATATTATCCCTCCTTCCATAATCTATTTTTAACGGATAGCAGCTGAAATATATCAAGATAAAATATTCAGCTCTTATTCATTATGGAAGGATAAACTTTTACTACCACAAGGTACAGTAGAGTTCCACCTATAGTTAATATTAACAATAACGTTACGAGTTTCGTAAACATATGCATCACCCTTAATAGCTTGTGATGCCTAAAAATTTTTATTCAGTTTTTTTATTGCGGGGCATACAGATTATATTAATCCTTAAAACTATCGATTTCATCTTCGTTTAAGGTTTTGACAATCATTATAGTGTCTAATTTAGATAAATCAACTTCATGTTCATGGGCTATCCTTTGGCCGCGGGAATTAAAAACTAATTTGACTATAGGTCGGGTAGGATGGTCCCGGTTGGTATCAATAACGATTCCGGTATCACCGGTATTAAGTTCTACCACGGAACCAACCGGATATGTCGCAATATTGGCAACAAGCGCTGTTACATAGGTTGGATCCAGGTAGATTCCACTCATACGTTTTAAAATATTTATACCCTGATTGATAGAATAGGGAGGTCGGTAAGGACGATTAGCCAATAAAGCGTCATAAACATCTGCAACTGCTACAATACGCGCATATTCCAGGATTTTTTCTCCGGCTAGATTGCGGGGATAACCCTGACCATCCCAGCGTTCATGATGCTGAAAGGCAACATGGGTCGAAAGCAGGGACAAATCGTGATATTCGCGCAGTATTCGAAATCCGAATTCCGGATGCCGCTTTATTTCACTAAATTCATCCCGAGTCAGCTCCCCTGGTTTATTTAATATTTTTAGATTAATCCTCATTTTCCCGATATCATGTAATAGGGCGCCAATACCCAGTTCATTAAGTTGGGCATGACCGTAACCTGTAGTAATTCCAGTCATGATAGCTAAAATGCAGACATTTACGGAATGAGCAAAGGTATAATCATCAAAAGATCGGATATCCGATAGACTGTATAAAATATTACGATTGACCAGTAGTTCATCTACAATATCACTAACTGTTCCTTTTATTGTACGAATATCCAGGTTATGATTTTTACCTAATTTAGTAAAGTTTTCCCTAACCATTCGTATGGTATTATTGCGGGTTTCATCTGCAACCACATCGCGATATTCCAGATCACCAAATATTTCATCCCTGATATAAATTGATTCGATTTCCAATTCGCCCAGTCTTTTGACATAACTATTAGTAAGTACTATGCCACTATGTAATAATATGCGACCATCACTGCTAAAGATAGCACGCGCAACTACCATACCTGGTTTTAGTTTTTGTACAGTTATTCGTCTCATACCTTATCACCTTGCTAAATTTTATGTCATTCTTTGTTTAAATTCTGGATTTTTCCACGACTTCCTGCCTATTGTTTTTTCATTTCTTTAGTTGATATAGCAATACCTGCATATTAACTAATTATTTTTAGTTGAAGGGGAAAAATGAGGGTACTCAGCAAGACTCAAACAATTGCTATATTAAGGTTTAAGTGATACATTAGAATCAATTAAAAAGAAACATAGGGGCGTTAAATGAAACGTAAAAAACCTTATTTTCCAAGGCCAGTATTAAAAGATCTAGTTGATGAAATTAAAAAAATGATGGTAAGTAATACAGGAAGATTATCCATTCTTGACTTGATTGAGGACATACCCTTTGAGGTCAGGTCCCAGGTGGTAGATAGCCTATCTGCCTTTCATGATCCAGAACTGGTACCATTCTATTATCTATTAAAAATGGAATATGGTAGTGAATTAACTGCAGTTTGTGATCGAGTTTTGGAGAAATGTCGTATGGCAGGCATGGACATAACTCCCCCGGTCTTCTTTAGAGGAGACTTTGTTAAATCGTATGCCAGTATTAGTCGCCATACCGGCCGTATGACCATAGATGTAGCCTGGCACATAGGTGGATCCAAGGTTTATGTAGAATGTTTTTATCTTATTTTTAATCCCGATGGCATGCATAGTTTTTTTATTATAGAAAACATGCCATTAATAAAATATGAACAAGACCGTAAAATATTGCCCGAGATGATGGAACTGGACCTGGAGGAGACCTGTTATCTCATACAGGAATCATTCAATCTTAATGTTGCTAATATGAGTCGACCGGCCCTGGGTAAATTCTTGTATCAGAAATATTTAGATTTAAATGTAAACCAACAAAATTACGAATGGATTAAGAACCTCTTACGAAGAATATCAGCTTGTTTAACCCCACGCCAGGTTATTAACAGTTTTTTTAACGCAGTGGGCCGTAACGATTTCACTTATATATTTTCACTCTTATCTGGGCGCCAGCTATCGCCAAATCTCTTTTTTGAACGATTTGCCGAGTTGATTAATCCCGACGCGATGATCTTGGAAGCTGAGGCTAAAGATGTACAGGGATCACGAAATACTGCCCGGGTAACGGCCTCCTTGACCAGGGTGGAAAATCACAAGTTTTATAATTGCCAATACCGATTCTACCTGTTGCACGAATCAGGTTATTGGTCTATCGGAGATATAGAAAAGTGCAGTTACCAATTAATAGATCCGGATTCAGAACAATCACCTTTAAATCGGCTGGTTTTCTGCCGGGTATACGAAATACTAGATATAGAAGGGCTTTTTGAAGCGCTGGATCGCATTGATAACATTAGGGAGATTGAAGAATTACCCTATGGTACCCACCTGCGCATCAGCTATTTTGATGATAATTATAACCATGGAATATCCTTTATGAGCGGTGTTATTGCCGACATAATCCTAAACGGCGATGAATTAGTAGTTATGTCGCAAAACTCTGCTACCATAAGTGACATCGACCATTTATTTAATGATCAGTTGGTTGTGGCAGTAATCCCCCAGGGTGACTATGAAGTGAGTATGATGACTGCCCATACTTATCTGGGAGGACAGTATAATAACTTTGAAGATTTGTTATATCAGGGAGAGGATAATCCTATCTATGATGATGGCATGCGTTTGCTTACCACCCGTTACCTGGTAAAAAACCGGGAGCGGGTAGTAAAACGAATAGAAGAACTAAAGACTATTAAGATAAAACTGGATAAAAGTTACACCCTGTATTACCAAATAGTAAAGGAAAATGGCAGTAGTAGCTTTTTTGCCGAGTACTTACTTGGTCCCAGTTGGGTAAATGTATCAGCTTTTGGTGAGCGGGATATAAATTTGGCCCGGCAGGAATTCGAGGAACAGATGTATGATTGTCTGGAATTCGATGGTATGGAAGTCAGAAATGAAGGTTTTTTCGATTTATTAACGACTGATATTAAACGGGAATACCCGGAGTTGGAACCGGAGTTAAAGGAAATTTATCTGGATAAATGGTATCATAGCCAGCTGGGCCCCTTAAGTGGCATGAGTCCTTCAGAAGCATGTCAGACGGAAGAGGGCAGTAGATTATTATGGGCCATGTTTAAAAATCTGAAACAAAGCAGCAAAGCCCCTTATACGCAATATCGCAAGAATATTGACCTTAAGGAGTATATTCGCAAGGTAGAACAAAAAAAGAAGAGTAAATCATAGAAAATTCTATTGACAGCGCTTATTTGTTTAAATATACTTTATAGATAATCGATAAAAACTAAACAGGCTATGAAGGGAACCGACACGTGGAGTAAAATGATAACAGAGAGCCGGTGAAGCTGAGAACCGGTATCAACCTTCAGGTGGTGATCATCCTGGAGCTGCTATCTGAAAGACCTTAAAAAGGTTTAGTAGGTGGTGCCGGACGAAAAAGTCCGTTAGCAAGTTAGCATCGTATAAATCTGTGCTGCAAGAGGTCGTGTGAAAGCGACAAGCAGGGTGGTACCGCGGGAAATTACCTCTCGTCCCTGAGCTGGGCGAGAGGTTTTTTATATCCTTTTTTAAATGTAGGATGGGTTTTATTTCAGGAATAATAAGGAGTGGTATGGATGGGACTAAGGATTTATCTGGATGGCAAATTTGTTGATGAACCGGATGCCAAAGTATCAGTTTTTGACCATGGTTTTCTATACGGCGACGGTGTCTTTGAAGGGATAAGGGCTTACCACAACAGCGTATTCCGTCTGAAAGATCATGTTGACCGTCTTTATGACTCGGCCAAGGCTATTAATTTAGAAATTCCTATAAGCAAGGAAGAGATGTCCAATGTTATAGTAGACACCTGCCGGCAGAATGAACTCAAGGATGCCTACATACGGGTAGTAGTATCTAGAGGTAAGGGAGATCTGGGGTTGGACCCCAGAAAATGCAATGTCGCTACAGTCGTATGTATAGCTTCTTCAATTACCCTGTACCCGGATGAAACTTATACCAACGGGTTGACCGTAATAACTGTTCCTACCCGTCGTAATGGTCCCGAGGGAGTTAATCCCCGTATTAAGTCTTTAAACTACCTGAACAATATTATGGCTAAAATTGAAGCTAATATTGCCGGGGTACCTGAGGCTATCCTGCTTAACCAGGAAGGTTATGTAGCCGAGTGTACTGGTGACAATATATTCATGGTCAAAAACGGAGTGTTGATGACCCCGGCTATACATCTGGGTATGTTGGAGGGAGTAACCCGTAACGAAGTAATAAAGTTGGCGCAGAAAAACGGTATTCCAGTGGAAGAAACCACCTTTACCCGTTACGACCTTTTTGTTGCAGATGAGGTCTTCCTAACTGGAACTGCTGCTGAATTAATCCCGGTAACCAAAATTGATGGTCGGGTAATCGGCGATGGTAAACCAGGATCAGTATTTGCTACTCTCCTGGGCGAGTTCCGGGAACTGGTAAAAGAACCCGAAGGCCCGGAAGCGGTTATATTTAAGTAGAAACCAGACAGGGAAATTCACGCGGATCCCGCGGATTTTTCCTTATAATTAAAATCAGTGCAAATGGTGGAACATCAGTAGTGCCCGGCAGGTGATTAACGCAGATTCAATATGATTAACGCCTATTTGGCAAGGGCACGTAATAAACCCATGTGTTGGCCCGGAATAGGCAGTTTTAATGCAACGGGATTCACCCTCCAGGGGTCAGTTGTCGGCCGGGCAGCCACACGGGTTAAGCCCCTACAAAAACTATAAAACGAATCCGCGTAAATCTTAATAACATCCGTGCGATCCGCGTGAATTATAATTGGAGGTGACTAGCATGCGCAGTGATTTGGCCAAAAAGGGCCTGGAAAAGGCACCCCATCGGTCTCTTTTTAAAGCTCTGGGGCTTACCGATGAGGAGATGTCCCGCCCTCTAATAGGAATAGTAAACTCTAAAAACGATATTATACCCGGTCACATCAACCTGGATAAAATTGCCGAGGCGGTAAAAGCTGGCGTACGCCTGGCCGGGGGTACCCCAATGGAGTTTCAAACCATTGGCGTTTGTGATGGTATCGCTATGAACCATATCGGGATGAAATATTCTCTGGGCAGCCGGGAAATCATAGCCGACTCGATCGAGATTATGGCTATCGCGCATGCCTTTGACGCTCTGGTATTTATACCCAACTGTGATAAAATAGTACCGGGTATGCTGATGGCAGCAGCCCGCTTAAACTTGCCTTCCATATTTATAAGCGGCGGGCCCATGCTAGCCGGCAGAGTAAAAGGGAAAGCAGTCAGCCTGACTCAGGTTTTTGAAGGAGTAGGCGCTGCCGCTGCTGGGCGCATGAGCCTGGATGAACTGGCTGACCTGGAAGAAAACGCTTGCCCTACCTGTGGTTCCTGTTCTGGTATGTTTACCGCCAATTCCATGAACTGTCTAACCGAGGCCCTGGGTATGGCTCTGGCCGGCAATGGCACCATTCCGGCAGTTTACTCCGAGAGGATACGGCTGGCCAAAAAGGCCGGCATGCAGATTATGCAGCTATGGGAACAGGATATTAAGGCTCTGGACGTTATGACTGCCGATGCTTTTCAGAATGCCATACGATTGGATATGGCTATAGGCTGTTCCAGTAATTCCGTATTACACCTGCTGGCCATAGCCAGTGAGGCAGGGGTAAAAATTGACCTTAGTTTATTCAACGAAATTAGTGCTAATACTCCCCACCTGTGCAAATTAAGTCCGGCCGGGGAACACCATATGGAAGACCTGTACCGGGCAGGCGGGATTCAGGCCATGTTTAATGAACTTAACCGCAAGGGTTTGATTAATACTGGCTGTATGACCGTTAGTGGTAAAACTGTAGGTGAGAATATTGCTTCTACTCCGGTCCTGGATCATGATGTTATTCGGCCGTTGGATAACCCTTATAGCCAGACTGGTGGGTTAGCCATTCTATTTGGTAACCTGGCACCTGAAGGGGCAGTAGTTAAGAAGAGTGCAGTTGCGGAAGAAATGATGTGTCATGAGGGTCCGGCTCGGGTTTTTGACTCGGAAGAAGAAGTAGTTGAATCTATCCTGGCAGGTAAGATTATGGCCGGGGATGTTATTGTTATCCGTTATGAAGGACCGGCAGGGGGACCAGGTATGCGGGAGATGCTTACCCCCACCTCGGCTATAGCAGGCATCGGACTCGATAAAGAGGTAGCCCTTATAACTGATGGGCGTTTTTCTGGAGCTACCCGGGGAGCTTCTATAGGGCACGTATCCCCGGAGGCAGCAGCAGGAGGACTAATTGCTCTGGTAGAGGAAGGGGACCTTATACGAATAGATATTCCAGCCTGTCAGCTGGACCTTATGGTAGACGCAGAAATACTAGAAAAGAGGCAAGCCCGCTGGGAGGTACCAGAGCCAAAAATTAAAAGCGGATATATGCAAAGATATGCTAAGATGGTACAATCAGCCAGTTCCGGAGCTATTTTCAAAAAATAACCGGAAAGATTGAAGTTAAGCGGGCCATCAAAAGCCCGCTATTTTTATACTATTCGGAGGTGAGTTCAGGTGCAGTTAAAGGGAGCAGAGATTTTACTGCGATGTTTGCAGGAAGAAGGAGTTGACACTGTATTTGGTTATCCCGGGGGCGCGGTTCTTCCTATCTATGATGCGCTATTTAAGTCCAGTATTCGCCATATCCTGGGCCGTCATGAACAAGGGGTGGCCCATGCCGCTGATGGCTATGCGCGAGCAACAGGAAGGGTTGGAGTTTGTATAGCAACCTCGGGTCCGGGAGCAACTAACCTGGTTACCGGTATTGCTACTGCCTATATGGATTCCATTCCCCTGGTCTGTTTTACCGGACAGGTAGGGACGCCTTTAATTGGCCGGGATGCCTTTCAGGAAGCGGACATAACCGGTATTACCATGCCCATAACCAAACATAATTACCTGGTGGAAAGAACTGAAGATGTGGCTCGAACGGTAAAAGAGGCCATTTATGTGGCCAGTACCAACCGGCCTGGCCCGGTAGTAGTTGACCTGCCCAAAGATGTAATGGAAAGAAGCATAGACTATAAACCGGAAGAAGTGGAAGTTAATTTGCGTGGTTACCGGGTTTTGAAGGGGTATAATTCCGGCCAGGTTATTTCCGCAATGGAGTTGATTAAAAACGCTAAACGCCCGGTTATTTATGCTGGTGGAGGGGTTATTTCTTCTAATGCCGCGGCGGAGTTAACAGAATTAGCCCAGAAACGTAAAATACCAGTTACCACTACCCTGATGGGAATGGGTGCTTTTCCTGGTAACAACTATCTTAATCTGGGTATGCTAGGTATGCATGGAACTCGTTATGCTAATTATGCTATCGGCGAGTCTGATCTGCTGATTGCGGTAGGGGTACGTTTTGATGACCGGGTTACTGGCAATATTGCCACCTTTGCTCCCCATGCCCGGGTAATTCATATTGACATAGATGCTGCTGAAATTGGCAAAAATGTAGATGTACATGTTCCTATAGTTGGACAGGTAAAGGAAGTATTGCAGGGCATCAACCAGGGATTGGAAGAAGTCGCAGAATACTGGGAATGGCACCAGACTATTGACCGCTGGAAAAAAGAGTTCCCCATGCGTTACGGTACCTCCAGTGAGGGGCGCATAATGCCTCAGAACGTTGTCGAGAAGATATATGACCTTACCCGGGGTAACGCAATTATTACCACCGAAGTGGGACAGAACCAGATGTGGGCGGCCCAGCACTACAAATTTGAACATCCCCGTACTTTCCTGACTTCCGGGGGACTGGGAACCATGGGTTATGGCCTTCCCGCAGCCATCGGGGCCAAGATTGGCCGGCCCGACCTTCCGGTTATAGATATAGCCGGAGACGGCAGTATTCAGATGAACATTCAGGAACTGGCTACTGCGGTACAATACCAATTACCGATTATAGTTTGTATACTAAACAATCAGTTTCTGGGTATGGTCAGGCAGTGGCAGGGTCTTTTCTATGGAGGACGCTATTCATATACCGATATGAGCCATCAGCCCGATTTTGTGAAACTGGCTGAAGCTTTCGGGGCTATTGGCCTGAGAGTGAGCCAGGAAGGGGAACTAAATCAGGCTCTGGAGCAAGCTTTGCAGGTGACTGACCGCCCCGTGGTTCTGGATATTATGGTGGAAAGGGAAGCTGATGTTTATCCCATGGTGCCACCAGGAGGCTCTCTCTCCCATATGCTGGGGGGTGACGAAATATGAGAAGACATACATTAGCGGTTATTGTTGAGAATCGCCCTGGCGTACTTACCCGGGTAACTACTCTATTTCGGCGGCGAGGCTATAATATTGAAAGCCTGGCAGTAGGGGAAACAGAAAACCCCAGTATATCACGTATAACCATCATGGTAATGGGTGATGAAAGAATTTTGGAACAGGTAACCAAACAGCTCTATAAGCTGGTTGATGTTATAAAAATAGTGGACATTACCGATAAGCGTTCAGTGGAGAGGGAACTGGTACTGATAAAGGTTAAAGCTGATGTTAATGTCCGGGCTGAAATAGTGCAGATTGTAGATATTTTCCGGGCTCGTATTGTAGATATAGGCAAAACCTCCCTGATTATAGAGGTTACCGGAGATGGTGGCAAGATTGATGCCATAGTGGAATCGTTAAAGCCTTTCGGTATCATTGAGCTGGTACGTACTGGTGTAGTGGCTATGGTGCGGGGAGAAATTAAGTAGTGATGCAGCCGGGTAAATACCCGGTAAGCTGATAGATTTAAGGAGGTTATTTATAATGGCAAAAATGTATTATGATGCAGATGCAAATTTAAATCTCTTAAAGGGAAAGACCATAGGGGTTATGGGTTTCGGATCCCAGGGCCATGCCCAGGCTCAGAACCTCAAGGAAAGTGGACTAAATGTAGTTGTAGGTTTAAGGAAGCCTTTTGATGAGGCCAGTGAAAAGGAATGGAATGCGGTGATAGAAGCAGGCATTCAGCCTATGACCGTAGCCGAAGCTGCTCAGGCGGCAGACATCATCCAGATTCTTCTGCCCGATGAGGTTCAGTCCCGGGTATATAATGCGGAAATCAAGCCTTATCTTAAAGAAGGAGATGCCCTGGGGTTTTCTCATGGTTTTAACATCCATTTTGGGCAGATAGTTCCTCCGGCATTTGTCGATGTGTTTATGGTGGCTCCCAAAAGCCCCGGCCATCTGGTAAGACGGATGTATCTTAAGGGTGCCGGGGTACCTGGATTAGTTGCGGTGCAGCAGGACTACAGCGGGCAGGCTAAAGAACTGGGTCTGGCTTATGCCTGCGGAATAGGCTGCACCCGGGCGGGAGTAATTGAAACCAGTTTTCAGGAAGAAACTGAGACTGACCTGTTCGGAGAACAGTGTGTTCTCTGTGGTGGAGTAACCCAGCTGGTTAAAACTGGTTTTGAAACTCTGATTAATGCAGGCTACCAGCCGGAAATTGCCTATTTTGAATGTTTTCATGAGCTGAAGTTAATTGTGGACCTCATGTACGAAGGCGGTATGAGTTATATGCGCTATTCCATCAGTGATACTGCGGAATGGGGCGACTATACCAAGGGACCGGATATTATTGGTGAAGAAGCTCGCTGGGCCATGGAAGAGGCCTTGAAGGATATTCAGGACGGCGTCTTTGCCAAGAACTGGCTGCTGGAAAACCAGGTAGGACGGCCACAGTTTAATGCCTTGAAGAGACAGAACAAAGAACACCTGATTGAAGAAGTAGGTGCCGAACTCCGTGCCATGATGCCCTGGTTAAAAGAAAGCAAGTAATAATTAAATTAAGAATTGAGAATTAATAATTAACCAGCCGTGTATGCTTAGCACACGCAACCACTTATGAAAATAGACGAGAGCGCATAAGAAGTGAGGATTATGGCATAAGGGCGAACATGGGGACTGTCCCTGCTGTTTCGCCCGGAACCAAGGAAACAGAGGGACTGTCCCCGTGTTCGCCTGGGATTAACCACAAAGACGCACAGGAGAACCGTCCCCTTGTGCGCATAATTATT
>CAZOIC010000002.1:0-56351 GCA_964579945.1 uncultured Syntrophomonas sp. | reverse complement strand
GAAAAAAACAAGAAGAATTAAGCCAGTAAGAAAATAGGGACCAATTAGATGTACCCATAGGGCACATCCCCAAGGGGACACATATGCTCATGCTCGCAATAATTGGTGCGGATGCTTCCCGGCACTCAGTACTAACATTTAACCTGCACACTAAGTCGAGATTCCAATGAGTGCCGGGTCGCCATTAAGAGCGCAGATAGGTATAAGCAAAATTGAATTTGTAATTTATTGAAAGAAGTGTTGGACGATGCAATTTATCCTCACCATGCTGCAGGGTGGAGTTAAAGAGATTATCTCTTACCTTTCAGCCCATGTAATTACCTGCCTGGTTCCAGCCTTTTTTATTGCCGGGGCTATGGCGGTACTGGTAACCAAAGGTGCCGTAATCCAATATTTTGGCTCCCAGGCCAAACGCTGGGTGGCTTATGGTGTGGCTTCGGTATCGGGTATGCTTTTGGCGGTTTGCTCCTGTACCATACTTCCGCTTTTTGCGGGTATTTATAATTTGGGGGCAGGCTTGGGGCCGGCTATCACCTTTTTATATTCTGGGCCGGCAATTAATATCCTGGCAATTGCTTTAACCGGAGCAGCTATCGGATGGCATATGGGGTTAGCTCGAGGAATTGGAGCGGTTTTATTCTCAATTATTATTGGTATCATCATGTCTCTTTTGTTTAGAAAGGATGAACGGAAGAGATTAGGTGCTATTGAATCACTACCCGAAGAGCGAAGCGAGAAATCGGGGATTTTCCTGGTGCTATTTTTCGGGGTAATGGTGGCTATTTTAATCATTAGTACCAGTAAACTGACACCCTGGATAAAAATCGCACTCGATCTTAGTTTGATTAATTCCCTGGCTATCATGGTTCACCATTATTTTGTGGAAGGTGAATTTCGCTCCTGGATGGAAGAGACCTGGTCACTGGTTAAGCTGGTAGTGCCTACTTTACTGGTAGGGGTATTTTTAGTAGGAATGGTGACGGCGGTTCTGCCTCCGGAATGGATTTCTGGTTATGTAGGGGAAAATACCCTGGGAGCTAATTTTGCCGCTTCATTAATAGGTGCTCTATTTTATTTCTCTACTCTAACTGAGGTCCCCATTGTTAAGGGACTGATGGATTTAGGAATGAACCAGGGACCTGCACTGGCGCTTTTATTAGCCGGACCTGCGGTAAGTATTCCTAATCTTTTAGTAGTTAATCGCATTATGGGCTTTAAGCGGACTGCTGCCTATTTTATTTTGGTGGTTATAATGGCTAGCTTGACAGGTTGGCTATATGGGTACTTTTTTGCTTAACAAAAAATAAAAAATATTTTGGAGGTAGATGATTATGAAGATTGAAGTACTGGGAACCGGCTGTGCCAAATGCAAACAATTGGAGAAGGATGTATACAATGCCCTGGCGGAGCTGGATGTGGCTGCAGATGTATCGAAAGTGCAGGATATTTCAAAAATCATGGCATACAAGGTTATGGTAACCCCTGCTCTGGTAATAGATGGTGAGGTGAAGGTTGCCGGGCGTCTGCCGCGCAAGGAGGAGCTGCATAAATATATTAAGGGAGAGTAAATATTACAGGAAACAAGGGGATTGTACCCTTGTTTCCTGCAATCCAGCAATAGGAGGCAACATTAATGACATCCAAATTATCTTTCCTGGATCGCTGGCTTAATCACTATGCAAGTTCCCCTAATCTCCCGTATACCTTATGGATGATAAATACGGCTTGGAGGTATTAATAATGAATGAAAATAATCTTGGTGGTTGTTCCTGTGCTCCGGGATGTTGTGGAAGAATACCGGATAAAACAATTAATAAAAGACAAATCACCATTGACTTTCTATACCTGGATTTAAGTGTATGTACACGTTGCCAGGGTACGGATACGGTCCTTGATGAGGCTTTGGCCGAAGTTTCCAAGGTACTTCAAGCTACAGGAGCTGAAGTGGCATTAAATAAAATTAATGTAAATAGTGAAGAGTTAGCTGTAGCTTATAAATTTATAAGTTCTCCGACTATTCGTGTAAACGGTCATGATATTCAGATGGAAGTAAAGGAGAGTCTCTGCGAATCTTGCGGGGACTTATGCGGTGATGAAGTTGATTGTCGGGTCTGGGTTTATCAGGGTAAGGAATATACGGTCCCCCCAAAAGGAATGATTATTGAGGCAATCCTTAAGGAAGTATACGGAGGTAGTCAGGGCAGAAATGTTATAGAACAAGAATATGTCGTACCCGAAAACCTGAAACGTTTCTATTCTGCTATGGAAAGAAATTAGTAAGTAGCATTAGAAAACGGGAACCGGTGCTAGCATACCGGAAGTTACTTTATTAGCTGGCATATTTAAACCTCGATTGGTGGTAGCCTTTGTTATTACTATATTAGTGATTGCCTGTATTACTGGATATATTTTCAATCTCGCTTTGTAAATCCACCTGCCCTCGCTGACGCTATGTAGGATGACTCCGAGGAGGCCTTTGTTTGTTATAATAGATAAACAATTACTAGTATGTTGAGTATCTGGAGAAAGTTTAACAATGAAAAGGAGCTGCCATGATAACTATAACTATTCCTGACGGAGAAACATTTCAACTGCAGCATTTAGTTCTGGACATGAATGGAACCCTTACGGTTGATGGCTTATTGCCGGAAGGGGTATCCCAACGAATTGAAAAGTTAAAGAACGAAATGGACATTTATTTGCTAACTGCCGATACATTTGGAACGGGAGCCAAAGTAGCCCAAGAGTTAGGAATTAAGATGTTTACTGTAAGTTCTGACCATGGCACCAAAGATAAGGCGGATTTTGTATCATCGTTTGAGTTGTCCGAAGTGGTGGCTGTAGGTAACGGTAATAATGATGTGGAGATGTTTAAGCTGGCCCGGCTGTCCATAGTTGTTATTGGTGAGGAAGGGTGTTCGATAGCAACTTTGACCAATGCAGATATTGCGGTTACCCATATTAACCATGCGCTTGATTTATTGATTAATGAATTACGTCTGATAGCAACATTGCGCAGGTGATGATAATAATATAACTCCACCTTTACGCTCTATCTGCTTGTGCTAGTCATTAGTGTAAAGCCTTTCAGTTGTTTTTAACCAGTTTTCCATTGTAGCATAATGAAACGTTTGTAACAGCATGCTTTATATCGTACTTACGATATTGTAGGAGGACCATTCGCCTCTGGACACTTTTGTGATCAGCGGGATTTTCGGAAACAACTTTTGATCGATTTCGCGATCCGTTAGGCCCTGCCGGCGTAATCCTTCGACTTTTACCTGCAAGTTCAGCAGATAATCAAGCTTTTCCTGAAGAACAGCTTTTCCGTTCTCTGCAATACCACTATGGGCACAGAACACGGTATCAAAATCAAGCTGCAGGAGTTTTTGAAGTGATGCGATGGTATCCTTCATATTTTCATCACAAAATGCTACAACCGGTTTTGGTCTTACATAAAGATCACCCGTAAAAAGCCAGCCCTGATTCTTTTCATGAAATACCTTATGATATTTCATATGACCAGGAGAGTCGACTATATCAAAAGTATATTTACCTGTCGTTAGTGCCTCTGGAAACGGCTGCGGATTAAATACCGACCGGCCTCCCCACATCAGGTGGCGGTAAAATGGATATTTCCCTCTTTTCTTTGCTTCGGGTATGGCCATCTCATGCAGATAAACCGGTACCCGCATTTTACGCTGAAGCCATGTACCCATTCCGGAATGGTCTTCGTGTACATGAGTAAGAGCAACCTGATTAATCTGATGCTCCTGAAAGAATTTGCTGCTTTCCCGTTTTAGACGTCTGGGTCCGGAGTCAATCAAAAGCCCATCTACCACGTAGAGGTGGACAACAATCGTCGTTCCCAAAAGGGAACATGCACCCCGCCCAATAGTGATATCTCTGTATTTACTGATATTTAACATTATGATGCCTCCTGTTTGGTTGTTCCGTTGACGTATAATCCTTTGCATGTTATCATACAATTAATAAAGGAGTTGCCGCTTTTGACACGGCGGTTAGTCCTTAATTGGGTTAGACCGCCTTACTCAAAGGCGGTCGTGTTATTTTCTGAACATTATGCACAGAGAAATAATTCCCACGATTACCAGGCAGAATTGGAACAATTCGCTATATGTAATCATAGGCATCACCTCCCCTCACGGGAAAGTGACCAACCGCCAAACGGCAACTCCTTTGTGTATTTTAACATAATTTGCATTTATTAACGAACGCTCCGGTTTGCAAAATGGCAACTTTTAAATTTATATGGCCTGTCAGGCTAATGTGCTGACAGGCCATAACTTTGTTATCGTAACTTAGATAATCTCCTTTAATAGCGGTCTGAAAGTTGATTTACAATTCCGTTCTAGTCCAGATAGATAAAGCGTACATCGTCAAAATAAACCGTACCCTGTAAATTCTTACTCTTGTCGGTTTCGACCATATAAAAGTAATCCAGGGTGATAGGCGTGGGAATATCGGCAGGTATGTCCGCGCTTATATAGCGCCAGCCCACCCAGTTGATGCGGGAAGCCAGATTAATAGTATAGGCGTTTCCGTTCCCGTCTTTTATTATTGCACGCAGCCAGGGTGCTTTCCCGTCCCCATACACCCACATACCCAGTTTTTGAGGACGTATAAGGCTTGTGTAACGCGAGTCTTTAGCTGTCTCTTTCATTCGAATATTAATCGTTCCGTTATTTGCTTTACTCCAGGCACCATAATCATAATCAACCCTGAGGCTGTGCTGCCCATCCCGGGCCTGCGCCTTGGATATATCGCACCTGCCGCCGACATAGCCATTTATATAATAGGAAACAGTTCGGTTTTCATAGCTGTCAATCAACTGGGCGTCCTGTCCGGATACGAAATTAAATAAAGCCTGCTGGTTCCCAATTTTCGCACTTACCACTCCCGCACCTTTGCCTAGCGGCGTCAGAAGCCCTTGCTGATTAATGGTAGCAATGGATGACGGTGTAACCGACCACTGCGCTGCATCATTGGAAATTATAAAGGGCTGCCCTTCCCCGGCGAAGGCACTCAATTGTAATTGTTTAGGAACATCAGGTTTAACAGCCAGTATCCCGCTCTCGGTAAAGGCCAGCCTGTCGACCGAATCTACTACGTTAACCCGGACAACGCCTTTTACATCACCAAGGCTGGCCTCAACGCTTACGATTCCAGGTAAAGTACCTGCAGCAAATACACCCTTTTTGTCAATAGAGCCTTTGTTCTTTACGGCAGCTGCTCCGGTTGCAGGATTGAGGCTCCATTTGATGATGTCGGCTTTACTTAGATCAACCGGATTCCCATTGCTATCCTGGCCCCTAACCTGAAAAGCGTAGGTAGTATTTTTAAATATGGTGATGTCCTTGTTTACCATCATTTCCTTGACATCCGATAATCGTTGTAGTTGTTGGCCTGAAAAAAGATTCCCCGGGCAATCTTATGATTGTAAACCTGCTGCCAATTAGTACTTTGAGCTGCTGCCACAGGTTCATTGATTAGCATGAACTGCATAATCAAAACAGCTGCCAGCATGATTGCTATGTATTTCCTGGCTCTCCCTGATTGTGAACGTTTCCTGGTCATTATTTATACCTCGCATTTAGCCTTATTAAACCAGCATCTGTGGTCAATATAATATGCCACCCATACAATTTTGTTTTTCAACATATCAAGAACCTCCATTCATGGTATTATTATTTTTTTCATTTCATCTGCGGAAACATCGCCGCTCACATTATATATAACGTTTTGATTGTTCTTCCTCACTTATTACATTACATTAAGTTGGGAAAAATCACATATTTTGTGGGGAAATGTTTACAGCAAATTTTGACAAATTACAGTTAATTAAATAAAGGTTTTTGCAGTAGAATTAATTATTTATCCACCACTGCTGCAAGATACACAAATATAAACCGTAAAGGATTTATAGGACGCAGTTTAAGAGGTGTTTACATTAATGGGATTTTATTCAGGCCTATTGCCAGATAGTCTAACTGCAAATCAGCAAAAGTAATCGCCTAAACCTCTATTACAAATAATTCAGGAAGGAAGGTAATAATGAAAAGGCTTTTAATGTCCAGTGTGGTAGTAGTATTAATGCTTTTTGCTGTAAGCCCAGGCGTTTTCGCCAATACTGATGGGGATGTGAATAGTTTATCTGCTCCGCCATTGACGGTGCAGATAAACGGTTCGGCGGTGAAGGCTCCGGCTGATATGGATGTAATCGAAGGCCAGGTGATGGTTCCCCTGCGCTGGGCAGCAGAACAATTGGACGCCGATTCTGTACAATGGGATTCCACCACCCGCACGGTTACCATAAAGACCCCACAGGATTTTTATAATATGGAGAAGTTGACTGCCTATTACAGGGGATTACAGACCGGTTCTCCTGAGGAAGAAAAGCTGTTGTGCCCGCTTCCGGATAGGGTGAAAAACCTGCATCTATCCAATGCTGTGCCCAACCGGGCATGGATATTGGAATTGGAACAGTTTAAGCCAGCAGGACGGATAAGCACCCGCAATTGTATTTACATATGTATTACCAGTGAAGATGGCACCTATAAACACGATGCGGCCGTATACAGCATTGAAAATCATCAGGGCCGTTATTACCTACCCATGGACTGGCTGGAGTACCTGTTCAAGGCTACGGTAAATTATAATGAAACTGCCAATATATTATCCATTCAGACCCCCGATCCGGGAAAAATCAAAACTGAAATTGCCCTGATAGAGAATACTCTTATGCCAGTCAGTGCGGATGAAGCTGTAAAATTATGGGGTCGGGGCGAACAAATCCGCAATGGAGCTCTGCAATATGCAGCTTTGTCACCGCAACTGCGCCAGGAAGCAGACAAAAGTAGTTCTGTCCGCCAAACATACTGGGTTACCGGTTTTTCAAGCCCCTGGGCAGGTCCGATAACTATAACCAACCGGGAAAAACTCAGCGCTACAAAATTTGAGTACACCCTGTCTTTCCCGGAACTAACTTCTGACCCCCTTGATACCACCACCGCAACGGAAAAAATAGTGGTGGAAAAGCTTCTTTATAATGGTGAGGAAGGGTGGTTTATCACCCAACTACTACAATCCAGTGGTTATGGGGTTATTGATGGCCTTTATAAAAAAAATAGCCTGTATCTGTCAGCAGATAAGGTTTCTTTTCCTCTGCCGGTCGACTGGTCACTTGAACAGAGTAATCAGGAAATAATAATAAAAGATAAACAAGACTGCTGCATCGGTGCTATTGAGAAACTGGGCGGCTACTTTCTTCCCAATCATCGTGACATCTTGAGCGATAAAAAGCTGACCGGCGAGTGGGGCGAAAGCCATTTGCTGGTACTCCTGTACCAATCTCCAGCAGCTTCGGAAATACAAGAAAGCTGGCAGGAAGTCCACGCCATGATACCACTTAAAAGTCAACACTGGCTCGATATTTCGGTCAAGGTAAGCCTGGAAGATAATGTAGAAGAATTACAAAAAATATTAGAAAACGCTATATTGGGGGCTGCTGGTGAAGCAAATACTTATTGAACAAGCAGTAAAAAGGCGATAGACAATATAGCTCTTCTTGATACGGACTCCGTTGACGTATAATCCTTTGCATGTTATCATACCATTAATAAAGGAGTTGCCGCTTTTGGCATGGCGGTTAGTCCTTAATCGGGTTTAGACCGCCTCATTTAAGGCGGTCATATTATTTTCTATTCATAATTGAATCAGTGTTTTATCCCGTACTTTTGGGCTTTGCGTATTACGGTGGACTGATTGACTTCCAGTACCTCAGCTACCTGATAGCTGGAGCGATAGCGAGTAAAGGCATTTTCCAGAAGTTTTCGTTCAGTATTCTCCACTGCCTGCCGCAAGGGTATCAAGCGCTTACCATCCTCTGTTTGGGTAGACCCAGTCTGAATATTTGCAGGAAGGTCTTTAATAGTAATAATGTTATTTATACTGGTAACCAGCAGCCTTTCCATCAGATTTTCCAGTTCTCGGACATTACCTGGCCAACTATATTCCACCAGGCAGTTGTATACACTATTGTCGAGCCGTTTTTTCATGCCGTATTTTTCGTTAAAGACATTGATAAAGTAATTCATGAGCACCGGAATATCTTCCTGGCGTTCCCGTAAAGGCGGGACCATTATGGGAATAACATTTAAACGGTAATACAAATCTAACCGAAACTGGCCTTTATCTATCATTTCCATTAAATTGCGATTGGTACCAGCAATTATCCTACATTCAACTTTAATAGATTCAACCCCACCGACCCGCATAATCTCTTTATCCTGCAGAGCTCGCAGTAATTTAACCTGTAAATTAAGAGGTAATTCACCTATCTCATCCAGGAAAAGTATACCTCCCCGGGCAAGCTCAAATAAGCCTACTTTACCGGTTTTACTGGCTCCAGTGAAGGCCCCGGCTTCATAACCAAAAAGTTCAGATTCCAGCAAGTTCTCAGGAATAGCACCACAGTTTACCCGAATAAAAGGCCCACCTTTGTAGTTGCTGTTAGAATGAATTATTTCTGCAATCAAATCCTTACCTACACCTGATTCACCCTGTATTAATACGGTTGAATCCACAGCCGCTACCCTTATGACCATGTTTACCAGTTCCTTCATTTTGGCCGAAGTCATTACCAGGTTGCGCGAATTCACCAGTTTCATCTGCTGTAATTCCGTCTTATAAAGTTCCTGCAACCCTTCTACCCGTTCCAACCGGCGCTGCAGCTTATTGAGCTCGGTTATATCACGAACATTGGTTACCACCATAATAATATTACCTTTATCATCGTATATCGGATTACTAGTTACCAGAGCTTCTTTACCGGTGCTGGCAGTCAAACTAAGGGTAGCCTGCTCCCCTTTAGCCAATGCAGCCAGGGTGCCGGAACGGGAAAATACCCCCTCCTTGACCAAATCTGCCATGTTACGCCCTACACATTGTTGGTGGGTAATCCCCATTATACGCTCAAAGCCCTGGTTAAGCCTCAGAGTATTAGCCTGACCATCAGTTACATAGAGCCCGTCAAACATGGATTCTATTACCGCTTCCATTTCCCTTTCCCGCAGACCCTCAACATGCTCTAACTTACGCTCTAGTTCGTTAAGTTCGGTTATATCACGCACATTAGTTACTACCAAAATTATATTACCGTTTTCGTCATAGATTGGATTACTGGTGACCAGAGCTTCCTTTCCGGTACTGGCAGTCAGGGTTAGGCTGGCCCTTTCTCCTGATTCCAGAGCAGCCAGGGTTCCGGAACGCGAGAATACGCCCTCCTTAACCAGGTCTGCCATATTGCGTCCTACACATTGTTCATGGGTAATACCCATAATACGTTCAAAACCCTTGTTAATTCTAAGAGTATTGGCATGACCATCAGTTACATACAATCCGTCAAAAGATGATTCAATAATTGCTTCCAACTCGTTGTTAAGGCGCCTGGTGTATTCGGATTCTCGTACCAGCATTTCAATTTCTGATATATCCCGTAGTACCATTACTCGGCCTATACGTTCCTGGTTTATAAATACATCCTTGCGGTAAGGAATAAAACTGGAGCCGTTAAGTGTTACTTTGTTATCAGGATATACTATCTCTCCAGTTAACAGTTCGAGAATCTCTAGATTGGATATTATCTCTTCAGCATTGGCATACCGAGCCGTTATTTCATTTATGCCCAATGCCTTTGCCGCCCATTTATTAATAATCTTAATAATCTTATCATTATTAATAGCTATTACCGGGGTATATACTGCATCCAGAGTAGCTCTAAGACCTGCTTTTTCCTCTTCTTCCCGCACAGCATACGCTTTTAAAACGTCAGAGGGTTCAATTACACCAGCAGGTATACCATCTTTCAAAACAACACCAAATTGTACTTGTTTGCTGCATTCAAGCGAAACCTCATCGTCATAGTCTAGATTATAGCATTCCCCCTGCATTATCCCCTGTATCTCAGTTTCCCGGGATAGACCTTTTAACAGCGCATCTAGTAATAAGTCCTTGCTTATAACCCCTATACATTCATGGTTATTATCCAAAACTGCAGCCCTGTTTAGGCCGGTTTCCAGCAGTAAGCGGGAGGCCTCCTCAATAGTTTTTCCCTGATATAAAATGACTGCATTCGGGTTTAAAGCTTCATGTGCTTTCATCAAAGTCTCCTCGCCCCCTTTTTAGTTTTATTCTAACATAAGTTTAAAATTCACGCTCTATTGACATTGTTCATGCTTATATACATTTTATGTCATTTACCCTTTCGCTACCCGAGGCTACTTAAAAACACGTCCCTTCCTTGCTCATTGGCTACAATCAAAGAACGGATGGAAAAGGAGCGCAGGGCGTCAGAAACTGAGAGGGTACCTTCAGCCGAATCTTTGCGCCCGGTAAAGGGAAGCTCATCCGGGCTACGTCTGCACTGGGAATTTATGTTGATTCGACATACCTGGTTAACCAATACGTCAATGAGCGGAGCAGCATAAGCAGTCGACGATGTAAAAATGCTGGCCTGCTGACCATAATCCGTATAAGACAGGTAATTAAACAACTCCTCCATCCGGGAAAAAGGGGTTACGGGAATCAAGGGACCAAACTGTTCCACCTGGTACAGTTCCATTTCCCGCTTAACCGGAAATACTAACGCCGGGGAAAAAAGATTGCCATAAGTTTGTCCCCCACCCTCATTAACCACCCGGGCTCCTTTTTGCTGAGCATCTTCCACCAACTGTGACAGCCATAGACCTTTACCCTCTTCTGGTAGCGGGGTTATCATGACTTTATCTTCCCAGGGCATTCCGCAGACTACCTTATCTAATGCCTGAATAAAGTTATCTAGAAACTTTTCTACTATACTATCATGTACCCATATATGCTTAAGGGAGGTGCATCTTTGCCCATTAAACTCCAGAGCTCCATTTATACACTCTAATATGGTAAGGGTCATATCGGCATCCGGGAAAACAAAAGCCGGGTTTTTGGCCTCCAACCCTAAAATAGTACGTAAACGGTTATTGGCCGGATGCTGGCTAATAAGCAGATTAGCTACCCGGGTAGAACCGATAAACCCCAATACTGAAACTTTTCCGCTCTCAATTATGGGGGTGATTATCTTTTCCCCATCACCATTAATAATATTTACGACTCCAGGGGGAAAGCTGCGGGCAAAGGCAGTAAATAAAGGTACCGTACATAAAGACCCGTATTTAGGCAATTTTACAATTACCGTATTACCCATTATTAAGGCCGGAATAAGCATAGCAAAGGTTTCATTTAAGGGATAGTTAAAAGGTCCCATGCATAAACATATCCCCAGGGGGTATCGATGTACCTGATAAATATAATCACCGGCCCTCTGTATTGACCAGGCTTCTTTTTCCATTTCTCTTAATGCTGTTATAGTATCTTCAATATATTTAAGGGTACGCTGAAATTCATCCAGGCAGGCAATATAGGGACGAGCAATTTCCCACATCTCCAGCAGAGCAAAGATTTTTTCCTGGGGTCTTATCCGCCATACAAATTGCTCTATACAGGCAATGCGCTCTTCAACGCTCATTTGTGGCCATTCTCCCATACCAGAAGCCCATGCTTTCTCTGCTGCATCCAGAGCAGCAAGGGCAGCATCTTTATCCAGGTCAGGATAGCTACCGATTCTAAAAGGCCGAATCTCATCTTTATACCTTATTAAGATGGGCGAATTAACCTCTATCCCCGAACTGGCTTTAAATATTTCACCATTTATCAGGTAGCTTAAGCCCTCGCTAAATTCCCCTATTTTAAATTCTTCCGGGATATCTTCCCATGCCGGAAACAGCCTGTCGGGATCTAATACTGCCATACCGACTCCTCCTTAGTAAAAAAATAGACATATCTTATTTAACATGAGATTTCCCTATTATTGAGAAGAATACTCAATTAATCCTTGCTTTTTAAGGTTTTTAGGGATATACTAAAAAAAATCCATTATTATCCTGATAAAAAGGTTTAAGGCTGATTTAAAGGGGACATTTATATTTACACTGCGTTGGTACCGCTGTCCCTTTTTGGGCTGGCGGTTTTATTTTTTTATTACTTCTAGAATGAAGTCAGGGGGTCAAATGATGAGTCAGAATCGCATTGGGATAATTGGTATAGTAGTTGAAAATCGTGAAGTGGTACCACAGGTTAACCAGATACTAAGTGATTACGCAGATATGATTATTGGGAGAATGGGACTTCCCTATCGGGAAAAGGATATCTCGGTGATTTCTTTAATTGTTGACGGTAATACTGATGCGCTGGGGGCCTTAACTGGCAAGTTGGGTAACCTTCCCCATGTTACAGTTAAAAGTGCCTTGACTAAATCCTCTTAATTATTGTCCTAAATCGACTTAATAAAAGGCAAAAGCTGATTGACAGGTCACGAAAATAAAACCGTTCCCTGATAATGAGGCGAAGACTGAGTTAAAGGGGTGAGGATATAAACTGCGTATGCTTATCCTGCACCGCTTACTCTATATCAGGGTAAGCATTTTTGTTTTAAAGGAGGGGAAAGCGAAAACTCAATGCCTTAAATGGGCACGAAATCCGCGGTTGTAGGGGCAGACCCATGTGTCTGCCCGGTCGAGGCAAAGTGTCAATTCTTTTAAAAAATTTAACGGGAGGGAATATATAATGGGTAGTGTTTCAGTAAAAGAGTGGGTGCAAAATGTTATTAAGCCGGAGGAAATTGAGAAATACCTTAATAATGGTAAGGATTTTCTTGATGAAAATTTAATTGACGAAACCCTGCTTAAAAAGCAGAAGCCAGACAAATCCGAAATTCGTGAGATTATGGCCAAATCCCTGGAACTACAACGGCTGGAACCGGAAGAAACGGCCGCTCTGTTAAACTGCACCGATGAAGAGCTGTGGCAAGAGATGTATGCTGCCGGATTACAAACTAAACAGAAAGTTTACGGACGCCGGATAGTAACCTTTGCCCCCCTGTATGTCAGCAATTATTGCGTAAACAATTGTGTTTATTGTGGTTTTCGCCATGAGAACCAGGATATCCACCGACATGGCCTGAATACCGAAGAACTTCAGGAAGAAATTAAAGCCCTGGTAAGCAAGGGACATAAGCGCCTGATTATGGTTTATGGGGAACACCCTAAATCGGACGTTCACTATATTGCAGATACCCTGCAAACTGCCTACAGTACGAAGGTTGATAACGGAGAAATCCGGCGGGTAAACGTAAACGCCGCTCCTCTATGTGTTGATGATCTGAAAGTCTTAAAAGAAGTAGGAATAGGCACCTTCCAGGTATTCCAGGAAACCTACCATCATCAGACTTATAAAAATCTGCATTCCCGCGGGCCTCTAAAACGCGATTATCTCTGGCGCCTTTATTCCCTGCACCGCTGCATTGAAGCCGGGGTGGACGATGTGGGCCTGGGCGCACTTTTTGGCCTTTATAACTGGAAGTTTGAAGTTATGGGATTGTTATTGCACACCATTGACCTGGAGAATAAATTCGGCGGAGTCGGTCCCCATACCATATCTTTCCCCCGCCTGCAGCCAGCTGTAAATACCCCCTGGATTAATGACAGCCCTTATCTGATTGACGATGATACCTTCAAGAAACTGGTTACCGTTATTCGTCTGTCGGTACCTTATACCGGAATGATTATAACTGCCCGGGAAAAAGCCGAAATAAGGGATGACGTTTTACAGGTAGGTTGCACCCAGTTAGATGCTGATGCCAACATTGGCGTAGGCAGCTACAGTAAACATACCCTGGATTTCAGTAAACAACAGTTTATCCTGGGAGATAACCGCAGCCTGGATGAGGCTATTCGCGCTCTGGCCAACATGGGCTTTATTACTTCTTTCTGTACCGCCGGTTATCGTTGTGGTCGAACTGGAAACTATTTCATGGATATAGCCAGAAAGGGTAAGGTTCATAACCTGTGTATGCCCAATGCCATTTTAACCTTTAAAGAATATTTGCTCGATTATGCCAGTGATGAGACCAAAAAGGTGGGCCAGCCTCTGATTGATATGGAACTGGCATCACTGCCCAATGAAGGTGTCAAGCAGACCGTCAGGGAATTGTTAAGCCGCATTGAAGCCGGAGAAAGGGATTTGTTCCTGTAATAACGGTCGTTAGGAGGATTTCCCATGAATAATTTAAATTCCCTTATTGAAAGGCATTATCAGAGCAATGGAGATATTATTTGTTCCTGCCATCAAGCTTTAAATGAATTGTATCCGGAACTAATTGTCCGCTGGGCCAGGATTTATGGTTACCGCTGGGCATTTATTCACGGAACTATAACCCCTGATATTAGTGCAGCCCTGGTTAAACTGCGCTTGAATAATAATTATGGCCTGTGTATTGATAATGCCGGTATCATTACCCCTGATGAACTAAATGAAATAAAAAATACTCTCAAGGAGTACTTCGCCGATGATAAGTTTTTCCAAAGACCTGATAGTTGACTATCTTAAAAGTGAAGACCTGGCAATACATCATTTTTTGTTGGAAAAGGCCGACCACTGGCGTCAGGAGAGGGGTAGGGCTGTTTACTTTCGAGGTCTAATCGAATATTCCAATATCTGCAGCCAAAACTGTTTCTATTGCGGTTTACGCCGGGATAATCGTCTTATCCGGCGCTACCACCTGGAACGGAACGAGATCATCAACCTGGCCATGCAGGCTTATAATGCTGGTTACCAGTCCATATGCCTGCAATCAGGGCAAGTATCCTCCAACAAAGAGGTTGATTTTGTAGCCGATGTGGTAGCTACCATTAAAAAACTCAGCGCCAGCAAGGGACAAAGCCTGGGTATAACCCTGAGCCTGGGAGAGTTATCATACCGGCAGTACCAACAACTTTGGGAGGCCGGGGCTCATCGCTATCTTTTACGGATTGAAACTTCCAATCCGACCCTTTTTCAAGAAATTCATCCCCCGGAGCAGAGGTTTAACCGTCGTCTGGAGTGTTTGCAGACCTTACGGGAAATTGGTTACCAGGTAGGTACCGGAGTAATGATAGGGCTTCCCGACCAGAGCTACGAGGATCTGGCGCGGGACCTGCAGTTTTTTCAGGAAAAAGATATAGATATGCTGGGAATGGGACCCTATATTCCCCATCCCGATACACCTCTGGCCAGTGAAAAAGCAGGAATTATCCAGGATGTTTTTGTCACCACTATCAGAATGCTGGCCCTGGCCCGGATTTTAATGCCGGATATAAACATGGTAGCTTCCACTGCCCTGCAAAGCATCCACCCGGATGGCCTTAAAATGGGTTTAAAGGCCGGAGCTAATATTGTAATGCCCATACTTACCCCAGAGCAAAACCGCCGGGACTATATGCTTTATGCCAATAAAAAACATAGTGCTTTTGAAACTTTACAACAAGCTATTAAGGCAGCAGGCTACGAACCAACCCTCTGGCAATGGGGCGATTCCCCCCATTACTTTAAGCGGAAAGGTGAACAGGCGATCTTCAACGATTAGGAGGTATGGCTGTGAGCATTAATGATACTCCCCGAGCTAACCGGCCCCATATTGCTATATTCGGGCGGCGCAATGCCGGTAAATCCAGCCTGATAAACGCTATTACCGGGCAGGACATAGCCCTGGTATCGGAACAGGCAGGGACTACCACCGACCCGGTTTATAAATCCATGGAAATCCTGCCCCTGGGGCCATGTGTTCTCATAGATACCGCTGGAATAGATGATAAAGGAACTCTGGGGCAGCTTAGGGTTAAGAAAACCCGGGAAGTGTTGGAAAAATCGGACCTGGCTATATTAATAATTGATCCTACTTTGGGTATAAGCAATTTTGAAAAAGACTTGCTAAAATCCTTCGACCAGCAAGGGATTCCTGCACTTGCAATTTTAAATAAGATAGATTTGTTTGCCGGTGAAATGAAAGAACTGGAAAAAGAATTGGGACTTAACCTGCATCCGGTGAGTACACTAACGGGAGAAGGTATAGAGGATTTAAAGGAACTAATTGCCCGGCATGTACCTACAAATTATGCCCAGGAAAGCATTGTCGGAGACCTGTTATCCCCGGGGGATTTATGTATACTGGTTACCCCGATTGACAGCGCTGCCCCCAAAGGCCGCTTGATACTGCCTCAGGTACAGACCATTAGAGATATTCTGGATCATAATGCTCAGGCCCTGGTAGTTAAAGAAACTGAGCTACCCGCGGCCCTGGCTTCTTTGAAACAGCCACCCCGTTTAGTTATTACCGATTCCCAGGCCTTTAAGGAAGTATCTGCCCTGCTTGATACCTCCATTCCCCTAACTTCCTTTTCTATAATATTTGCCCGCTACAAAGCTGATCTGAAGAGCATGATGGAGGGCATTGAAGCAGTAGAAAACCTCAGACCCGGCGATAGGGTATTAATTGCCGAGGCCTGCACCCATCACCGCCAGGGGGACGATATTGGCAGCATAAAAATACCCCGCCTGCTGGAAAAACAGGCCGGGGGTAAATTAGATATCAACTGGTACAGCGGCAACAGTTATCCTGATGACCTGGAAAGCTATAACTTAATAGTGCACTGCGGAGCCTGTATGTTGAATCGTAAACAGATGCTTTCCCGGGTACGCAAAGCCCAGGAGAAAAACGTACCGATTGTCAACTATGGCGTCCTTCTGGCCTACATTAACGGAATCCTGGAGAGAACCACTGCAATGTTTCAATAGGTCCGCATCAAGCAATTATTTGTCTTTGTCGGGCTGCTCCATATTGCGGATATATGCAGTATTCTTGCCAGCACCAGTCTTCAGGATATATCCCTCTTTCAACAACGATGCCAGAGTTATCTCAACAGTTGATGTGCTGATATCCGGACATTTTTCCAGAATCATGCGTTTGGACAGTTTTTGCAGGCTGTTGTCAAAAAGTTCATTAGTTCATTTGGTACTTTTGTATAATCAAACTCTCTCAACGACTTGCCTCCTTTACTGCCCAAAAGCTCGTAGTTCTGCACAATATTACTGCTAAAATATGCAGAAGTCAAGCGATATGGGGCAGATTAGAAGTTTTTCTTTGTGCACAATTCTCTATGATTCTGCATTATTATATATAGATTTTGCCTGAAGCATCCCTGAAACCTGAAAAACCCCATAAACAGCAAAAAGCCCAGCAGCAATGGACTTTTCATCGTATCAAAGATTAAGTTTTTAAATGGTCGGGGTGACAGGATTTGAACCTGCGACTTCTACGTCCCGAACGTAGCGCTCCACCAAACTGAGCTACACCCCGATGCATGAATAATAATATCAGTTTTATCGTTTACAGTCAATATCGCCGAATATAATGCCCACGTATACAGTATAACCTGGAACTTTCGCAATCGTTCCAGGTTATGTAATCATGGATATATAAAATTCAAGCAGGTATTGTATCATGACCGCCGGAGGACAAAATGACCTCGCGCCTTTGTATTAGATGCGCTTTACTCAGGTAGAACCCGTTTAGCTCCCACGTAAGTCTGGGAATAATAAGAACTATTTAGATAAGAATAAATAACCCCGCCACTATTTGGCGAACTTGAATGTATAAATTTATTATCGGATACGTATATGCCTACATGGTTGATATATGAAGTTCCTCGACCTTTAAAAAACACTAGATCCCCCTGCCGTAAATTGGCCTTATCAACAGCTACTCCCACTCCATAAATATCAGCTGCAATACGTGGCAGTTTATAACCATACTGTTTATAAACATAACCGACAAAACCAGAACAATCAAAACCTCCGGGACCGGAACCGCCATAGCGATAGGGGGTACCTAAATATTTCGCACCATACTCGCATATACTGCTGCCAATATCAATTTCAGCTTCGTCACCAGTTGGTTCAGAATTGCCATCCTGTTGCTCTGTTACTGCTGGGGTCGGGGTTACCGGTTTAGGATAAACTGCCCGAGATGGGGTTGGTGTGGTTGCCACTGGGCGAGGGACAGCTTTTACATAAAGCTGGTCACCAATATTAAGACGTTCAGATGAAAGATTGTTTAAACTCATTAACTGTTCTACCGTAGTGTTAAAATTACGCGCAATGGTCCACAAGTTGTCCCCACTACGAACAATATAAATATTGCTGGAATCTGCTGCTAGCGATGGGGTTTGAGATCTAGAAGCAGTTGCAGAGTTAACCATTAATTTCATACCTATCTGTAACCGGTCTGAAGATAAACCGTTGTTTTGCTGCAGCCTATTTACTGTAACCCCATATTTACTGGCAATATCCCAGAGAGTATCGCCTGCTTTTACAGTATGAACGGTTTGCGTAGCCATAGCTGTTCCTGCCTGCGCCATTACTAAAATTGACACCAAAACTATAATATGTAAGTACTTACGCATAATTTCTACCTCTCCCAGTAAATAGTTTACTTGCCATAAAATATGCTTTTACGAGCCTAAGTGATAATTTGTCAACTCCTTTTACCTGTTTTCTAATCGCAAAATGAAGTAAATCACAAAAACTTAAAAAAAATTGCCAAGTTACAAGTTATGAGATTCTCCATTCGAGGTAATTATCCTTCTTTTTGTTTAGATAAGTCATAATATATTAATTTCTATTATTTTTCGACCTTGAAACTATGAAGTGGAAATTTATTGCTGCAGTGGTTGTGGGGGTATGTGGGCTGGGGAGTTATAAATAAGGTGAGATGAGGTAAGCAATAAGATAAAATTTAGGGGGAATTGAAAGTAGGCGTAAGAAAAGGTCAGAGTCAGGAGTTAGGAGAAAACTTTTTTAGTTTCAGTCAGCAGTACTATTCCAATCTTTACCCAGGTTAATAGAAATTAAAAGTACCCGGTTCAAATTTAAAGCCCCGGAATTACATATCCGGGGCTTGGTTCTTATATAGGTTTTGGATTTTTTCTACTTTGTCCGACCAATAGCTTATCCTGGATATGGCATTATCTTCCAGTGCCGAATCGACTTTTACCACCTCGTTATCATTAATCTGAATACCAATGTTGTAATAGCCGTTTTCATCACTGCGAATAAGTAATCCAGGTACCCGATCCTTTTCTAGTAATCCTATTTTGAATTCGTCCATACTCATAATCGGAGTCTCGTATTTCTCTACGTCTTTGGTACGAGTAAGGTCGCCCATTAATAACACTCCTTACTTAATATAGTTTTGCAGGTCATTGCCAGAACCATAGGCTCTTTGTATTTCTTGAATCTTCCCCGACCAACTGCGGACTTTTTCCTCAACATTACCTTCCCGAACCTGGTCAACTATCAATATGCGGTCTTCGTCCAGTTGCACTCCCAGGTTATAGCATTGCTGTAGGGTATCAGAACTTACCAGTAATCCTTCATATTCCTCTTTTGCAAAAAGACCTTTTTCTAAAAACCGTTTTTTGTTTACAATGTCCCCTTTTCTGAGTTCCATAAGCTAATAAACTCCTTTTATCTTTAATCTATAAGCTTATTTTTACCCTTGGCTGCAGTTTTATGCGCTAAAGAAGGGCGAAACGAAATAAGTGCCAGCTTTTGGGGACGACTTAATTTTTTAATTTGCAGTTCCCGTTTTAAGGCCTGGCTTTTATCCTGATATTCTTCGGTATAGACACAATGAACTGGTAGTCGGCTACGCGTATATTTACTGGCCATTCCCTCATTATGCTCCTTAACCCGCCTTTTTATATCAGTAGTATAACCGGTATATAGCGTGTCATCATTACACTCCAGTATGTAAACATAATGCATTAGATGAACCTCCCGATGCGTATAATTTCGGTTCTAAAGCTATAGTTCAAAACAATACCCACAAATAAAAACAGGGGAGATACTCCCCCGTCCAGGTATTTTATTAATAAACTAGAAACGATGATGAGTTATCCGTAAGGGCAAATTAAACTTGTGGGTAATGGTATTACCTATCTCCTCTATATCGGCCAGGGTAACATCTATTACCAGGCATTTTAACCGGGCATAAATACGGTAGGCATTGTCCAGTTCCTCGGCTACCATTTCATCCAAGCTCTCCATACTCTTGGGAATCTTAAAACTTCTTAGCCTTTCCTTGCGCAGTTCCATAAGGGTATCCATGTCACAGGTTAAGCCTACCATGGGAATTTTACCCTTTAGGTCCATTATTTTGTCGGGAATCTGGGTATCTATTACAATTGGATAATTTGCTACTTTTATCCCCAAATTAGCCAGATGCATAGCCAGTGGGGTTTTCGATGTGCGGGGAAGCCCCAGAATAATCAAATCCGCATCATCTATGGTTTCCAGGTTCTGACCATTATCATGTTCAATGGTATATTCAATCGCTTTCATGCGGTTAAAATACTGATCATCCATAGTATGGGTCAGTCCGGTGATATATGCTGGTTGTAACCCGGTCTTAGCTTCTATAGCATTAAACAGAGGTGACATTACATTAACTGCGGTTACATTGTTTTCCCTAGCTTTTTCATCTAAAAAGCGTGATATCTCGGGAATTACAATAGTATAAATAATTAATGCATCATTTTCGACCGCTTGTTCAATTATTTCTAATACCTGTTCTTTCTTGGTTACCCGAGAGAAACGAGTTATACTCCGTTCCATTTTAAATTGTAAAACAGAGGCAACCGCGATTTTTTCAGCAGTCTCACCCACAGAGTCCGAGACAGCAAAGATGTGTAATTTGTCAGCCATAAACTCATCCCCCTTCGAATTTCCAAAACTGACGACAATCCACCTGTATATTGGTTCTACAACCGTTATGAATTTTCCTTTTTTTTAAACGTCAATTTTTAACCTTTAATGGTAATAAAGTGCTTTAGTTCCAAATATCCATCCCGCCGTTACCATTAGGCCCACTATCATCTGCCGGAACAGGGTTGCTATCGCAGCTTAATAAATCGGAGATTTCCTCTATAGAAGCACAGGCTAAATCATTGTTCCAGAAAGGTTCTTTTTGCAAATAATAATCCTTCCCATTTACCACATATTTACGACTACCCATTATAAGCCTGATAGATTTCCCCCCATCAATATTAAAACTAAATAATCCGTAACCATAGAGATGGTCAAATCCTATCTGACCCAGGTCTATAGCCTGGTAGTGCAAGTAATCCTTAATATATTCAGGGGTAGGATGTTTTTTAAAGCGCAGGTAATAACGAGAATATATCAGGGCTATTGCTCCGGCAATATGGGGTGCTGCCATAGAAGTTCCGGATAACTCCACATACTGGTTTTCCGGGTAGGTGGAATAAGTTTTTACCCCGGGTGCTACTATATCAATATTCTCATTGGAATTGCTAAAATTAGCTGCCCGACTGTTAAGCTCCACTGCCCCTACCGCCAAACATTCAGGATAATAAGCCGGGTATGAAATCTCCGGGGTATCAGCTGCTCCATCCCCGGAATTACCGGCGGCACAGACCACCGTAATACCCTCCTGTACTGCTTTTATCAGTTCCCGGTGCATGGTTTTATTGGGGAGGGAGCCTCCCAGGCTCATATTGATAATATTAACCCGTTCACCATTCTTCCCCACCCACTGACGGGCCCAGGAAATGCCCTGGGTAATACCACTGTAAGTTCCCTGCCCATTCTTATTCAGAACCTTTACCACCAAAATCCGGGCAAGAGGGGCTGCACCAAGAATTTTGCCATTGGCCGCAATAATGCCTGCTACATGGGTACCATGGCCATTGTAATCCTTATAGTCCTTTTCCGAGGATACAAAACTCCTACCATCTATTATATTAGGAGCCAGATCCCGATGCTGATAGTCAACGCCGGTATCAATAATTGCCACTACCGCACCCTCTCCCCGGGTAGTACTCCACATACGGCGGGCAGCTATAAGGGAAATCCCCGGCGGTGCCCAGGGTTTATCTGACAGGGTATGGGTATAAATGCCCCCTATCTCCGGCTTAATGATTTGCATATTATTCACCTCTCCTTGCTCTATATTAAGCAAGTAGAGATGATAAGTTGACAGAAAGGCCAGACCTGTAGACTAATAATTGTTATAATAACCTGAACCTGCATATAAATATGTAAAAAGATTAGCTTCACAGGAAAATACATGATAACATGATATTATTAAGATAAGAGTAGTACTCTTGAGGTGATACAATGGATGCCGGTACCATTTTTGTACTTATACTTGGCCTGGCCCTGGGCATAGGATTAGTAGCTACGATTATAGGTGTTTTCATTTTTAATGGATTTCATTGGTGGGATAAATTATAATCCCCTCATGTTTTCGCTTCTTAAATATCTCTTGTCCTGGCTTTCTAATACTTTGTTCACCATATCAAGCATTTTTTGCCGGTCTTTCTGCAGGGTACCACTTACAGGCAGGTAATTTGAAGCATGAGCACCTACAAATTTAAGCCCGTCAATAGTAATATTCTCAAATATCCATTTCATTTCTTCCAAAGTTTCAAAGGCATCCAAAATTTTAAATTCCCCTGCCAGCACCTGCCGGTGTAAAACGGTATTAGGTACTGGAGTGACAGTTAATGCGGCTAGGTAGTGAGGTTTCATCTCATTTGTTATCTTAGCCGTAGCCAGAGCATGTTCTCGGGAAGGTTCTCCTGGCCCTGCCAGTCCCAGTAAAACCATAGCTGACAGGTTCATCCCGGCATTAACCAGGTTTTGTCCTGCCTGCAGCATTTCCTGATAGGATACTCCTTTTTTTACCTCTTTTAACAGACGGTCATCTCCCGTCTCCACCCCCAGATAAGCCTTGGTCAAACCCGCCGCCCGCAATGCCGTTAATTCTGACATAGATTTATTTAGAGTGCTCCTGGGACCTACATAACTGCCCACATGACGCAAAGATGGGAATACACGGTATAGTTCATCCAGTATTTCCAGCAGAATATCAGTCTCAATGGCAATAGCATCACCATCGCATAGAAATACTTTTTCCAGGTCATTATAATAATTTTTGGCCATAGCAATATCAGTTTTTATTTCTTCCAGGCTGCGTATCCGGTATCTTTTATCCTTATACATCCCACAGAAAGTACACTGATTATGGGAACAGCCAATAGTGCACTGCAGCAAATAACTTTTGGCCTCACTAAAAGGCCGGAATATATTACCTTCGTATCTCATGTTTTAACCCCCATCCCCACCAGTCTCTACCTGAATTACTGAGGCAATTCAGGCAACCTGGTATCTTTCTTTTCTCTACTATAAGTTTCCGTAGTCTCTGGTATTACTGGATTTTCCTCATCACCCGGCCCGGGTGGCAATACCTCTTCCCCGCTATCGGATTCACCATCATCACCGGGCAGGGTTTCTACCTCATCACCAGGTAGCTCCTCCTCCGGAGTGGTTTCTTCGCCTTCTTCATCGGAAGGTTCCTCCTCTACCAGTTCTTCTACCGGCGCTGGTTTTTCATGGAAAACCCCGCTATAGTACAGGCTATTCATATAATCACGCCAGATGGGAGCAGAAACACTCCCCCCATAGGCGCCATACCCTTTAACCACCGTACCATCACTGTTGCCGGCCCATATAGCAGTCGCCAGTTCCCGGGTATAACCAACATACCAGAGGTCACGGCTATCAGTAGTAGTCCCGGTTTTACCACCACTGCTTATAGCTATAGCAGCACCAGTACCCGTTCCCTTTCTAACTACATCTTTTAGAATATCATCCATCTGTTCTGCTGTATGACGGCTGATAACCTGCCAGGAATTGCTGCGGTTGGTATAGATAACTCTGCCCCTGGCATCTTCAATCCGGTCAATACAGTAATATTCCCGGTACTTGCCCTGCTCGGGAAAAGCCGCGAAAGCAACCGCCATCTGCAAGGGCGATATCCCTTTATTCATCCCCCCCAGAGCCAAAGCCAGATTTTTATCTTCTTCCTGCAGGGTAGTTATACCCCATCTTTGCAGATAACTATATCCCTCATTTACCCCCAACTGGTTTAATACTTCAACTGAGGCCACATTATATGACTTCACCAGGGCCGTCCTGATGTTTGCCTTCTCCGGTGCCCAGCCCATGTTCTTTGGGATATAATTACCGAAGTCACGAGGTTTGTTATTTACAATGGATTCAGGAGTAATAATCCCCTTATCCATAGCTGCAGCGTAATACAGAGGCTTGATAGCGGACCCCGGTTGACGGGGTAAAACCGCCATATTAAGCTGGTTTCTGGAGAAATCTACTCCTCCCACCATCGCTTTGATGCCGCCAGTAGAGGATTCTATAGAAACCAGAGCAATATCCCGGGCATTTATACCCCGGTAGCCCAGAGAACGCGCATGGTTTTGCACCGTTTTCTCGGCTGCATTCTGCATACGACTGTCAATGGTAGTATAAATCTTTAACCCGGCCTGATAAAGGCTCTTGGAGCCCAGCATATTCTCCACTCCGGCACTTATATAACCTGCTAGATAAGGCTGTCTGCTGCTATCCGGAGTAAATGATTTAATGTATAAGGACTGCTCCTTGAGGATTGGGGCCTCGTTGGCATCGAGTATACCCTGATCTACCAGGACATTAATAACCGTAGCCTGTCTGGCTTTCAAACCTTCAAAATTGCGCTCCGGCGCATAGCCCTCGGGGGCCTGTATTATACCTGCCAGCATGGTCATTTCCGCTTGGTTAAGCTGCCATACGTCTTTGCCAAAATAAGAGCGGGCCGCACATGGTATACCTGAACACCCCCTCCCCATGTAAATCTCATTTAAATACATGTTGAGGATAGCATCCTTACCATACTTTTCTTCAATAGCTACGGCAATTAAAACTTCTTTAATTTTTCGGGTATAGGTCTTCTCCTGATTTAAAAACAGGGTACGGGCAAGCTGTTGAGTGATGGTACTGCCCCCCTCAACCTTACTGCCGGCACGAAGGTTATTCCAAATGGCTCTGCCAATTCCCCGTGTATCCAGGCCATTATGTTCGTAAAAACGGCGGTCTTCCACCGCCACTACTGCCTGTTTCATAAAATCAGGAAAGTTCTCGCTATATATTCTTTTATACCCCAGGCGCGTCATTTCCTGCCCGTCGCTATAATATAGAACACTTTGTTCCCGGGGCTGATACTCCCATTGATTGACTCCGGTAGCTACCAGCAGAATTTTAGGCATGGTCTGAGTGAGCGATGCCCCCAGTATAAAGAAAAGCGCAAACAAAACTAACCCGGCCAGCAATATACCCAGGGTTTTAAAAAACTTTAACATAATGCTTCCCTTTCTACTTGATTAATAATTGAATTCCGGCACTTAATATTGATAATTACCCGCACCTGGCATCAAGATTTGACCAGATGCAGGATCATAAATTAAGGTGGCATCTATTTATCTAATACAGTATATAACAGAGGTTTCTTTCAAGCAAAGCAGTACTTTTGTCAAATTTTAGGAAAATATAGCTACCTTACTAAAGAAATAGAAAAGGATTTCTTCACCATGTTGGTCAAGAAACCCTTATCCAGTACGGCTTATTCTTGAATGCAATGTTTTACGGGAAAGCTTTATCCAGCATTATAGCACACTGTCCCCGGGTAGCATTGCTGTTAGCCATAAAGTCCGGGTAAAGAAGACCATTTCTGCCACCTGCCGTTACATAGGGCTCATACCAGGTTTCACCTGTCTGCCGCTCATCTACGGGTAAACCCATTATCTTTACTGTTACGGTCAATAGCTGAGCCCCAGTAAGTTTCTGGTCAGGGGCAAAGTGAGTACTATCTGTACCCTGCATCCATTTCATTCTTGCACAATGGGCAATTGCCGTACGGGCCCAGTGCGAATCATCTACGTCAGCAAATTTCTTATCACCTGGCAGAGATTGAATTTCTCCCCCTTGAGTCAGAAAAAGTACCTGAGCAAATTCCGCCCGGCTGATAGCTGCTGTCGGACGGAAACTTTTATCCGGGTAACCTGACATAATTCCCCGGTCTACCAGTTTCATTATCGCTACATAAGCCGGATCATTGGCTTTTAAATCTCTAAAACCGGTTGGAGCAGTTGCGTATGCTATTCTCTGATAAACACTTTTCCCCTGCATGTAATCACCCAATGCCATAAGTGCCTGCTCACTGGACATGAGATTTCCCTTCCCATCTTTTATGTGGGCAAAAGAGCCATCGGCAAGCTGATAAGCCATTATAATGTCTATTAGTTTTTTACCGTTCTTGGACCAGGTTGCACTGTCAGGGTCTATCCCTGCCGCTATCAGGGCCTGCATAACCATAGCAGCTGATTCCAGGTTTTCGGTCTGCCAACTGGCAAAACCACCTCCGGATAACTGTTCATGGCGCAAATAGTCAATAGCTTTCGTAACTGCCGGAGTATCTTTCTTTTCTCCGCTCAGCACCAGGGCAATAATAGCGGCACTGCTAACGTCAACGTCCGAATCTGTATTTCGGGTCATAAAATGGAAACCGCCATCATCATGCTGCTGCAGCTTAAGCCAGTTAACCGCCTTATCCCGATCCCAATGGCTATCACCGGTGGTAGCCAGGGCTATCATTGACCAGATATGGGCATTTACCAGTTCATCACCGCCATTTTTGATACTGTCCGGAAATTTTCCCGAGGGCAGTTGACTTTGAGAAAGCGCGGACAGGAGATTTTGCCCGGCAAAATTGGTCGGATCTTTACCCGCCGCCTTCAGTATTATTATGTATCGGGCCAGGCTGGTGGTGATATCCATATCTGAAACGGCTTTTGCTTTCATTTCCACTTCCAGCTTCTTTATAGCCGTTTCCCCCTGCCACCGACTGTTCATAAAATCCTGATCTGCCGACCGTAAAGCCACTGGAGTCCAGCCGATGAACTCTTTCATTTTCTCGGCCTGATGATACTGCTGCAGGTAATGGGCACATTTGTCGGCAGCCATCCTGACCTTCCCGGAAGAGTAAGATGCCATAGTTGCTGGCACCATAAGGGCAAATAAAATAAACAAAAATAGCAATACACATACCGTTAGCTTTTTTGAGTTTGCTAGCATGGTTAACCCTCCAAATGGAATTTTTAATTTTAGTTTTACTGCAAAAAATCATAAATATGCATCCGAACGTATAATTAGACGTACCCACAGGACAAACGGATGCTCCCTATCGGTCGCTATTAAGGGAACGGAGTCCGCGGAAATTTTTTATTTTACCTGTTTTTAGCGCAGCGGTAGGGGGGTAAGCCCTTGTGGTCCCAGTACCACTCCCCAGGCACAATCGGGGTTGACATTGCCCTGATTTAGATAGCTCACTGCCCGCTCTAAACCCCTTTCATCTTCTGCTACCACCAGCCATAGTGGATTAGTATCACCCATACCACTTGCAGTAGCCTCTACACAGGCATAGTCCCCACCTTTAACTATTCGTTCCTCCCTCATACCTGCATTCAGTAACTGAAAGCCGGAATTGGTAAAACCACAAAAAAGACCGGTCCGTTGCGGGTTGGAGTTTAAAGCCCGTATAGCTGGTATGACCATTATTTCTTCACGCAAGCCCAAGACTATAACTGGGCAAGGTCGCTTATTTATTATGGCATCACTTACTTCCTGTAGCTTCACCTTTTTTATACCCTGGTTGCCCAGACCTGTCGCCAGCAGGGCGGCTGCAGCTTGCGCTGAAGGTGAATAAGCCAGCACCACCTCGTTGGTAAAGGGTTGGGGAAAGGCCCCAATCATAGCCGGAGTAAAAGTGGATGAACCCCAGTCATGGTAATCCCACCATACTATATCTCCTCTTTTTACTTTTATATCTCCTGCTCCTTTGCCCGCCAGGACACCATTAAAATATAAAAACCAATCAGATTTCTCCCGCTTTCCTATTTGCCCGATATATCCTGATTCCAGGCCGTTTATGGAATTGACAAATGAACCACCATAGGAGGTTTTGACCTCCAGATAGGAGGTAGTCAGACTTAAAGCATCCTGCTGTCCTTGAACCTGCACCCATTGATTAAATATCATTGCCTCCCCGTAGTCACGGGTGACCAGCAGGTGGACTTGAGCCGTCTCTCCGGGGTCGCTTTCAGTAGCTGCAGGTTTCTCCCATTCCGGCTTATTACCGGTAGACTCAACTACATTTTCCTGCGCTTTTTGAGCCGGCTCAAGCACTTTATTACTGGCTTGCTTTAGCTCATCATTCCTAACCGGCTCATTTACTACGGGTTTTGTTTGAATTTGCCGGTTGGCTACAGATGTTTCACGTGAAACATTACAGCCCGCCAAAAATAAAAGTGTTATTAGAAAAACCGCCAGTATAGACTTCTTACGCAAAAGCAACTACCACCTTATAACTAATATTCCCTTCTCGCTCCCGGTTATTAAACTAGCACTTTAGCCCAAATCTTGATTGCAAGATACTTTTCTTATTAACCCTTCATGCCCGGAGGACGCAACCACGAATGAAAATTCCCGTGGCTTTCGTGGGTGTCATCCTGAGCGTAGCGAAGGATCTGATATGATATTCCGGTGAAAGATCCTTCACTTCGTTCAGGATGACAAGAAAAGTTATTTTCTTATTAAACGATAGACTATTACTGCCGCTTCTGCCCGGGTTAACTTACCCTCTCCTCTAAAACTGCCGTCCGGATAGCCGCTGATTATTCCCCGTTGCTGCAGGTTATCAACCGTTTCTCGGGTCCAGGCAGGAATATTATCCTGGTCACTAAACCCTATCTTACTCGAGATGATTTCCTTATTGTCAGCGGGAAAGACACGGTTTACCAAACAAACTGTTTCATTACGGCTAATCGGAGCATAGGGCCTGAAACTAGAGTCCGGATATCCACTAACCCAGCCCCATTTATCGGCCGTGACAACAAACTCATAGTACCAATCATCAGCTCTGGTATCTATATACTTGAGTTCACCTGTCTCCAGACTTATCCCTTTGGCCTTGAGCAATAAGGCCACCATTTCTGCCCGACTAATATTCCGGTATGGCTCATAGCCGCGGCCGGTACCCTTAATGATCCCCTTTGTCGCCAGACTTTCTATGGCTTCCCTTGCCCAGTCGCAACCAGCATCAAGGTCAGGAAAAGATATTCGTTGTTGCTTAATTTTATCTACCTGCTGATTAATCGTCAGGCTCTCTTCTTCTAGCTTGCTAGTAGAATCCTTAGCCTTGTTGTTTTCCTCCTCTTTGGGCTGTCCGGGTTTAGTGCCTATCGGTATAACTGCTCCTACATCCTTACCCCCGTCCAGAGTATAGAGCCATTCTATCCGATCTCCATTACGTATTATGGCACTTCCGGCACCAACACCAGAGAAAACGCCATTTATCCTGAACACCCAGCCGCTTAAAGGGTAGCCCTCCTTTTTTTCCGCCAGGCCAGCTATACTTTTTACATATTCCCCGGATATGTTATAGCTAATGCCCTGCCGGTTTAAGACGCCTTTGAGAGCAGCCAGAGCGGTACAGCTGCCTGACCAGTTCCAGCTGGCATTATCAAGTATAACACCAGTTTGGGTATCACCGCGTATGCTTACCAGGGCAATTGACTCCAGCGGTACGGGTGACCCGCCGTCTCCACCACCACCGTTTCCGCCAGTTTGGCCAAGGTCACTGTTTACTTCTATCAGTGGTAACGGCTGCACCAGTCCGTCTGCTGAAGTTTCAGCATTATAGCGTCCCCGGTCCAAAGAAAACCGGAATTGATAACTACCATCACTACTGCTACGCACTTGATTTATATATGATTTCTTGCCGTCTTCCCGTTCCGCCATCAGGCTTACCCATTGGCCTGCCCCGGCCTGCCCGGATATAGTCACCTGATTGTTAATGACTGTAATATCCGTACCCAGAGCCGGCAGAGGGAAAATCAGGAGTATAAGTATCAGCAGAAAGCTAAAAAATTTTTTAGGCATTATTTTCACCTCCTATTGGACAGGAATAAAGCTTGGTACAGCCAGGGAATTCATATCATTCCAGTTATCCCAAATAAAAACGCGTACTTCGTAGGACCCGCTGGCGGGGACGCTAAAAGCACTGCCAAAATCTACACTTTCCCCAACTTGCAAGGTCTTATTAAGTGAAGTCATTATCAACTGATGTTCATTACTGGTATCAAAGAGTCCCGCTGCTATTAAAACCGCAATTGGGTTATTACCCGTATTGCCCAGTAAAAACCTCATCCTGGCATCATTATCCAGGTTAAAGCTATCCGTTGATTGCAGAGTGAAACAGAGACCGTTGGTATTGGGAAGCAGGTTATGGTATTTGGATTTTTTCTGAACCAGGTCGCTCAGAGCCAGTAAACAATGATAAGTACTCATCCGGTTAGGCACGGTGGGATCATTCCAGGTGGAAGGCTCCCAGCTATAAACGAACCAGCCCTGACCGGATTGGTAGGTCAGGAGAGCATCTACCATAGTATGGTTGTTTTTTATCCAATCATCAGCAAGAGGGTCCAGCCCCAGGGCTAGAAGCGCTTCAATTACTGCCGCAATTGAATCGGGACTTTCACTGCCCCAGCCTCCAAAGCCACCTGTATCCATTTGCTGCTGCCGTAAATAACCCAATGCTTGGTTGATAACAGCAGTGCTATCTTCCTTGCCGACCTGATTATAATCAATTGCCAGGACTATAAGGGCATGAGCGGTGGAGTCAACATCTACTCCCCAGCCGCTCTCGTCAAATCCCCCGCTCTCATCCTGCTGGGAACAGATATAGTTCACCGCATCATTACGCTGATAATTAACGGTGAAGCCATTCGTCCTGGCAAAATCCAGAGCAATGACCGCCCAGATAGTCTGATTCAAACTGGTGTTATCGCCATTTATAAAGCTACCTTGCGTATCCCCAGCAGAATGCTGCATTCCGATAAGCGTATTAATATCTGCATTTATATCCGCCTCATTCTGTCGTGCGGCAATTGTCCCCAGTATGTTGCGGGCATAATCACTGGCTGCAACAGCATTTTCAGGAGTATATTTACTGCTGCACTCCACCCCCGCCCAGCGCAGCCCCAGAGATTCCCAGTCATTGCACGATGCCGCCCAATTATAGTAACCCAACAGTTTATCCATAGAACTTTGTATCTTGTCAGCAGCAGCTGCTGTCGCTATAGGTGTATAAACTAACAAGGAACAAAATACTATCAATACAGCTAAACTGGAATAAAAAAAACCTCTTTTAGATCTGATTCCCAGCATAAATAACCCTCCCCATGTTATTAATCACATTTTTCACCTGATAATAATCAGGTCTTCTTTAACCGCAACCCTATTGCCACAAAAAACCCCGACTCTCACAAGCCGGGGTTAATAAGGCAAAAATATGTACACCATCGCTATTCCTCCCTTCTTATCCCCAGAAGTCGAAAATGTTATCCCTGTCGGCAGGTCTCCTGGCTTAAAATCATCCTACTCCCTGCGCCTTCCCACCCGATTCCCGGGCAGTGACTATCTGCAGGTTTCGTCCTTAATACAGTAAGGGGAACTGCAACGGATTCTCACCGTTTTCCCTTTTAAAGCAGTTTTCATCACTGCTACCGTCAGGATAATATTAAGTTGTACCTTGTGTTTCCTTATTATTATATTAATTCAAGCATTAAATCAAGCTAATAAGTTTGTATTTATGGTTGTAGCCTGTTTCCGAATTGAGATCTCCCCTAATAAATTTTACAAATACCCGGAATAAAAACTACAAATGGCCAAAAGCTTGTCATTTAATGTCGATGTATGTAATATAATAAGTAACCTTCACCCCCCAATTAACTAAATATATATTCCATCACATTCCCTCTCTACATGAGCCCGTTCTGGGCTCATGTCGTTTTTTGCAAGGCTTTTAAATTTTTTTTCCTTTTAATTTCCCGACCGTTCTTTCATTTTCCAAAAATAGCAGTTTATTCAGACCTCAATATGATTTAGAATTAAGTATATGTGTCTGCTTTTGTCATATTGAAAAAACCATTTATCATTTCCACAATATATTAAGGGAGGGCCAAGTCGAATGGGTAAGAAAACAGCAGAAGGCCAGGTGATTGTTGTAACCTCCGGCAAGGGAGGAGTGGGCAAAACTACTACAGTAGCTAATGTCGCCAGCTCTTTGGCCAGACTGGGTAAAAAAGTAGTTGTTATGGATCTGGATATTGGATTGAAGAAACTGGACCTCATTCTGGGGTTAGAAAACCGGGTTATCTATGACATAGTCCAGGTCATCGAAGGTGAATGTACACTAAAACAGGCGCTGGTTAAGGATAAGCGCTTCCCCGAGCTTTATATGCTCCCCGCAGCTCAAACCCGCAATAAGGACGACATTACTCCGGAACAGGTTAAACAGCTTTGTACCGAGTTAAAAAAGGATTTTGATTACATATTTATTGACTGCCCCGCAGGTATTGAACAGGGATTCCGCAACGCTATCGCCGCAGCTGACCGGGCCATAGTAGTTACTAACCCGGAAGTTTCCGCAGTCCGTGATGCCGATAGAATCATCGGTATGCTGGAATCGGCTAATTTTAAGGACATTAAGCTGGTTGTAAATCGTATCAGAAATGATATGGTTAAAAGTGGGGATATGTTAAGTATCGAAGACCTGCTGGAACACCTATGCATTGACCTGCTGGGAATCGTTCCCGAGGATCAAAGCGTTGTTGTTTCCACCAATCGGGGCGAGCCTATCATTCTTAACGACCATTCCCAGGCGTCAACTGCATTTAATAATATTGCTCGCCGGACCCTTGGGGAGCAGATTGACTTCCCCACATTTGAGGACATGTCTTTATGGACCCGGATTAAAAACATGTTCTCGGGCAGGTAAAGGGGGTAAACAAATGCTTGATTTTTTAAAGAGGGTTTTTAGCACCGAGGATAAATCCAGCAAAGGCCAGGCCAACAATCGTTTACGGCTGGTATTAACCCATGACCGCCTGGGAACCTCAGGGTTGGTTATGGAGGCAATGAAGGAAGAAATTATTCAGGTTATTGCTAAACATATGGAGATTGACGGAGTTCCTGAAGTAAACATTATTACCGAGGGAAGACATGCCGCCATGGATATAAGTATCCCCTTAAAAGGTAGGTAGGATAAACATATGCTTAAAATCAAAGGGCTTAATGATAGCCTGGTATTATTATTTGAAAAAGGCAGTTTTGAGGATTACTGTTCTCTACTGGAGAAAAAAATTAGCGCTAATAAGCAATTGTTTAATGGTTCTCGTGTAGTTTTTCGGGGTGAAGGTTTACGGAATCTTTCCCATGATGAAATGATTAAACTACAGAAGCTGTGTTTGGATAATGGCATGATACTGAATAATACCGTAAGCGAGAGCAAGGTAAAAGAAAAACCGGACAGTCCTGCAACTACCCTGTCAGCCCAGCCGGCTGTTAAAACTCCATCCCCTGCTCATCCGGGAAATAAGGATATTATTATACACCGAAACTTGCGCAGCGGGCAAAAGCTTCATTCCGAAGGGTCGGTAGTAATCTGGGGTGATGTGCATGAAAGTGCTGAAATCACTGCTGCCGGTGATATTATTATCCTGGGCACCCTGGGCGGAATAGCTCACGCCGGTTATTACGGTAACGATAACAGTATTGTTTTTGCTCTTAACCTGGTTCCCGGTCAAATCCGTATTGGTAATAAAATATCCCGGGCCAGCGATGACCAGACTAAAAGACCTTACCCGGAAATTGCTTTTTTGGAAAATGGCAATATATGCGTCCAGGAGTATATTTCCGGCAAATTGCCGCGGCGGTAAAGGCTTACAATACAACCGGGAAGACATAGTGCTAATTAGTATCCCATATAGTCTTAGGTTGGTGTTTGGGGGAAAGAGGGGAATAGTTTGAGTGATAAAAAGCCACCGAATTCACAATTCAAGGCTGAAAAAAAAGGCATAGAAAAGCAGTTTGATATTAATAGATATAAAAAATGTGTATTACCGGTCACACTGATACTGGTATTTCAAGCATTGGTTATGTTAGGCCTGTTTCAAAAAGCGGAAAACGGACTCTATGACTACTGGTTTAAAATGCGCGGTGCCATGGACCCCGGCGAACAGGTAGTAGTTCTGGCAGTGGATGATGCCTCCATCCAGCGCATCGGTCCCTGGGCCTGGCCACGAGGTATACATGCCCACCTTATAGAACTACTCAAAGATACCCGGGTAGTATGTTTTGACTTGACTTTTGCCGCAGAGCAGGACCCGGATAACGACACTGCTCTGGGTGAAGCTATCGAGCAACATGGGCGGGTAGTTCTCTCCGGAAAATTTGTTTTTCACCGGGATGAAACTGGTGAAACTATTCAGGGTATTGAAATCCCCATCCATGATTTACTTGCCGGTAACCCTGGCCTTGGCTTTGTCAATATGGCTACAGATTCTGATGATGTAGTACGACGCCCGTCCCTGGTTGATATCAATATGATGGATATACCTATTCCCAGCCTGGCCTTGGCGACAGTTATGGCTGCCGAGAATTTGACCCTGGACGATTTAAAGCTTGGTTCGGGTTGGCTTGAAGCTGGAAAACATTGTATCCCGATTAATAAAGAAAACAGAGCCCTGGCCACCTTTTATGGTCCCATGCACACCTTTAAGACCATCAGCTATGTTGATGTTATCGAAGGTGCAGTAAAACCGGAATATTTTAAAGATAAGATAGTAATAATTGGTCCTGAAACTGCTGAGGACCATGATACATATAATACCCCCTGTACCGGCAGCAATATGGTTTCCAGGGGAGAGCTTCCAGCGCCGGGAGTAGAAATCCATGCTTCTATCGTGCAGAGTATTATGGATGATAGCTGGTACCGGGAGGTAAGCCCCTGGTTGAATTTTCTTTTCCTCCTGGGCCTGATATTGCTCACCTTTCTTGCGGTAAGCGGCCGCGGTTCCTGGATAGGTCTATTCACCACCCTGGCAGCTGCTGCAGTAGCTTTGGGTGCAGCCTACCTGGCCTGGCAGTCCCACTGGTGGCTATATGCAGTTGCCCCGGTAACAGCTATCTTCTTCACCTATGCCGGCACTACTGCTTATGACTTTATCCAATCAGAAATGGAACGCCGCAAAACCCGGGCCGTATTTTCCCGCTATGTATCCCCCGACGTGGTGGAAGAACTGATGAAAGACCCGGACAGTGTTGAACTGGGTGGAGCCAAGAAGGTAGTCACCATTATGTTTGCCGATATCCGCGGCTTTACTGCCTTCAGCGAAAACAAAGACCCGGTTGAGGTTATTACCCGCCTAAACGAATACCTTACCGTTATGACCCGCACTATTCAAAAACACGGCGGCACCCTGGATAAATACCTGGGTGACGGACTAATGGCTTTCTTCGGCGCCCCCATATACTACGAAGACCATGTGGAACGGGCGGTAAGGGCAGCGGTAGAAATGCAGGAGGCCATTAAACAGCTTAATACCGAGTGGGCGCAAAGAGATGGTTCCCCTCCCCTGCTAGTAGCCATAGGTATCAATACCGGCCCGGCAGTGGTTGGTAACGTGGGCAGCCCTGAGCGCATGGATTATACTCTTATCGGTGAAGATGTAAACCTGGCTTCCCGTACCGAGGCCTTGACCAAACTCTTTGAGACCCTGGTGCTGGTTTCAGAGCGTTCCTATAATGTTCTGCCGGAAGGAGAAGTTAAGGACTCTCTCTATTATGTAGGCGAAGAGCTGGTCAAGGGCTTTACCCATCCCATAAAAGTCTATTCCCTCACCGGCCTGGATCTGCACTTTGAAAAGTCCAAGGACAAAGGGTTTAAGTAGCCGGAGCCAGGGGTAAAATGCCATATTTGATGGGTGGTAGGTGTGCATTCGTATGTCGCGCATCATAAGTATAACACCTCTCGAAGAACCCGACCCCTGATTACAGGTTTCAGCGCTCGAGGGGTAGCAAGATCAACCTTTCGGCCAAGAACCACCAAACGTTCTTGCAGAATGATGAAGTAAAATGCCAGGTTGTTATAAGTTTTGCAAACAAAAAGAACGTCAGGCTATTTGCCCAGAAGAATACCCCTGCAGTGAGCAGAGGTATTCTTCCGCTATAGATTGCAGGCTAACTGAGATTAACCAGGAGAAAGAATTCAAGATATTAAGTGGTGAATAAACCCTTCCCCTTGACGTCCTTACTCCCCGGGGCCTTTCATTACATAACCCCTGTTGTCGTTGGCGTTTTTATAAAAGATATAGGGAACCCCGCCTTCCACATAAAGGTCCAGGGTGCCGGGACCAGTGGCTACCGGATCGCTGAATCTGGAATTGCCAATATAGCTCCAATCCCATGTACCATCATTATCATAGCATTGCATAACGCTAACTTTCTGGTCGCTCTCCACATAGGCCAGGTAGAGAATATTATTATCTACAAAGAGTCTAACCGGTGAATTTCCGATCAGGATTGGTTCACTTGCCATTGGGCTTATAGATTGCCATTCATATCCTTCAACACCGTAAACCCACTCCATAACAGTCAGGGAACCACCGCTATCGGCATAAGCCACCACGGGGTTATCGTGCAACAAAGCTAAATCCACCCCGCTTACGGTTTTAACGTTGATTGCCGCTGGAGATGAGCTCGGCATTTGCTGCCAGCCGTCAAAGTACGATTTTACATAGAGATCGCCATTGGCAATATAGGCTACATATGAATAATATCCATCCTGGGTATGAGCTAGAGCCTGCAGGGGATATAAATCGTCCTCATAAAAATTGTCTCCCAGTCGTACGGCACACCAACCATCGTTACTATCATAGTAGTAGCACACGGCACCGAAATAACTTCCGTTTTCTTCGTTACCTCCATAAGTTAGGTGCGGAGAATCACCATACAGATATAAGTCAGGCAGGTAGCTATTAGAACCCAATGCCTGGGGACTGAGACTGTTCCACCCTTCGCTGTATTGCCATAGTTCAACCGACTGGGTACTGCCAGATGTTGGCGGACCCACCGCCACATAGAAGGTACCATCACTTCCGAAATCTATATTGCTGGCAGATAAATCCGAACCCAAGGAATTGCCCACTTGCCCCCAGGCAGCGCCATAGTATATACCGAGTCTGTATATTGCGGCCCGCGATATACAGTTAGATAATAGGTAACATCTGCTTCCCCGCCTTCGGTGGAAATGATCACCGTATTATTACCTGTAACTTCCACACTATGCAGACAAAGAGAATATTCGCCGTGACCATCTACAACCCACACTTTATAGCTATTACCGTCGGACAAAGTGATTACTGGATACCAGTAATCCGTCTGATCAATATATGCGCTACTAATGGCATTATTGAAAGTAATCAAAGTCCAAGGACAAAGGGTTTAAGTAATTCTAATTTAACTTCAAGTTGATACTAAAAGGGAGGAGTACTATTCTCCTCTTTTTGTTGCCGGTTCAAATATAGGGTTAACTATATTGAGATATTTTCTCCTCCATGATATTTTACAGTATAATAGAAAGGCGACTTTATTATCCTTTATTGTTTTATAATGTGAGGGTATCTATTATGTTATTCTCAGTTGTACCAGGTATTTCCCTGGTCATGCCGCCAGGCAAAGGAAAGTTTCCCTATAGCTACAGCGTTCTTATTGAGGATGAAATAAGAGTAATAGTTGATAGCAGTTTTGGTGAAGATAATCTCGCAGAATTGCAGGAGCAAGGTATTGATCTGATAATAAATACCCACTTTCACTACGATCATATTATGTACAATCATTCTTTTCCTGAAGCTGAAATCTGGGCTCATTACCTGGATGCCCCGTGCATAAGGTCTATAGACGCGTTCATAGATGCATATGGATGTAACCTTTTCGGGGGGGAAGAAATTGCACGCTATTATTTCCAACATGCCAATTTGGTTCCTTCCCCGGTTCACAAAGAACTCCATGATGGCGAACTCCTAATCCTGGGAAAAACCCGGCTCCAGGTAATTCATACCCCTGGTCACACTTCCGGTCACTGTGCCTTCTGGGAGGAGAAACACGGCCTGCTTATAAGCGGGGATATTGACCTGGCAGGTTTTGGCCCCTGGTATGCTCATTATTGCAGTGACCTTGATGACTTGTTATCATCTATTGAAAAATGCCGGGAAATAAATCCCCGGATGCTCCTTTCGGGACACAAGGGCCTTATCTCCCAGGATATTAATACCGGCTTAATTGCCTTCCGCGATATTATATTGCACAAGGAGGAGCAAGTTCTGCAAGCCTTAAGCAAACCTCATACGTTGGACGAACTGGCTACTTATCAGATTTTCTATGGCAAAGATGTCAAGCTTCCTCTTATGTATAAATGGTTTGAGAAACTGGCCATGTACCAGCACTTGAAACGACTTAAGCGAATGGGTCTGGTTAGTTGTGCCCAGGATAAATACTATAAAATATAATAACTCGGAGATTCTACCCCCGAGTTATCATAACTGCTGAAATTTCAATTGATATGAACAGAACCTCTAGTGGTAATAAACCAATTTAAGCACCTCTTACGGCTGGGGCATAGCAGGTGTTCCCGAAACTCCAGGCATATTGGCCATATCCATTATTTGGGTTCCTGCAGGCAGTTTAAACATATTGTCATCTATATCACCGACTTTAACATTACGATATTCAATAACTACTTTTTCGCCTTCACTCTCGCTTTCTATGCGCAGGGGCATCCCTTTATCTTCCCAGACCCACATTTTACTTTTAGCATCTTCCGCGGTCATTTCATATACCAGGCAGTTTTTGCCATCAATCTTCTCTTTTCCTACATAGACAGCATTCTCTTCATCTACCTCTTCCTGTTCATCCAGCGGGTTGGAGAATTTTTCATCTTCATCATCATACGGCAGTTTGGTAGCCATTTTTTGTTGTGGTTGGTAAAGGTACATGGCTTTTTCAGCCTCATTGGCTATGTATATCACGTTTTCTCCAGTCTCGGGCACCTGGCTTTCCATACGCATATTTTCGCCTTCAATCCACATCTTATTGGTCATGGTCATACCGCCCGGCAGAGTGCTGATACAATCAAAGCTCATACCCTTAATTTCACCCGTTTTAGCAAATAATTCGGCCAGAGATTTATCTCCTTCAGCCTGTTTTTCAGCCGGGGCATTGGCATCCCCGTTGCCGGTAGGTGTCTTGCTGCCACAGCCAGCTATCAGGGTTAATAAAAAAATTGCTATTACCAGGGGAAGAACTATTTTTATCCTTTTTGTTGATATCATTCTTTTCTTCACACTCCTATCAATAGGTTCTATTACTAGCAAAGTTATTTAAGTCATGCACCTTCCTTTCCTGGTGGAGTTAACCTAATTAAGCCATATGGTTTTATTAAACACATATAATACATATTCCTGCTTTTTAGTTGATTTATTGTTATTAAAATCCATTTATCTATTCAGGTTTATATCAAGACTTGAATGATGCCAGGAAAAACACAACCAGTAGGATTAATGCCAGGCCGAAACCGATAACTCCCAAATAGGCGTATTTTTCCACCAGAGCGGAATGGTTGGTCTGGATAATGAGAGCGGAACCTATCAGGGCTCCGGTAATAATGAGGCTGGCACTTACCCGGCTGGCCAATTGAGTAAGCTTGCGGTTAGTTTTAGGAGTAAACTCTACCTGCATGTTGATAACCAGACGCCCTTCTTTTGTAGTATTCAAGAGCGCATTCATATTTGAGGGCATCTTACCCAGGGGTCTTATGTCCTGGTAATATTTCCCGCGGATAAATTTTTGCACGTTCTCCGGTTTTAAACGTTCACTGTAAACCTTCTTCGCCAAGGGCCTGGCTACCTCGGTAAAGTTAAAGTCCGGGTCCAGCTTTTTGCCAACTCCCTCCACCGTAATCAGGGCCTTCATAAGAGAAGTAAGATAAGCAGGCATTTTTAGCTGGTAACGATAGGCCAGTTCCAAAGACTCGTTTCTTATCCTTTTCATATCCAGGTTGCCGATGGTGGTGGAAGACATATCTTTTACCAGATCGACGAAATCTTCATAAAAACCCTCATTGTCGGTAGAGTCTCCTGCAATCCCAATATCTCTTAAGGTGCCCATGGCTTTGTATATGTCACCTTTATTAAGACTGAGCAGTAATTCTCCCAAATAAATCAGCCGTCGTTCAGTTAAAGTCCCGATTTGGCCGAAATCGATAAAAGCAATAGTATTCTCATCTACCACCAGCATGTTACCCGGGTGGGGGTCAGCCTGAAAAAATCCATGCAATAATATCTGGGATAAAAAGGTTTCTGTTCCCAATTTTGATATTTTACGACGATCCCAACCCCGACGGTTAATTTCATTGATATCGCTTAACTTGACCCCGGCTACATATTCCTGGGTTAAAACCCGAGGAGTAGTATGCTGCCAGTATACCCGTGGAATTATTACTCTATCATCATGGCGGAAATTATTATATACTCTCTCGGTATTACGGGCTTCGCGGGCATAATCTAGCTCCCGCAAAAGCATCCGACTATATTCTTCTACCATATCACCTATGCCAATACGTCTTGCTTCAGGTGATCTTCGTTCCGACATTCGCGCCAGTCCTTTTATTATTTCCAGGTCGCTTTCAACCTTTCTTTCAATATTCGGGCGCTGTATCTTGACAATCACCTCTTCTCCGCTTTTCAGGCGGGCCCGGTGAACCTGGCCGATAGATGCTGCTGCCAGGGGTTCACGGTCGAACTCTTCAAAAACCTGTTCCGGATGTCCTATTTCGTTTACCAGTTGTTTTAAAACCTGCTCATAAGGCAATGGCTCTACTTTGTCCTGAAGTGTTTCCAGGGCTTCTATATAAGGTGGGGGCAACATATCGGGACGGGTACTGAGCATCTGGCCCAGTTTAATAAATGTGGGGCCCAGTTCCACCAAGGCCTGACGCAGATTATCCGCCAACAGGTAGTCGGCCGCCTCATAACTTCCGTTCATAAGCTGCCGGGTAGATAACTGCACTGTTCCTGCCAGTCCGAAGCGCTGCAACAGGTAACCGAGACCATGTTTCATAAAAGTACCCACTATTGTTTGACGCCGTCTTATGTACCGTATATTCCACCAGGAACTCATCCTCACACCCCCACCAATGGATTAATTCTATATAACCAGCATATATCCTGTTTAACACGAAAATAGGGTATATATCACGGGGACGGTCCTTTTGATATATTTATGTTAATATTATAATAGATTCCAATTCACGCAGATGGCATACCCACAGGGCACACTGATGCTCCCCGGCACTCAGCCCTCTTAGGCAAATGGTTATTTACCACCGTTTAGTGCCGGTCAACGATAATTCTTAATTCCATAATCACGGTTATATAACCCCGTAGATAAAATACCCACCCAGGCCAATTAGAAAGAGACCGCAGAGTAAAATAATAGTCTGGTACACCTGCTGCTTTAAAAAGCGGCGACCTCCGGCTATAGCTGCAGCAATCAGGGAATACCATAGCAGGTCAGCCATAATATGCCCGCTAAAAAACGAAGTAATCCCTATGGTGCCGCTTTTTAAAGCTATGGTCAAATAGGTAAGACCAATGGTAGCCCACCATACCGACCAGAAGGGGTTGGATACACTGACCAGAATACCGGCCATAACCGGGTGCATATTAATACCTTTACCGGCATTATTTTCGTTACTCTCCAGTGAAACCCGACCCTGCAAAACATCCTTTATCATATTAAATCCCATAAAGAGCAAGAAGGCTCCTCCAACAACGGAAATAACCGTAGTAACCATGGGTTTTTGCAAATACAAAGAAAGTCCCGCCAGCAAGGCTATAATTAAAGCCAACTCCAATATAGCATGTCCCAATACGATAAGCGGACCAGCCTTAAAACCGTGACGGGCACTCTCGGCAATAGTTACGGTCAAAAGAGGACCGGGCATCATCGCTCCGGAAAGGCCTACCAGAAAAGCGGTTATAAATAACGCAGTTATATCCATTTCTACACACCACCACACCACAGTTGTTTAAAGAAAAGATTAACATTAATTCAACCGTAAAAACCCCGATAATGTCAAGGGAAATTGAAGTTCCCGTTCCCGCCTCCTTGCCCCCGACTGCAATTTTGGGCTTCCTAACTGATTCCCTACCAGTATTAAATAAGCCAGGCAGTAATACCATTACCACCTGGCTGTAAGTAGATTTTGATACATATAGCGTTTATCTTTCTTGCAGTTCCCCTACCGAGATTTCAAAACTATCCCTGTCATCAAGGTACCTGACCTGGGCCAGGCTGCCATCGATATCCTCAATCCATACCGGGCGACCCTGGTACAAAACTTCGATTACCCCCAGAGAATTTATAACTTCCCTGGCTCTTTTATTATCCATTCAATCAACACCTTTCTTCGTTATTATATAGTTTTTCCCTAAAAGAACACTTTATTAATAGCCTCTGATGCTGGCCCTTCCCCTGGGGATACTTATGGGTATGGCCCACATTTCCAAGTTTAAGCCCCTGAAGTGGTTTATGGAGTTTTATGTATGGCTGTTTCGTGGAACTCCATTATTATTACAGCTCCTATTCATGTATTTTGGACTTATGACCATCGGCATACACCTCATTGCCAATCGGAGGCAGAACCTGTGTTTTGACGAACCTACTTCAGCCCTGGACCCGGAATTGACCGGTGAAGTCTTGCAGGTTATGAAGGATTTGGCTTCTGAACGTATGACCATGGTTGTAGTAACCCACGAAATCGGCTTTGCCCGCGAGGTAGCCAACCGGGTAATATTTATGGATGAAGGCCTAATTGTGGAAGAAGGAACTGCAGAGGAAGTAATCGTTAATCCACGGCTCGAAAGAACCCAGGCCTTTTTAAGCAAGGTACTTATGGCCCGATAGGTTAGTGGAAAATAGATGACACAGGGGCAGGTTTTTAAAAACCTAACCCCCTTTTTTTGTTCATATATAAAATGTGAAAATTATACCATAAATAAAAAAGGATATTTACGGAATGGTGTTGAAACTTATCATTTAATCGTAGACGAGCGTGGACGGTGTTTAAAAAGGGGGGAATTTGGTATTCATGGAGACTTAGCATGCCGGCGCTAATCTCTCTCATTCTTTAAACTGGTAGTACGGAGGGAATAACCTGGTCTACAGTAATCAGGTATGCTGGGGTTTCCTGCTTTATTCTGTAAAGCAAAAAGTGTATACTTTTATGAATTACTGGGAAGTATGGGAAATTTAATAGAGGTAATTGGTATCAGAGAGGAAAACTGTATCAACTGCCACCAGTGCATTGCAGTTTGCCCGGTTAAGGTATGCAGTGATGGCAGTGGCGATGTGGTTAAGTTTAATAACCAGCTATGTATAGGTTGCGGTCGCTGTATTGAGGTCTGTATTAAAAGCCATGGCGGCATTGTTGAGAAGAGTGCCCGGTTCCCTATAGATGATGCAGCCGAATTTGTGGCCCGGCTACCCGAACGGGAAATGGTAGCCCTGGTAGCACCATCGGCGCAGAGTAATTTTTCCTTAAAGAAACTAATAACTGCCCTTAAAATCCTGGGGATTAAAGCCGTATATGACGTTTCCCTGGGCGCGGAAATTACAGTGGCCTCATACCACGAACTGATTGCCTCGGGGCAGGTCAGGCTTCCGCTTATAGCCCAATCCTGTCCTGCTATTGTCAAATATATTGAGATTTATCAACCGGGTCTGTTAAAATACCTGGCGCCTAGCGGCAGCCCGGTTCATGATACTGCGGTTTACGTTAAATCGCTGCACCCGAATAGTGAGTTAGTGTTCATCTCCCCCTGTCTGGCCAAGCGACGTGAATTTCAGGATAGCCAGGTGGTGCAGTATAATGTAATCTACCAATCTATAAAGAAAATATTTAAGGACAATAATATCGTACTGGATGACCTGGCAGATAGTGATTTTGATAACCAGGTTCCTGCGGGGATAGCAACCAATTTTTCCAGCCCCGGGGGACTGGGTGAGTGTTATCGGTTTAACTATCCTGAAACCCCGGCAAGTGGGATAAGAAAAGTTGAAGGTCCCCTGGTCTATGAAAAGTACCTGCCCGAACTACAAATGACGATTTTAAAAAAAGACCCCAATCTACCTATCATAGTCGACATCTTAAGCTGTGAAAAGGGTTGTAATATGGGTCCCGGTTGTATTAACTATCGCCGCTCCCTGGATCAGATTGAACGGGCTGTAACGGTTCGTTCAGAGGAATGTCGTGCAAATGAGACCGGGCGCCAACAATTAAAAGCCTTCTTACAGGATGTAACTAAACAACATGATTTTTCCTACCACTCTTATAAGAATCTGTCTGCCAATAATACCTTAAGAATACCCAGCGAGTCTCGATTACACAAGATTTACTATGCCATGCACAAAACTGATTCCAAAGATTTTAGAAATTGTGCTGCTTGTGGCTATAATTCCTGCTATCATATGGCGATTGCTATATTCAACGGGCTTAATAAGGGAGAAAACTGCCACCTTTATCAAGAGAAAGAACTGAGGCGGGAGCAAAACATCCTTAATCAAATGGTAGAGGAACTGGCCCAGCTTAATGAGCAATTGCAAAATGAGTTTAATGAACGTAAACAGCAGGAACAACTACTGGTGCAGAATTCCAAGCTGGCTGCTATGGGTGAAATGATAGGGATGATAGCCCACCAGTGGCGCCAACCGCTTTCATCCATCAGTACTCTGGCGGGTAATTTGCAGGTATACCTGGATTTAGATATGTTTGATAAAAACCAGTTTAACGAATTATTAAATGATATAAATGCTCATGCTCAGTATTTATCCAATACCATAAACGACTTCCGCCATTTCTTTAAGCCGGATAATCCCAAGGATATGGCGGTGATGAACCAGGTTATTGAAGATACCTTAAACATTATCGGTAAATCATTGGAGTATAAAAATATAGCATTAATCAAAGAATACTCCTTTTCCACTCCAATTTTAACTTATCCCAATGAACTGATGCAGGTGTTTCTTAACCTTATCAAAAATGCCTCCGATGCTTTTGTAGATAAAGGGGTAGTAAAACCCCGCATTACCATTCAGGGTATTGAAACTAATGATTATGTGGAAGTTAAGGTGTACGATAATGCCGGTGGGATATCCGAAGCTATAATAGATAAAATATTTGACCCCTATTTTTCCACCAAGGGACCGGGAATAGGAACCGGACTTGGATTGTATATATCCAGAACAATTGTCCAGGAACACTGTCGGGGACAGTTATGGGCCAACAATACAGAGGAGGGAGCCTGCTTTACCATCAAGCTTCCGCTTGTTTAGAGGCATTACTATGATTAACCCCAAAGAATTAAAAGAAGCTGCCCAGGGTATAAGCGTTTTATATGTAGAAGATGACCGAGAACTACGTCAGAACACGGCCAGGTTGTTGGGTAGTTTTTTTACGGCCATACATACTGCCGAAAATGGGCTCGAAGGTTTGGAAATATCCAGGGAAAACAGATACGACTTGATTATCACGGATATAAATATGCCGCTTATGAATGGTGTTAAAATGGTTCGGGAGATTAAAAAGGAGAATCCCCGGCAAATAATAATAGTTATTTCGGCTCATGACGAAACCAAATATTTACTGGACCTTATAAATTTAGGGGTAGAACATTTTGTTCTTAAACCCCTGGATTTGAAGCTTTTTTTGGTTGTGATTGAAAAGGCCGTAAAACTAGCTCGTATCAACCGCCTGGAGGAGGAATACAAACATAAATTGGAGTTCACCGTTGCACAGCGTACCCAAGAACTGTCTGCAGCGCTGGGAACAGTTCACGATCTGACCATTGAGATGGTACACCGTTTATCAGCCGCAGCCGAGTTACGAGATAAGGATAGTGGTATGCACAATAAACGCCTGGGTATATATGCACCCCTCCTGTCACGGGAACTGGACATGGACTATGATTTTGTCCAGTCTATGGCCTTTGCTGCCCCCTTGCATGACATTGGCAAAATCGGTATCTGGGATCAAATACTATTAAAACCAGGGCCCTTGAGTCAGGAAGAATTTGAGATTATGAAAACTCATACCGTAACTGGTGCCAGTATACTGGCTAACTCCAAATTCAAAGAACTACAAATGGTGGAGTCTATTTCCTTAACTCATCACGAAAGATGGGATGGGTCCGGTTATCCCCGGGGACTTAAAGGGGAGGAAATACCCATAGAGGGTAGAATAGTAGCCATTTGCGACCAGTATGATGCCTTAAGAAGTAGGCGCCCCTACAAACCCGCTTTTTCCCACTACCGGACTATGGAAATAATTACCCGGGGAGACGATAGAACCAGACCGGAATACTTTGACCCCGAAGTACTGTCAATGTTCATCCGTATCAGTGAAGAGTTTGACCATATATTTAAAATAAACCAGTAGGGCACCCCTAACTCCTCACCCCTCACTATTTAGTAGCGCATTATATTATGCCATACCTCACTGGGGGTTTTACCCCGAGCATCAATAACCGGAGCATCAATTACTACATCCTGCATACCTAATAAATCTTTACTGCTGCCGGAAATTACTACGGCATCTACCCGGGTGTTTTGGGCAGACTCAACATCTATAACCTGACAGCCTTGATCCAGGAGGTAATCCTTGATTGGAGCCAGGTTGTTTTCTACCGCTACGATTTTATTCAAACTTATCACCTCATCAAATATTAGCTTTAGTTTTATTATGCTTAACTGGTATATCCTTTATTCTACTATCCCCTGCTTTTTTGTAGCCCTTATGAATGTTATAATGCCTACATGTGATTAGTTCGAAAACGGAGCTAATAAAAAGCTATCTTGTAAATAACTTCGAATTTAGAACTTGATTAATTGTCTAGAGCCAGGGGTAAGGATACTCCTGACTCTGCTAACCGAAACACCTATTTTCATATGTGGTTACCGTGTGCCCTTCAGGGTATGGCCTCTGGGCATGACGGATTAATAAGTATTTGGTACAGACATAGAGGAGAGACGTAATCGTGTCTGATAAAAGTAAATTGTATCTGCAATGGGTATATTTGGTGGCTATAACCGGGGTAGCTATTTTTGTTCGCTTCTGGTTTATTAACCATATCCCCACCATGCAGGTGTTTGATTTTCAGACTTACCAGGAAATCGCCAGCAATATTTATAATCATAAGGGGCATAGCCTCTGGGGGCAGTCAGTGGCCTGGCAGGGTATGGGCTATCCAACTGCTCTGGGTCTATTTTATATACTAATGGGTAATGACCTGGTTTATACTGCTAAACTTTTAAACTGTATATTGTCCATTCTCTCTCTCCCCCTCATGTTTCTGATATTTAGAAAGCTAAGTTCATCTAAAGTAGTGGTGTATGGAGCCTATACCCTGGTAGCCCTCCTCCCCAATTTCATCGCCTATAATAACGTGGTAGGGACGGAAGTGTTTTTTACCTTTCTTTTCTCCCTGGTTATTTTTCTGCAGTTATACTCATTTAATAACTGGATTCGTTACCCCTTGCTAGGTATTACTATAGGTGTAGCAGCCCTGGCCAAACCCTTCTTTCTGGCCTATCCCCTGGTAGCCGGACTTTATATATGGTTGAAAAATAAAAATGGGCGGGAAACTCTGGCTTTAGTGCTTACCGCCAGCGTATTAATGATAGTGGTAGTTTCCCCCTGGACCCTGCGTAACTTCAACAAATATGGAAGTTTTATACCTATATCCTATAACTCCGGCTATGTGCTATATGTAAATAATAACGAATCAAATATTACCGGTGCCTGGATGCCTCTGAAAGAAGTCCCGGCTTCCCCCCACCTGAAAAAACAAATTGAGGCTGAACTGGTGAAAAACCAGGGTAACGAGAAACTGGCTCCCCATTTAGATAAAGTGTTAAAACCAGCTGCTAAACAATGGATTAAGGATAATCCCGGGGACTTTACCCGGCTGGGTTTATTGCGTATTAAGCAGACCTTTTTTTCCGGAGCCTGGGATATCGAAACCTGGACCATGAATGAGATGGCTGCAACTGCAGATGAAGAGGAAAATCCCATCCGTTTCCAGCGTAATTTAAATACTTTCTATGGCACGGCTGATATCCTGGTTTACCTCCTTTGTTCAGCCGGAATTCTTTACCTGCTGTTGAATATTAAGCCCCTATTACTGGGGCTGTTTACCCGGCGGCGGCTCAGTGATGCTATACTTACCCCCAGCCTCAATACCGCTTTCTTCCTGACTATTTACTTTGTTTTCGAAGGCCAGGCCAGGTATAATTTTCCCCTGCTCTTTCTTTTTGTTATCTGCCTGTTTATAATCGGTCATAAAACTGGTGAGGGTTTAACAAAGGAGTAACTAATGAACATTATCTTACTATTTATTAAAGAGCTTCGCCCCAAACAATGGACCAAGAACCTGCTGGTGTTTGCCGCCCTAATTTTTACTATTCCCGATATCACTGTCAACATGGTTTATGCGGCGGTAGCCGGATTCATACTTTTTTCCTTCGTCTCCGGGGCTGTTTATATCTTAAATGATCTGGTGGATCTGGACCTGGACCGGCAGCACCCAACCAAAAAAAATCGTCCCCTGGCTTCTGGTGATTTGCCTTCAGCTGTAGCGGTAACCGGCGGCAGTATATTGTTACTACTTTCGCTGGTGACCAGTTATTATCTTAATACCTGGTTTGGGCTTATTCTGACTATTTACTTTATATTAAATGTGGCCTATTCATTTTATTTAAAAAATGTTGTAATTATAGATGTGATGGTGATTGCAACCGGCTTTGTGCTGCGAGCAACAGGGGGCGCATATGTAATCGATGTTCCCATGACCCCCTGGTTTATTATTTGCACCATGCTCTTAGCCTTATTTCTGGCCATCAGCAAACGGCGCCATGAATTAACCCTGGTTGAACAGACCGGAGGTGTGGAAGGTGATTATCGGGTGGTCCTTAACTCCTATTCGACCCGGTTGCTGGATGAAATGAATAGTATAGTAACTACAGCCACCATCATAAGCTATGCTCTGTTTACCTTTACTTCAGGCCGCACCCTAAATTTGATGTGGACTATTCCCCTGGTTATTTACGGCATATTTCGTTACCTTTATTTAATCCATATTGAAAATAAAGGTGGTCAGCCGGATGAAATACTGCTAAAAGATAAACCTATCCTGATAACGGTATCACTGTATACAGTTTTATTGGTAGTAATTCTGATGTTTTTCTAGAGGAAAAGAGAAATAATTAACGCCTATTTTCGCATTAAAGGGAGGAGACATATGCATCCCTATATCCTGGTTTTTATTTCCATAATTCTAGGCGCCGGTGGTCAGGTTGTGATGAAAATGGGGACCTCACAGGTTAGCACTACCGGTCTGAGTTTTCTGCCCCTGCTACTTAAGTATTTTACCAATATGCATATACTTACCGGCTTGTTGCTTTATACCTTGTCGGCGGTGGTATGGATTTTTGCCATCTCCAAAGTGCAGCTCTCTATAGCTTATCCTATGGTTGCCTCGGGCTATGTTCTGGTAGTACTTTTATCCTACCTGCTTCTGCATGAACCAGTATCCTCCCTGCGGGTGCTGGGTCTGATGACTATTGTAGCCGGGGTAATTATCATAGCCAATTCTTAAATAGTTCTCCCTTTGTTTCCCTGGGTAAATAGCTGCCCTGGGTAGTGGAAAAACGGTAACGCCGCCTAATATTATGTTTTAATCAGGCCTGGTTTATCCAGTAATGAGGAAAATCAAAGCGGGGAAAAGAAAAACCCCACCTTTTAGCGGGGCTGTCATTCTTAGGAAGCACAAATTCTAGGCCATATAATCGATTGACTTAATAACTTTATTCACATAGGCCTGGGTTTCCTGGTAGGGCGGGATACCGCCATATTTTCGAACCGTACCACTGCCGGCATTGTATGCTGCCAGAGCCAGTGCCAGGTTACCATCAAACTCATCCAACTTCTGTTTTAAATAGCGGGTCCCAGCCATAATATTTTCTTCCGGGTTAAAGGCGTCTTTTACTCCTAAACCCTGGGCTGTTGCGGGCATAAGCTGCATTAGCCCCTGTGCTCCACATTTAGAAACTGCCTTCGGATTAAAGGATGACTCCTGTTTTATCACTGCCCGGATAATGTTCTCGTCCACACCATATTTTGCAGCAGCCTCCCGAATTATTTCGCTAAATGCTTTGTTAGTACTGTTGTGGGATACTGTTTTATTGCTTGATTCAGTAGAACGTATTTTTTTACGCGTCGAAACAGAGGACAAGGCCTCCATTAGTTCAATCAGACTTATTCGACTCAACAGGTCAGTAAAAAGATTAGGCATTCTGTTACCTCCCGCTTATTCTTACACCACAGTACTTGGTTCAAATGTTTTTATAATAAGGATACCAAAATAACTCTTCCCAACAGTACTTATCCTGGTCTTAAATTACTATCTGCCAGTATATCAGTATATTTCCCTGGAAAAGGCAAGGGGATTTCGTTCTAATAGACGCGGTTTACCGCGTCTGATTCTGTAACTAATAATTTTCTTAACCCAGTCTATCTCCACATTCCGGGCAAAACTTGCTGCCGGGAGTTACCTTGCTGCCACAGGATGGGCATTGGGTATTCTCTTTTATCCTGGCCCCGCATTCAGGGCAGAATTTAGCATTATTGGCCAGGGGAGCTTCGCATTGGGGGCAGGTTGCACGAATTCCTTCCCGCCAAACTTTCTGATCCAGTTTTTTATCTTCCTCAGCCATAGCCGCATGGGCCCATACCTCTTCCACCGACTTGCTGGCTTGAGCTGCAGCCATCTCCACGCCCAGATCGGGAGCACATTCTTTGCATAATCCCTTCTTGTTATTCCAACACCCTTTACGACAGACCCAGGACTGACAACGAGGGCATTGAATAAAATCCGGTTTTAATTCCTCACAAGCCTCGGCAAAAGCTTCATCATGAGCTTTTTCCCAGGTAGCCGAGCGAAAGCTCTCGCCTACATTGGCAGCACTATTAAACAGTCCCCCAAAAATGCTGCCGGCCGTATCTAACAGACCAGTTACGGTACCACTTACCGAAGGTTTAAACCGGGTACGGAAACCGCTCCCGCAGCGGTCACAGAAAAACTCAAACTGAAAACCCTTATTTGTACACAGGTCGCTATAGTTGCGGACAAACTCAATCCTCTCGCCCATCCGTTCGCCTCCTTTTCATATAAGAACATATTCTTTTCCTTACCCAAATTGTAGCAGATAGATGCTAATTAAGACGATACTTTTTCACGAAAAATAATCTAATTATTAATAGGTGCCAGGCACCGGACTTATTGACTTATGTAGCAAAAAGGGGGCTACTCCCCCCTATGTTATAGCCCCCTGTTACTGATTAAATTACTTTTTCCTCATACGGATAGATGCCGGGGTAACTTCCACCAGCTCATCATCGGTGATAAACTCCAGACAACGCTCCAGATTCATACCCCGGGGTGGACTAAGCTTTACCGCTATATCGGAAGTGGAACTACGGATATTGGTCAGGTGCTTCTTCTTGCAGACATTAACCACCAGATCATTAGGGCGTGAGTTTTCTCCTACTATCATACCCCGATATACAGCTACCCCTGGCTCTAAAAAGAGTTCCCCCCGCTCTTGAGCATTTTCCAGGCCATACCCAGTAGTGTCACCAGGTTCATGAGCCACCAGGGAGCCGCGCTGGCGAGTGGTAATTTCCCCTCGATAGGGGGTATAACTATGGAAACGGTGATACATAGTACCCATCCCTCTGGTATCAGTTAGAAATTCGGAGCGAAATCCAAACAGACCTCGGGTGGGAACCAGGAATTCCATATAGGTCATGCCATCACTTCGATGGGTCATATTAATAATTTCGCTTTTGCGAGAACCCAATTTTTCCATAACAATACCTACATATTCTTCCGGCACTTCCACCACCAGTTCTTCAACTGGCTCACAACGCTGTCCATCAATAACCTTCTCGATTACCTGCGGACGGGAAACCTCAAATTCGTAGCCTTCACGCCGCATAGTCTCAATCAGTATGGAAAGATGCAGTTCACCACGACCGGAGACCATAAAAGTATCGGGGGAATCAGTAGGAGCAACTCTTAAACTCACATCCGCTTCAAGTTCTCGCAGCAGACGTTCACCCAGTTTACGAGATGTAACATAAGTTCCCTCACGTCCACAAAAGGGACTTTTATTTACCTGGATAGCGACTGCTACAGTAGGTTCGTCAATAGCTATAAAATCTAGTGTACGTACATTTTCAGGGTCGCAGATAGTATCCCCGACATTGAATTCCAGGAGACCCGCAATTACCACAATTTCCCCAGTATGAGCCTCCTCTACCGGGACCTTTTTTAAACCATCATAAACATATAACCCCGCTATCCGCTGGCGGTTTCCGACTCCTTTTACATTGGCCACTACCACCTCCTGGCGCAGATGCAAACTGCCATTGTGTACCCGCCCTACCACCTGGCGTCCTACATATGGGTCATAATCAATCATACTTACCCCCAGCTGCAGGGGCTGCTCACTATCTCCTGTAGGAGCCGGTATTTTGTCAATAATCATATCAAATAGCGGTTTTAAATCTTGGCCAAGGTTATGGACATCAAGTGATGCCCGGCCTATACGGGCATTAGTGTATACTACTGGAAAATCAAGCTGTTCTTCACTGGCATTAAGCTCAATAAAAAGATCCAGTACCTGGTCCAGTACTATCTCCGGACGAGCCTGGGGCCGATCCATTTTATTTATAACCACAATAGGAAAGAGTCCTGCGGCCAGGGCTTTCTTCAGTACGAAACGAGTCTGGGGCATGGGGCCTTCCAGAGCATCAACCAGCAGCAACACTCCATCAACCATTTGTACAATACGTTCAACTTCCCCACCAAAATCGGAATGCCCGGGGGTATCAACGATGTTAAAACGGTAGCCATTATACGGTATGGCAGTATTCTTAGCCATAATGGTAATTCCGCGCTCCCGTTCCAGATCATTGCGATCCATTACCCGGTCCTCTACTTGCTGACGTTCATGAAAGACGCCGCTCTGCCTTAACATCCCATCCACCAGAGTGGTTTTGCCGTGATCCACATGGGCAATAATTGCCAGGTTCCTGATTAATTCTTGTTTCATAAAGTCGTTCCTTCCATTACAGACTGGGCAAATTATATGTCCTGCATATATTTTTACCGGACAACTTATAATTATAATCCGGTACGGCTCTGCTTACCAGTAAAATTTATTGTTTAGTCTATGACGAAATTTACGAATCGTACACGGACTTCAAGAACCAGATTGATACAAGCCTTACCCCTTGCATAATCTAAAAAATCAAAATTCCTCTGCTTATTTATAAGCAGAGGAATTTAATAATCTCTAACTACAGGTTCCCTATGAGAGGGAGCCTGTTATTAGTGTTTTGTAATCGGACAACTCCAGTACGCCCGACCACTTATCTCAAGAACCTATATACCAGTCAAACAACTTTCCGTACGTCCCCCTGGTAGGTTCTATTAAGAACAACTGGCGTTCAGGATAGATTTATGAATATTCCTATATTCCATTAGTAGTATTGTATCAGATAATTGGGCAAACTACAACCCTGTGTTTAACCTTAATTTTCCAGCAATTACGAAACGTTTTGCCGTGACATGGGCACGAATGGCAAAGATTAACATAATAGTCTCCAAGTCATAAGGCTCTTTTTGGAAAAAAGGACAATTTATAGTTATATAGAATACTACTTTTATTGGATTTGTTATGATTGGAACAGGGGGGACTATCATTAGCCAGAATTCCCGGATTAAGAAAGAGATTGAATTATGGCGCAGTGAAGGATTAATCAGTCCTGAACAGGCACAGTTGTTATCCAGTCGCTACCCGGAAACTGAATTTCGGGCCACTTCTATCTTGCCCATGCTGGGTGCTATCCTTCTTGGGGTTGGCATTATTCTGTTTTTCGCAGCTAACTGGCCGATTATTCCAGTGGCAATAAAGTTGATATTAATATTATCGGCGTTGTTCACCTGCCACTATTTTGCTTATAAATATCGTTACGAAAAGAATAATGTATGGCTGGGCAATAGTTTGTTGCTATTAGGCGGAATATTATTTGGAGCAGCCATATTTTTGATTGCTCAGATTTATAACATCAATGCTTATTATCCAAATGGGATTTTATTCTGGGCACTGGGAGTTCTACTGATGGCCTGGGTTACCAGGGAACGATCAGTAACCATTCTGAGCATTTTATTGTTGCTAGCATGGACTGTTAGTGACTGCAGTAAAACTCATCCCCTAATACCCTGGATGCATTTGCTGATTTTATTCCTGCTGGCTTTTCCCCTGGCTTATCGGGTGCGCAGTGCCATTGCAGTTTTCCTTTGTCAGGTGTGGTTGGTGATAGCACTGTTGATGAGTATATCATCAAACTATGAAGATATAATCCCGCTGGTCATGATATTCCTGGGCTCGGCTTTTTACCTAAGGGGCAGACATGGCGAAGAATTGTACGGTTTGTTATATGTGGCTACGGGGATGATTATGGTTCTAACCACCATGCTTATATTTTCATTATTTTCTGATTGGGATTTATTATATGTCATTACACCGGCGATAGTATTGTTGGGTGCGATGCTGGTCGGATTTGTTACTGTGTTGTTATTGCCCTCCTACCGTCATATACGTATGGAAATTGCTGCAGTGGGGCTGATTAATCTAATGTTTATCAGCTATTTAACCTTTGCTCTGCCGAATTTATTCATATACTTTGTACTGTTTGCGGCTATCGTATTGGTAATATTACAGGGTGCCGGACAGCATAACCGCTTTATGTTGAACCTGGGTCTGGTCTTTTTCTATGTAACGGTTCTGCGTGGTTATTTTGATTATGCTTCCCGCTATATGGATCGCAGCCTGTTCTTTATAATAGGAGGCGTTATATTGCTGTTAATGGGCTGGTGGCTTAATCGTCAGCGATACAAAATAGTATCCGCCTGGAGGGACGCACATGAATAAAAAATCTTTTTATTTAGTAGTTTCACTGCAGGCATTATTTTTACTTGGAATGATTCTGATTAACCAATCCATATTATGGTGCGGACAGGAAGTTATTCTGGAAACTGAGCCTATTGATCCATATAGTCTTTTCAGCGGGGAATATGTTTCATTGAGGTATAAAGCTGCCCATATTCCTCTGGATAAGGTTGAACATCCCGATCTGAATGATACAAACAGGGCAGCAGAGCATTATGCCCGCGGGAGCAGGGTGTTTGTGCAATTGGAAAAGCAGAGGGATGCATGGCAGGCGGTCAAAATCAGCAAACAGCGTAAAGATATGGGGAACAACCTGTATATGACCGCAAGAGTAGACTGGATTAGGCATTGGTCTGAGGGTAAAAAGACGGAGGTCCCGCATATATGGGTTCATTATGGTATTGAGAGTTATTATACCCCGGAAGGTACTGCTCGTAATTATGAGAGGATGGAAATGCGGGGACTCAAGGTCAAGGTAGCCGTGGATTCCTATGGACGCAGTAAAATAATTCAGCTGATACCACCCAATGTCAAGGGGACGGTTCTCTTGACAACATTATGCCTTTAATACCGTCCCCCGGTTAAGTCCGGTTAGCCTGGCAATCTGACGAACGGAAAGCCCCTGTTCTTTTGCTGCCCGTACTGCTGCGTCCCGTTTTGCTTTCTCCATCTGCTGAATATTGGTTGCAGTTTTGACCTTTGCTATCCGTTTCAGCATATCAAGCGCTGTTTCATCGTCAATTCGCTTTATGTCTACAACATCCAGGCATTCATCTGCTTTCGTTTCTTCCTGATGCCAGGCTATATACTGATCAGTATTCATCATGCCAAGCAACAGTTGGGTATTAATTATTCCATGCTCTGTAAGATAGGCGGTGTAACTGCTCCAGGCGTATTCCAACCCGGTTGTCACTCCTGCCATCAGTGGATTACGGTGAATATAGCGAACTACCGTCAGGAAATAGGCATCATCGTCCACCGGCTCACTTCTGAAGCGATCCTGAAATAAGTGTCCGACATGATCATATTTCCAGTTGTACCAATACGCATAGCTGCCATTAACCCGTTTCATGAAGTTTGAAAGCCTCTCCTCATTTTCCTTGACCAACAAGTGCACATGATTGCTCATCAGGCAATAGCATACAATTCACAGCCAGTTTCCTCCCGGTAGCGGTCCAATGTCTCCAGGAATCTTATCCTGTCCTCGTCGTCTGCAAAGATGTTCTGGCGATTGATTCCGCGAATAATGACGTGATATATTCCGCTTTCACTCTTTTTTCTGGCCGTTCTTGGCATATAAACCACCTCAAAGACATTATAGCAGCCCATTAAAAAAGGTGTCAAGAGAACCGTCCCCCCTGACTCCATTCAAGTTACGCTATGAGATGGAGAAAATTAAAAGCAGAAAGACCCATACCGAA
>CAZOIC010000001.1:0-74769 GCA_964579945.1 uncultured Syntrophomonas sp. | reverse complement strand
ACCTCATCCTTACCAAGGATGCGCTCTGCCGACTGAGCTATAAGGGCATTTATTTGGTTGCCCTCTGCGGGAACCACTGATTTCAATTCCCTTTGGGAAATAATTTTTATGGTTGCCCCCTACGGGGACTACCTATTCCATTTCCCTTACGGGAAAAATATTTCATGGTTGCGGGAGCCGGACTTGAACCGACAACCTTCGGGTTATGAGCCCGACGAGCTACCAACTGCTCCATCCCGCGTCATTTATGGTGGAGGGAGAAGGATTCGAACCTTCGAAGGCGGTGCCAACAGATTTACAGTCTGCCCCCTTTGGCCGCTTGGGTATCCCTCCATTTTTTTACCTGGAGCCGAGCACAGGACTTGAACCCGCAACCTGCTGATTACAAATCAGCTGCTCTGCCAATTGAGCTAGCTCGGCTCAGCAAGTAATATTTTATACTCTGCGTTATTCAAAGTCAATAGCTGCTCAATGGTTTTAATTTGTTAATAGGTTATGTCGGGGCTCCGATAAGCGGCCAGAATAGAAAGACTTGATTATTGCTGGCAGGGATGATTACATTTCATTTCTATCATCCAGGTATTTTTCCAACTTTCTTTTTACTCTCTGCAGGGCATTATCAATAGATTTTACATGCCTCTTCAATTCTACAGCAATTTCCTGGTAGGATTTGCCTTCCAGGTAGGCCATAAGAACCTTCCACTCCAATGAGCTTAGTATTTCTCCCATTTTCTTTTCAATAAAGATAAATTCTTCTCGACTAATAATTATATCTTCGGGATTGGTAATTTTGTTCGTAGATAGTATATCGATAAGAGTACGGTCTGACTCTTCATCATAAATGGGCTTGTTAAGTGAAACATATGAATTAAGGGGAATATGCTTTTGCCGAGTTGCTGTTTTAATGGCAGTAATAATCTGCCGAGTTATGCATAATTCAGCAAAGGCTCGAAATGAAGTAAGCTTGTCTAATCTATAATCGCGAATAGCTTTGAATAAGCCTATCATACCCTCCTGTATAATATCCTCTTTATCCGCTCCTATGAGAAAATAAGACCTTGCCTTGGCTCTAACAAAGTTTTTGTATTTGTCTACCAAAAACTCTATAGCATACTGATCTCCCTGTTGTGCCAAATCTACGATTTCTTCATCAGTCATCTCAGTATATGCCAGAAATAATTTCTGAGCAGTAGCGATAGAACCAGACATTCAATCGCCTCCATAAATCTTGTTATTAATATGCAAAAAGTCGGAAATTACATGAAGTGTACACAATTTTATTATAGCTACAGTCCCGTTACAGGTCAAGCCAATAGTATGGGACCTTTATGCCGGGTCACAGCAAATTCTTCTCAGATTTGCCCGTATATCATCGTTAATGCACTTAATGCAGCTCTGGTAGCTTTAATTCCTCTCCTTAATTATTCCCCATTCTGTTTTCTTTGACGTAAAACTTCATAGATCAGCAAAGCAGCAGCAACCGATGCATTAAGCGAATTAAGTTTACCTCTCATTGGTATATTGACCATTATATCACAATTTTCCTTTACCAGCCGCCTGATACCTTTCCCTTCGGAACCTATAACCAGAGCCAGTGGTGCTGGAAAGGGCATAGAAAAATAGTCTTTTTCAGCCTCCATATCAGCACCCGCCACCCACAGCCCCATATTTTTCAGCTTATTTATAGTGTTCACCAGGTTGGTTTCCTGTACCAGCAGAACATGTTCAACCGCACCCGCCGAAGCTCGTACCACGCCCTCACTTACTTCAGCGGAACCATGGCGGGGAATAACTATCCCATGTACGCCAGCACACTCGGCTGTCCTTATGATAGAGCCCAGGTTTTGCGGGTCCTCCAGTCCATCGAGAATAAGAATAAAAGGGTCTTCCCTACGATCCCGGGCCAGTTGTAGTACCTCTTCCAACTGGGCATAGTTATAACTTTCAACCAGGGCAATTACCCCCTGGTGGTTAACCCCGGGCGACATGCGGTCTAGCCGTGGCTTATCTACATACTGGACATAAACCCCTTTTTTCTGGGCCAGGTAAATCATTTCTTCCATTCTTTTACCCTGGCGGTTTTCCAGCATATAGATTTTATCTATCTTGCGTCGGCCCTTCAAAGCCTCCATCACGCTGTTTATCCCGGTTAGTTTTTCTTGCATAAAACTACTTAACCCCTTTGCTTCCTTATTCCCCCCCTACCCGAGGCATACCCCCAGGGTAACTACGGATGAAAATTGCCATAAGGTGCGGATTGAGGACTGAAAAGTAAAAATAAGTATCCTCACCCTTTACCCCTCATCCCTTACTCTAAACAATTAATTCCGCTATATTACAAGAAAACTCTTATCTGTGTTTATACCCACATTAAAGTGGATTAAAGATATCATCCGTTATTTCGATTTCGGCATAGTACTTTTCCGGGAAAGATTGGTCATATTCTATATCACTGTATAGGCTGGGTAACTGCTTTTGAAAATAAAGCAGGAGCGGTATGGCCACCTGCCGCATCTGGGGATGGGCGGCAGCATCACAGCGCAAACGGAAAAAGTGCCGCCATTCCCTCATGTTATATGTAACCACTATCTCCGTTTTTAAGGAATTGGGTAGAACTGAGCGGGCTTCCTGAGCTGAACGTCCAGCCTTCAGCAAAGCCATATAGCTCTTCTCTGCTCCCAGGCAGGCTTCTTCCCAGTGGCGATAAGCAATATCATCCTCCAAAAAGAAATAAGGTTCAATTACCGCAATCTCGTTACCAAATTTATCCTGGCTATAACGGCAATAGCGGGTGGATTCCTGACTGTAAGCGGCAATCCGGTGCCGAACTATTTCATGGGATATACCCCGGTCGATAATAAACATAACTGTTGCTTTTTCATGTTCAATTATCGATTCATGGCCCAGTGTAAGCTTGCTCTTAAGAAAATCCGGATTCCCCTGAGCTGCCATTTTGTCTTCTGATTTGTAACAAACCCGGGCATAGCGTTCCAGCCGCAAGAGAATATTTTCCCCCAAGGCCTGTTGGGAAACAAGTACCCGAGGCTTCTGAATAATCATAGCCACCCCTCCTTAGGTTAAATTTCCGATAGTGCTTGGTTTACCAGGTATAGGAGTCGTTCTTCATCACCTTTGAGATAGAGATAGCCCAGGAGGGCTTCAAAGCCAGTACTTAATTGGTAGTCTTCCGGGTCGGCATGCCGAGGAGGAGTGCTTTTGGCATTTCTGCCCCGGCGTACTATATCCTGTTCCGCTTCGCTTAAATCATGGTATAGTTGCCGGGTAAGCCGAGCCTGGCTCTGGGCCTTAACCAGTTCTACGGTATCATGGTGAATATCACTGACCTTCCTGGGGCCTGCAGTAACGATATGGGTTCTTACCAGCAGCTCAAAAACGGCATCCCCAATATAAGCCAGCACTACCGCGGGGTACTCCCGCAACATACTCTCATTTACTGTATCATGCCTCAGCAATCTTCCACCTGACTCCTTCCCGGGTATCTTCAACTACAATACCTGCTTGCTGCAGACTATTTCTTATATAGTCTGCTTTTTCATAGCGTTTTTGGGATTTAAAATTGGCCCGTAAATCTATAAGCTTCTCCATTAAAAACTCCAACTCGGGAGCTGATTTATAACGAAAACGGGTACCGGCAGGGGTATCCTCAATACTAATATCTAGACTGCCTAGAAAATCGCGAATATCATCTGCCAGCGAGTAATCCTTTTCCTGGCGAGCTGCCTGTCGCAACCCGGCCAGTATCTGCAGCACTTCTTCTAATTCGGCACCCTGGTCTGATTCCTGGTCTATAAAAATACCCAGAACCTCTCCCAGTTCTTTAAAAATAGCAACCGCCGTGGCAACTACGGCCTGATCCCGGGCATTATCGCGGCTGGCCGTAGCCAGATAGCGGTTAATAAGATGGGAAATTTCAAATAAATGTCCAATAGCCCGGGCGGTGTTAAAATCATCATCCATAGCGGCAATAAATTCTTGCTGGAGGTTATTAACCTTCTCCAGCAGTTCGCCCTCCTTCAGCCCGGTATCATCCGATAACCCATCCTGCTTAAATTCATCTGCCAGCAGCAGGGTGGTCTTTAAACGTCCCAGGGCCTTGCGGGCTTCCTCCAGTTTGCCGTCATCAAAATCCAGGGGACTGCGGTAATGGGTGGCAATTAGATAAAAACGTACTACATCAGCCGGGAATTTGTCCAGCACCTCCCGCAGGAGAAAAAAGTTGCCCAGAGATTTGGACATCTTCTCGCTATTAATAGTAATAAAGCCATTATGCATCCAGTACCGCACAAAAGGTTTACCCGTAAGGGCCTCGGCTTGAGCTATTTCATTCTCATGGTGGGGGAAAATTAAATCGCTTCCTCCTCCGTGAATGTCTATAGTATCTCCCAGGTATTTAGTAGACATTACCGAACACTCAATATGCCAGCCTGGTCGCCCCTTCCCCCAGGGGCTATCCCAGAAAGGTTCACCCGGTTTAGCCGCCTTCCATAAAGCAAAATCAACCGCTTCTTCTTTACGTTCATCCACTTCTACCCGGGCCCCAGATAGCATATCCTCTACGCTGCGCCCCGATAGTTTACCATAATCCTTAAAAGCTTTTACCCGGTAGAAAACATCACCATCAACTTCATAGGCAAATCCCTTATCAATAAGTTTCTGAGTGGTATTAATAATTTCTTCTATATGCTGGCTGGCCCGGGGATGGACATCTGCCCGTAATATATTTAGAGCATCAGCATCTTTGAAATATTCGTTTATATAGCGCTCTGCCAGCTCAAGTGCTTCTTCGCCTTCTTCCCGGCTGCGATTAATTATTTTATCGTCCACATCAGTAAAATTCTGTACATAAGTCACCTCATAGCCGCGATAGGCCAGATAACGGCGCAGGGTATCAAATACTACCAGCGGCCGGGCATTACCCAGGTGAATATAGTTATAGGTGGTAGGCCCACAGGCATATATTTTTACCTTTTGCGGCTCAAGCGTTGCCAGCTCTTCTTTTCTGCCACTCAAGGTATTGTACACTCGCATGGTTGGTCACCTCGTTTTCGTAAGATTGCAGGCGTTTTTCCAATTCTTCAATCCGAGCCTGCATAGCTACCAGGGTATCAGCTATCGGGTCAGGCAAAAGGTGATGCTCCAAATCAACCTCTATTTTACCATCGGTTATCCGGGCTCCATTACGAACTACTATCCTTCCCGGCACTCCTACTACGGTACAGGAGGGAGGAACACTTTTTAAAACTACCGAACCACCGCCGATTTTGGCATTATCACCTATGGTTATGGCTCCCAAAACCTTGGCTCCAGCACTTATAACCACATTATTCCCGATAGTAGGGTGGCGTTTACCTTTTTGCTTGCCGGTTCCACCCAGGGTAACCCCCTGGTACATAGTAACATTATCCCCTATTTCTGCAGTTTCTCCAATAACTATTCCGCTGCCATGGTCAATAAATACACCATTGCCAACCTTGGCCCCAGGATGGATTTCGATACCGGTAAGCCAGCGGCTAATATGGGATATAAAACGAGCCAGAAAATAACATCTCTTACGATAGAAAAAATGGGCTATACGATGATTAATAATAGCATGAAATCCAGGGTAACAAAAAATTACCTCCCATATGCTCCGGGCAGCCGGGTCTCTTTCAAATACTACTTGAATCTCCGCTTTAAGTCTGGCAAACATTTTTTACCCTCCCAAAATTTTATTAAAAATAAAAAGGTCTTTCGTCTCGTTAAGAGGCGAAAGACCATATTTCCGCGGTTCCACTCTTGTTGAGCCCCTGCCTGAGACAGGTACTCCACTTAAATACTTTAACGGTATTACCGGGTATGCCTACAAAATTTCAACATACCTGCTCCCGGGCGCAATTTCGAAACAGCTTCATACTGTAAAGAGGCTCTCAGCCGGTGACCTCTTTTCTCTGGCAGCGATTGCAGTCCTACTTATCCCATTCATAGCATTTATATATGGAATTAATAAAATTATATGCAGCCGGGTCGCTAAAGTCAAGGGGGCAAGTGGGGACGGTCAGGCCTTAAGTGCTGTAATAGTGGCCAGAACTAAAAATATACAACCCAAAAGCCACCCCGTTATGGTGGCGTAGGCAAACCAGAATTTTGCTACTTGCCCAAAAATTATTGACAGGCTTAAACATATACAGAATATAACCGTCCATTTTTGGTATTTACTCATGTTAAACACTCCCCCGGACGTTATTGGTCACCACTACTACTTTGTTTCCTCGTCTTCAAAGAGTTCTTCTATTCGCAAAGACAAATTGTTTCACGTGAAACAATGGGAAATTTTGGCAGGCAAGCAAGAACCGTCCCACTTGCCCCTATATGCTCTCGCGAGCGCGGCGCAGGGTTTCTTCCCGTCCCCAGATAAAAATCAGGTAAGGCAGGTCAGGACCGTGGGATTTGCCGGTTAAGGCGCAGCGCAGGGGCATAAAAACATTTTTAGGTTTTAGCTTTAAGCTTTTGGTCAGGGTTTTGATAAACTGCTTAATCTCTGCTGTTTCTTGAAAATCAGGTAACCCGTTGATAAAAGCCTCTAAAACCTGTTTTACTCCATCAGCTTGCAAAACCTCCCGGCTGTCAGCCTCATACTGGGGAAGGGCAAAAAACTCTTCCAGCTCTTTACTAATATCCGTCAAACAAACGATGCGGTCACGCAATACCTCTACCAGTAAATCAAGCTGGGTTTTATCTAATTGGGCTACCTTTTCACTATAGTGAGACTGCTCCAGGTAAGGCAGCATAAGACCTTTTAGTTCCTCATGATCTTTTTGTTTGATATGTTGCTGGTTAATCCAGTTCAATTTATCCAGGTCAAAGACAGCCGGATTTTTAGCCACCCGCTCCAGGGTAAAGGCAGCAATTATTTGCTCCGGGGAAAGAATCTGTTCTTCTCCTTCCGGTGACCAGCCTAAAAGGGCCAGAAAGTTAAACAGGGCTTCAGGTAAATAACCCATCTCCCGGTATTGTATCAGCGAAGTAGCCCCATGGCGTTTGCTCATCTTCTGACGGTCGCTGCCCAGTATAAGTGAAATATGGGCAAATTCAGGTCGTTTCAGGTTCAAGGCGTCATATAGCATCAACTGCCGCGGGGTATTGGACAAATGCTCCTCTGCTCTGATAACATGGCTTATACCCATTAACACATCATCTATAACTACAGCAAAATTATAGGTGGGGATACCATCTGATTTTACAATTATATAATCTCCTATGTTATTACTATCAAAACTAACCCGGCCCCTAACCAGGTCATCTACTACATATATGCGGTTGGATGGTACTTTGAATCGAATAGCAGGTTTTTCACCCTGGGCTCGCCGGGTTTCAACCTCCTCCAAAGTCAGGTGACGGCACCTGCCGGAATAGCGTGGCATCTCGCCACTGTTCATAGCCTGCTGACGCTCTTCCTCCAATTTTGCCTCGCTACAAAAACAGTAGTAAGCCTGACCGGACTCCAGCAAACGCTCGGTGTATTCAGCATATATATCCAAACGCTCGGTCTGTCGATAGGGCCCATCTTCTCCGCCGGCTTGCAGTCCTTCATTCCAGCTGATTCCCAGCCATTTTAGGGATTCCAATATTTCATCTTCGTACTCCCGGCGCGAGCGTTCCAAATCAGTATCTTCGCTTCTTATTACCAAATTCCCGTTATTATGGCGGGCAAAAAGATAATTAAACAAAGCCGAACGAGCCCCACCTATATGTAATGGCCCGGTAGGACTGGGTGCAAATCTAACCTTTAGTTTATTCATACAGTACCTCCCTTGTGTACCTCGATTATACCACCATAATTAACCCTGCAACCATAGTATATAATAGCGCAATGTTACTTAATCAAGGCTACCGCCATAGCAGATATACCCTCTTCCCGGCCTTCAAATCCCAGTCCTTCAGTAGTAGTCGCTTTTACATTAACTTGTCCCTTTTCAATATGCAAAACCCGGGCTATATTTTGCACCATGGTTTCTATGTAAGGCGCCAAACGGGGTTTCTGGGCTATTATAGTACTGTCAATATTAATTATGGTAAAGCCGGCCTGATTCAGTTTAGTCCCTACTTCCTCCAACAGATAGAGGCTGCTTATGCCCCGGTAGCGTTCATCACTATCAGGAAAATGACGTCCAATATCGCCGAGACCGGCTGCCCCTAAAAGGGCATCAGAAATAGCATGCAGTAATACATCCGCATCAGAATGACCCTGTAATCCCAGGGGATAGTCTATGTTTACTCCGCCCAGAACTAACCGCCGTCCCTGTTGCAGGCGGTGCACATCATATCCATTGCCAATACGCAAAACCTCTCCCCCTCACGCTTACATATTTAATAAGGCTTGAGCAATAATCAGGTCTTCGGGAGTGGTTATCTTAAGGTTGTTATAATTACCCGGAACCACCTTGACCCGGCCAATATATTTTTCAAATAAAGCTGCATCATCAGTACTGGTAAAACTTTCTTCCAGTGCCATTTCGTAAGCCTGGTAAATTTCTTGGAAACGAAAAACCTGGGGGGTCTGAATAAATACAGTACTGGATCGATCCAGGGTATTGCCCACAAAGCCATCCCGATCAACCATTTTAAGGGTATCCTTAACGTAAATCCCGGGAATAGCTGCCCCCCATTCCTCGGCTTGATTAATCAGGTCATTTAGCAGGGCTGGCGTCAAAAGTGGCCGCGCACCGTCGTGCACAGCCACATAATCGGTAGTATCCGAGTTTAGTTGCAACAACCCTGCCCATACCGAATCCTGACGTTGATTTCCACCGGGAATAACTTTTTTAACTTTACGGTAGCCAAATTTTTTTACTATTTCCTTTTCACAGTATTCGATTTCCCGAGGATGGGCCACAATTACTATTTCATCTACGGCCTCATACTTTTCAAACACATCCAGTGAGTAACTTAAAATGGGTCGGGAATTTAGAAGCATGTACTGCTTGTTGATTCTGCTTTTCATCCTGCTTCCGGTTCCGGCCGCCGCTATAACAACCCGGAGGTTGTTAGCCATATAATTTCACCTCTTGTGATTCCTGAAAATGCTGATTAACGTTGCTGGGGACTTCTTCCCGTATTTTACGAGTAAAAATCATCCGACCTGCTGCAGTCTGGAATACACTGGTAACCATGACTTCCAGATCATTACCAATTTCATGGTAAGCATCTTCAACTACTACCATGGTTCCATCCTCCAGGTAACCTACTCCCTGTCCGGCTTCTTTTCCTTCTTTAATAATTGCAATGTGCATGGTCTCACCCGGGTAGACAATTACTTTTACCGCATTGGTTAGTTCATTTATGTTAAGAACCTTAATACCCTGTAGTTCGGCCACTTTATTAAGATTATAATCATTGGTAATTATGCAGGCGTTAATCTGCTTACAAAGACGTAACAGTTTACTGTCCACGTCTTTCTCTTCAGATATATTTGTTTCAATTATATCAATTTTTATGCTGCTATGTTTCTGCATTTTGGACAAAAGCTCCAGTCCTCGCCTGCCTTTGTTACGCCTGATATTATCTGAAGAATCGGCTATATGCTGCAGTTCTTCAATAACAAAAGTAGGTGCCACCAGGTGACCTTCCAGAAAGTTGCTTAAACAAACATCATAGATACGGCCATCAATTATGGCGCTGGTGTCCAGTACTTTAGGAGCTATTAAATGGTTATCGGCTTTTTTCTTGCTAATCGGGGAGTGGGGTAGGAATTTAAGCATATCAGGTGCACGACGAATACCTATCTTTAAACCCAAATAACTACTGAGGAAAAACACCCCCAGGGTTAAGAAGTTCCCGATTCCATCCAAGAGGGACAGGGGAAAGGTAGTTAAAACTCCAACCAGAACTCCCAGGAACAAGCCCGATATCCCCCCTAGCAGGGCTTCTGTCGGTACAGAATCCAAAGTCCGGTTTAGATAGGTAATACTTGTACGAGCCAGGTTTATAATAAGAACACTGCCCAGATAAAAAATTACTGCCGCCACTAATCCCATAGTAATGTTCCATATCGACCCCAGGCTTAGAAAAGATCGTACCGTATATGCTGCCCAAACACCGAGGATGATTGCCAAAATAAATAGCCGTTTGGAAAATATAAACTTTGTATGCATTTTATGCACCTCCATACTAACTATTTTTCTTTAGGAACTGCATAATTATACCAGGAGAATAAAATTTGAAATTTTTTACATTAAAACTATGTTGTCTACGTCTATTTTCGTATTACCAAAGAGCCATAAATTCCGGGAAAGGTCTACATAAGCAACCTTCAGGTTAAGTCTTTAGGACATACCTTGAATAGGGCATGCAATTGACAAGGGTTAGCAGCAACGGCTATAATTTATAAAAATCTCACGCTAGGGGGGCAAGCCTTTTGAAGGACTTGATTTGTGATGAGTTTCAAAATGTTGTAGGTGATCTCCTGATTAGAAACCGCAGCATCCTTGATATCCTTTCCAAGCTCTCCGAATCCGATTGCCGGGTAAACCGGGCGGTAGTCAAGTCAGTAACTGACTGTGGCTGCCTGTCGGTACATGCCAACAAACTCCAGCTACCAAACGAAATTGGTTCCTTTGAAGAGTTAAAGCAATATATGGATAGTCACTTAAAAGGACATTTATGTCCGAATTGTGAAGAAGTAGTATATAATGAGCTGGGAAAACTTCTCTTTTATGTTGCGGCACTCTGTAACACTTTGGATATCAGTCTCTACGATGTCTTTATAAAAGAGTATAAAAAAGCCAATGTTCTCGGGATATTTAATATGACCTAGTATAACGAGGTGACACAGGAACCGTCCCCTGTCACCCACGAGCATGACAAAAAACCGCTTCTGGTAATTTTATCGAAGCGGTTTTTTTATCAGTTCCTATTACACCATATATTCCAGCAGTTGTTGCTCCTGCATACGTTTGAGGCCATTTTTAATGGATCGGGCTCTCACTTCTCCTATGCCTTCAACCTCATCCAATTCCTCGATGCTAGCCCGCAAAACATGGGTTAAGAGGCCAAACCGATCCACCAGATTATCGATAATAGTGGTGGGAATTCGCGGTAATTTTTGCAGCATCCGATACCCCCGTGGTGCAACCATCTGATCCAGGTGGCTGCTGGCAGTCCCCAGTGAAAGTAACCGGGCTATAAATACCGAATCAGAAATATCATCTTCAAATGAACGCATCATGGTGGCCAGCAATTCATGGGGCGTTTTTTCCTGGTTATTGGAATAATCCTGAATGATAAGCAGGGCCTCGTCTTCTACATTGACAATCATCTCATCCAATTGCATTTTCACCAATCGCCCTTCACTGCCCAACTCAGCAATATAATGTTCAATTTCGCTGGCAACCTTTAATACCTTGATACTGCGTTTAATTACCTCACATACTTCGGATACGGTTACCATATCTTCGAATTCCAGCCCACCCAAATGCTGCAGTTCTCTTATCATAACATTACGGTATTTCTCCAGGGTTTGCAGAGCCTGATTAGCCTTAACCAGAATGGAGGGCAGATCGCGCAGACGAAACACAATATTCCCCTGATAAAGGGTAATAACCTTACGCCTTTGGGATATAGCTACCACCAGTTCACCAGTCTGTCGGGCTACTCGCTCAGCGGTACGATGACGTATTCCGGTTTCATTGGAGCGCATATGGGGATCCGGGTCTAATTGCGCATTGGCTATTAGTATTTTCCCGGCATCCTGACTGGTAATGATAGCTCCGTCCATTTTGGCCAGTTCATAAAGCCGCGCCGGGGTAAAATCGCAGTTAATATGAAATCCGCCGCTAACTATAGCCATCAATTCTGGAGAATCTCCTACAACTATTAAACCACCAGTATTGGCCAGCAGTATGTTTTCTATACCCAACCGAAATAAAGTACCCGGGGCCAATATTTGCAGGGATTTCCTGAACTGCTCCTGGTAGGTATCTTCCACCTGCTCATCCCTCCATAATTAAGTCAATAAATTCTTCTATAGTATTTACCTCAAGTACGTCCAAACCAGTGCTATAGGCCCGATTCCTGTAGGTACTCCCCGGTATTACTACACTTTTATAACCCATTTTTTCAACTTCTTTAAGCCTTAAATCTAAAAAAGGTACTGATCGGATTTGCCCGGTCAAACTTAATTCCCCTATAAAAACCATATCCACAGGCATGGTTTTTTCCCGGTAACTAGATATAATAGCTGCTGCAATACCTAAATCTACTGATGGATCTTTTAGAAATACCCCTCCGGTTACCTTAAGATAAACATCGCTGGCACTAAGATTGAAGCCCGTCTTTTTTTCCAATACAGCTATTATTAGGGCTAAACGATTTTGGTCAATTCCCGATGCCATACGCCTGGGATAACCCGGACCAGACATAGCAACTAAAGCTTGCACTTCAATGAGAAGCGGTCGGCTACCTTCAAAACTGGCGGTGATAGCAATCCCATTACTATCAGGTAACGATGAACTGAGAAATACATAGGAGGGGTCTAATACCTCGATTAGTCCCTGCCCACTCATTTCCATCAGACCTATTTCATCAGTGGAACCAAAACGATTCTTCACCCCGCGCAATAGACGAAAGGAATAGTTCTTCTCCCCCTCGAAGTAGACCACCACATCTACCATATGTTCCAGTACCCGAGGACCTGCTAAAACGCCATCTTTAGTTACATGACCCACCAGAAAAAAAGCTTTATCATTACTTTTAGCTATATTAGTTATCCGGGCAGTACACTCCCGTAACTGAGAAACACTACCTGGAATAGAGGATATTTCGGGAGAATAAACGGTTTGAATAGAATCAACTATAACTAATTCAGGATTAATCTCCTTCATATACCCATCCAACAAATCTATATCCTGCTCATTAAGCAGATAAATATTATCATTATGTATATTAAGCCGCAGAGAACGTAGCCGTACCTGTTTCAAAGACTCTTCACCGGAAAGGTAAATTACGGTTTTTCCATCCATGGCAACAAAATTAGCTACCTGTAGTAATAGGGTGGACTTTCCTATACCCGGATCGCCCCCTAACAGGACTACTGAGCCTGGTACTATGCCACCACCCAATACCCGATCCAGCTCGCTAATACCGGTGCTTAACCTGAGTAAATCCTGATCGGAAATACTGGTCAGGGGAATAGCTTCTATCTTGCGAATACGAGAAACTACCTTTTTCTCATAAGACTCTTCTATCATGGTATTCCAGGACGAACAACCAGGACATTTTCCCAGCCATTTACTACTCACCTGGCCACAGCAGCTACAAACAAACCTGCTTATATTTTTCCCCATATAATTCTCCTTTAGAGATATTATAAGTGTAAACTTGCTATAATTTCCAGTAAATTAGAATTATTCCCTAAATATAGAGGTGACAGGGGACGGTTCCTCTGTCACCTAATTTTTAGGTGACAGAGGAACCGTCCCCTGTCACCTTTTAATAAGTTACGCTTTTCTTACTACAATTTTACCATCTATAGCGTCAATAAGAATTTTATCACCAGGTTCAACTGTCTTTTTTAGTATCTCTTCGGATACCTGATCTTCAACTAACTTCTGTATAGCCCGCCTAAATGGCCTGGCACCATATGCCGGTTCGTATCCTTCTTTCATGATAACTTCCCGAGCAGCAGTATTTATTTCCATAGTATAGCCGTTCTCCTCAATCCTTTTGGTCAAGTCCCGTAACAGTATTTCAATTATCTGTTTCAATTCTTCTTCACTAAGTTTGGAAAATACAATAATCTCATCAATACGGTTCATTAATTCGGGCCGGAAGGTATGCTTAAGTTGTTCCATAACCCGTTCTTTCATGCGACTATAGTTTTCCGCTTCATCTACAGCACTGGTAAAACCAACCTTTTTAGTAGCATTCAGGTCCTGGGCCCCGACATTAGAGGTCATGATTATAATGCTATTACGAAAATCTACCGTACGTCCCTGCCCATCAGTTAAACGACCGTCTTCTAATATCTGCAGCAGAATATTAAATACATCCGGATGAGCTTTTTCTATCTCATCCAGAAGAATTACGGAATAAGGTTTTCTCCTGATCTTTTCGGTTAGCTGTCCTCCCTCATCATAACCTACATAACCGGGTGGAGACCCTATCATACGGGATACCGCATGTTTCTCCATGTACTCAGACATATCTAAACGGATAACGGCATCCTCACTACCAAACATGGCTTCCGCCAAAGCCCGGGCCAGTTCAGTTTTGCCTACTCCTGTAGGACCAAGGAATACAAAGGAACCTATAGGTCTTTGCGGGTTTTTGAGTCCGGCGCGAGCCCGCCTTACCGCCCGGGATACTGCCTCTACGGCTTCTTCCTGACCAACTACCCTCTGGTGCAAAATTTCTTCCAGGTGTATCAATCGTTCGCTTTCCTCGGTAGCCAGTTTAGTTACTGGTATCCCGGTCCAACTGGATACTATTTCAGCTATTTCTTCTTCACCTACCGCGCCTCCTTGCAAGGTACGCTTGCTGGTCCATTCCTTACGCTCATTTTCTATTTCATCACGTAGTTTTTGCTCCTGATCCCGTAAACGAGCAGCCTTTTCGTATTCCTGAGCATTTATAGCTTCTTCCTTTTCTTTGATTAGCTCCTCCATATGGCTTTGTTTTTGTTTTAGTTCTTCGGGTAAAACGTAATTAGCCAATCGCACCCGGGAGGAAGCTTCATCAATTAAATCAATAGCTTTATCCGGCAGGAAGCGGTCACTTATATAGCGAACTGAAAGCTTTACTGCAGCTATTATAGCTTCATCCTTAATTTTTACTCCATGATGGGCTTCGTACCGATCGCGTAGCCCTTTGAGTATTTCTATACTTTCTTCCTCACCAGGTTCATCTACCACTATGGGCTGAAAACGCCTTTCCAGCGCGGCATCTTTTTCAATATGCTTGCGGTATTCATTTAGAGTAGTAGCTCCTACACACTGGAACTCACCCCGGGCCAGAGAAGGTTTAAGAATATTGGCAGCATCGATAGCCCCTTCGGCTGCCCCTGCTCCCACTATGGTATGCAGCTCATCGATGAAAACAATCACATCACCAGCCGATTTAATCTCATTTACTATCTTGGTCAAACGATCCTCAAATTCGCCCCGGTATTTGGTTCCAGCCACCATAGTTGATAAATCCAAAGTTACTACGCGTTTGTTGTTTAATATTTCCGGTACCTGGTTATCATTTATCCTTTGAGCCAATCCTTCTACAATAGCAGTTTTTCCAACACCTGGATCACCGATCAAAACCGGGTTGTTTTTAGTTCGGCGGGATAAAATTTGTACCACCCGCTCTATTTCTTTTTCCCGGCCAATCACCGGATCTAGCCTTTCCTCAGCTGCATCCTGGGTTAAATCCCGACTAAAAGCATCCAGGGTCGGAGTCTTACTGCGGGTTTTCTTTTTAATCTGAGTTACCCCCATGGGACCTGCTGGTTCCTGGTGCGGATTAACATTAAAATTGGCAGAGGCTTCCCCACCTAACAAAAGTATAACCTGCTCCCGTACCTGATCCAGTCTAACTCCCATAGATATTAAGACCTGACCAGCAACCCCTTCTTCCTCCCTGATTAAGGCCAAAAGCAAGTGTTCGGTACCTACATAATTAACTCCTTGCAAACGGGCTTCGTCAAAAGCAAGGTTAAACACTTTCTTAGCTCTGGGAGTAATAGGCAAATCACCGGCAGCCCTTTCAGCATTAATTCCGTCTGTCCCTATCAAGCGAGTAATTTCTTCCCGCACTTTTTCCAAATCTACACCCATGTTTAACAGGGCACGAGCTCCTACTCCCTCACCTTCCTTAATTAAACCCAGTAATATATGTTCAGTGCCAATAGCCGGATGATTTAGCTGCCTGGCTTCTTCCTGGGCATGAATAACGGCATTTCTGGCCCTTTGAGTAAATCTTCTAAACATACCCTATCTCCTCCTATGCTTTATTGTGCTTTGGTTTCAGCTAATCTTTCCTGAATAACTTCGGCTCGCTTGACATCACGATGAAAAGCGTCCATTTCTTTACCGGCCTTTTTCTGTAAATGGGCAGGCCTGATAGCTACTACCAATTCATTAAGGGCATATGGCTTTATTTTTGCCAGTAGACCCATATCTACTCCCAGGCGAACATCAGATAGGAGCGCCATGGACTCATTGGAATTAAGTACCCGGGCACTGCTTAGAATCCCAAAAGCCCGGCCTACTCGATCCTCCAGCTGGTATTTCATCTCTTCCGCCAATTTTTTTCTTATTAATCGCTCCTGCTCCACTACCCGGAGAGTTATACTATTCAGGTTATTTATAATATCCTCTTCACTCTGACCCATAGTTATCTGATTGGATAACTGAAAGAAGTTCCCCACTACTTCAGTACCTTCACCATATATACCCCGAACGGTCATACCCAGCTGAGCTATATTGTGAAAAATATGGTTTGTCTGTCCGCTAAATACTATAGCGGGGAGGTGCAACATTACTGAAGCTCGCATCCCGGTGCCGACATTGGTAGGACAGGAAGTTAGGTATCCTCTGGTATCGTCAAAAGCAAAGTTCAAGTTTTTCTCCAGGTCATCATCTATCTTCTGAGCCTGACGGTAACATTCTTCCAGCTGCAAACCGGGTAAAAAACACTGAATACGCAAATGATCTTCTTCATTTATCATTATTACCAGGGAACCATCCGAATTAGCCAAAACACCACGAAAACTATCGTCAGATTCTGCATGATTAGGGCTAATCAGATGTTTCTCCACCAGCATTTGTCGCTCCAGAGCAGTTAGCTGGTTAAAGGTTAGCCGCTCCATTTTTAACAGGTCTTTATTATCACTTTTCTTCCAGGCCTGTTCTATCTCTCTAAGACACTTCTCCCCATCTTCCCGATCCAGCAGATGAGAAAAAGGTATTAAATCCAGGTTTCTGGCCAAACGAATACGACTGCTGACTACTATATCGGATTCAGGCCCTTCATCAACAGCCATCCAGCGGACAAAATTACTGTTTAATAAATTGTCAGCTTTCATTACCCTTCCCCCTCAATCCAATTGTTTTTCGGCGCCTTTAATTTGGTCTCTGATTTCCGCCGCCTTTTCATATTCCTCGGCTCCTATAGCCTTCTGTAATTGATATTTTAGTCCCTCAATTTTCTTCTTAATCATAACTTTTTCACCACCCCGGGCCGGTATTTTACCAACGTGACGGCTATCACCATGTACCCTGCGCAAGGTAGGTTCCAGTTCTCTTTCAAAGGCGGTATAACATTGGGAGCAACCTAAGCGACCAGTATTACTTATATCACTTAGTGTTGTCCCGCAGTTAGGACAACTAGCATTCTTAGAAAATGATTTCATATCTTCAAGATTGTAGTTACTGACAAAAAAACTGCCAAGCAAATTGGGCAAAGACAACTTTTTGGCGACATCAAATATAATGCCTCCTTTTTGCGCATAACACTGCTGACATAAATGAGTTTCAACTGTTTTACCGTTATAGACCTGGGTAAAATGAACCGTTGCCGGTCTTTGTTTGCACTCTTCACAGTACAAATCTATTCCCCCTTATCTAAATCCATATTCACATAATCAACTAAAACTTTTCTAAGCTGTTTAAACAGACGTGCTCTATACTCGGGCGGCATATCTATAAAATCATAGCTGATAAGATGCTTTAAGAGGTCGCTCTGACCATTAGTAAGCGCATCCTTCTGCAAAAGCTCATCGATAAATGCTACTAATTCTTTGCCAACAGCACTATTACCATTCTCCAAATGGTACCTGCAAATACGGACATAGCCTTTACCTCCCCGACGGCTTTCCGTAAAGTAGCCTTCCGTTTCAGTAAATCTGGTACTGATAACATAAGTTACTTGAGAAGGTACACAGTCAAAAGTTTCGGCTAATTCCGATCGCTGAATTTCTATCTGTTTATCTTCACTACGCTCTATCAATACTTTAAGATATTGTTCGATTCTATCAGCAAGGCTTCGTTTCATTCCTCTTCCCCTCTTTGACTTTTATTGACTATCTGTTTTTATTGTACTACAAAAAACAAAAAGTAAACAGGCCTGATTTAATGTTTTTTGACTAAGTTTAACTTACTAATATTTGTATTTTAGCCAGCAATATCTGTTTCTATGAAATAAAGAACAGACCCCACCTAAAAATTCTTTTTTTACCTGGGGTCTGTCCGCTTTCATCTTATTCCCAACTTAAATCAATTTGACTACCTTCTCTTATTGGAGTAGTAAAACCAGCCGGCTCTCCATCAACCTTCATAAGCAGTTTAGCATTTAAAGCTGGTTTGACATTAACCACCTTAAATATATCACTTAAAATGGCTCCGCCCTCCTCCAGGTTCAGGGTAATCCGGACTCCATCACGAATTTCATCATAAATACTGGCTGGCTGCCCATCAATCTCAATACCTGCTCCCTTTCCCGAGAGACGTACTTCTTCGCCATTTACTTTAACATTAATAGCTAGAAAATCATGTTCACTCAAAAGGTCATTGATACAAGGCCTTAGTGGTTTTCGGAGATAGCTCAAGTCGGCGCCGGGTTCAACCAATTGATCTACTTGCGCTTTAACCCCGTTCACGTATACATCCAGAGGTAACCAGAAATCATTTATCTCTTGATCGCCTAGATAATATTTATACATTTTTTCCTCTAGCCAATATTCGTCTACTCCACTCAAACGCAAGACATTAAAAACGCTGTTTACGTTTTTAAATTCAATCCGGGCACGATCCGGTATTTCAGAATCAGGATCAAAGGGCTCGCCATTAACGGTTATTACCGGCTCCAAATCAAATTCTTCACCATTGACAGTTACCTGACCCTTTATGGCCGGTACCAGGTCCCTGCCGGTTATAACAGCCTCTTCTCCATCCTCTCCAGGCACAAATTCCACCCTATTCCCATTTTGTAGGCTGGCCTCTAATGATGCTGACTGGTTATTTACCTTTATTAGCGGAGCTGTCCCCATACTACCTTTGATTACTTTGACATAGCCGTTTACTTCGATAGTCTTACCCATACCAGGTTTACCATAAATATTGCTAAGTGATATGCCCGAACTTAACAGGGCGCTAGCCACAGTAATTTCGCCCAGGTTCCAGAGAGCAGTTTCCCTTCCGTTTACTGACACCTTAATAAAAGGTACCGGTGGAGTAGTAAAGTAGTTATAGGCAATACCCAGTGGGGTAATACCCTGAGGACTGTTAAGAAAACTGGAATCGGTAGTAATAAAGTCAATGTTTTGGACTGTTCTGATACCTACCCGGTTAGCAGGGATACCTAGATTTGCAGCCAGACTGGTCGTCAGGGAGGGGGTGAGGCTTCCTCCTCCAACACAGACTACCGCATCAGTAACTTTTTGGTTAAGGGCAATTATATGGCGGGCTATTTCAGCAGTCATTTCGTCTATCAGGGGTTGTAATTCCTGGTGTAGCTCTTGACTGGATAAGTGCAGGAGGTTTCCTAGTATATCAGATGTCTCGATTTGATTCTGTTTCAATATAAGTCGCTTAGTTTTTTCAGCCGTATCAAAATCCAAAAGGTATTGCGCAGCCAGGTATTCGGTTAATTCATCCCCCGCTTGCGGTACCATGGCATAGGCAAACACATTACCATCCTTGACCAGGGCAATATCGGAGGTGCCAGCACCGATGTCTACCAGAGCCAGATTCAATAGTCTCATTCCTGGTGGTATAGCAACCGAGAGAGCAGCAATCGGTTCCAGGGTCAGGCTTTTTACCTCCAGGCCCGCCCGGTTAAGCGCAGAAAAAAGACTATCCACAACTACCCGTGGTAGGAATGTGGCAATAATCTCTACGGCTACCTCGTTTCCTACCTGACCTACCAGATTACCTATTACCTGGCCCTCCAGGAGGTAAGCAACTACACTATATCCTACACAAAAATAGTTGCTGTGCTCTTTATTGTCCCTTTCTTCCTGGGCCAGTTTACACTGGGCTTCCTGTACTGCCTCTATCTCCAGGGCTCTAACTTCGTCCGTACTCAATTCATTTGGCTGTTGCCGGGATTTGCGGCAACTTCCCCGGGAGGTTTTTAAGGCGCGTCCTGCTGCTGCTACCGCCACTGAATCCAGAATTATTCCCTGGCGTTCCTCCAGTGCGTTTTTTATTTTGAGTATAGTTGCCGCCACAGCTTCCACATCATGTATCTGTCCATCCATCATAGCCCGGGTAGTATGCTCCAGAATTTCTTCATCAATAACCCTGTAACCATTTTCATTATTCTCCAGCAATAAACCCACAATCTTTCGGGTTCCGATATCCAGAGCAAAAACCCTTGTCTTGTCCACCCTTCAATCCTCCTCTAAATAATCGACTCAATTAGAAAATAGACACTGAATACATTGCTACCTAAATTGTACCGATAGGTACATCCGTGTCCCCGAAGGGGAAATCAAAATCTATCAACCCAATCTCTATTTTCGTCAGTGGTTGCGTGTGCTTGTATGTAACTACTACTTGTATCGACCATATTTTTGTTTTAAGACGGCCAGAACAAAGGCGGGCAGCGCCAGTTGCCTTTTCCAACGTGACGGTTCTATAAGCAGGCGGTAAAGCCATTCCAGGTTAAGGGCTATAAAAATCCTGGGCGCCCTTTTCTTGACTCCGGCGATAACATCAAAGCTTCCGCCTACACCCACACATACCGGTACCTTGAGGGTATCACGTTTCTGATCTATCCAGTATTCCTGTTTAGGTGCCCCCAGAGCTACAAATAATATATCTGGAGATTTAGAATTAATATCTGCAATAATTTCATTTTCATCTTCCAGGGAAAAATATCCATGCCAGTTGCCACATACTTTTAATCCGGGATAGTTCTGTTCCAGCTTCTGTCCTGCCTTTTCCGCCACCCCAGGAGCAGCCCCCAGTAAGTATATCTTCCACCCCCGGGTTGCCCCCGTGGTACAGAGTTCATACAATAGGTCGATACCACTTACTCTTTCCTTCTGGGGATAACCTAGAGTCCGAGCCCCCCAAACCGTGCCTATACCATCTGCCGTTACCAGGTTGGCCTGGTTAATTATGCTTTGTAGTTCTTCTTCTTTTTTGGTCTGATATATAATTTCTGCATTCAGGGTTACGACCTGACTGCACTTGGTCCTGTCCTCAACCAACTGCTCAATTATTTGCACTGCCTCAGCCATATTAAGCAGGTGTACTTTGCACCCTAAAACATTAGCAGTTGCTATATCTTTAATTATCATATTGGAAGGTATAATCCTCCTGTATTCTTAATTAACCACGCTACTATGGATTACCGCTGCTAATTGCAATGCCTCTTCCTTCTGCTAACAGCACCTATTTCCTTATAATTCCCCGTACAATCCGTTATTCCTGCCCCAGTTATTTATTGGCAAAAAAAATCCCGCCCTGCGGCGGGAGTTTTCTTTATTAAGATACGCTGCCTACCTGGTCAATGACAACCTGAGTAATTTCGTCCTCAGCTTGTACAACTTTTTGCATGGATTCGTAGGCCCTAACCACATTAATCATTTCCACCATTTCTTTAACCGCATTAACATTAGAGTCTTCTATGTATCCTTGTAATATACCGGGCCTTTCCAGGGTAGTCCCGGCTTCCTCCTGTGCGGCCAAAAGATTATCTCCTTCCCGTTGCAAGTACTGGGGATTGTCAAAACGAATCATTTTAAGTTGGGCTATATTCTCACCATTTACTGAAATATTCCCGGTTTCGTCAACCAAGAAATCCTCTTCTAGAGTAATGGTTTGATCACCAGTATCCAGCACCGGGTAGCCCTGGTTAGTAGTTAAAATACCTTCGCTATTTATTTTAAATTGCCCGTTGCGAGTGTAGCGTTCCCCCTGCGGGGTTAAAACAGCAAAATAGCCATCACTACTTAAGGCAAGGTCAGTAGCATTATCAGTTTTTCTTATATTGCCCATGATAAAATCACTATATATCTTTTCAACCGCTGCTCCGGTTCCTACTCCCCCGATTAGCTTAATCGGCACTGGTTGGTATTCGCCCTGGCTATTTTTTTTAATTTCACCCAGGCGACTCATAAGCATATTAGGAAAAGCTTGAGCAACTGCTACCTGCTTTTTATAACCACTGGTGTTCACATTAGCCAGGTTATTAGCCACGACATCCTGCCGGGCCATCTGCAACATCATTCCTGCCCCAGCCGTATATAAGCCTTTAATCAAAGTAAACTCCTCCAAAATACAGAATTATTTCTTAATTTCATATATCGTTTTTTTAAAAGAATTTCTTTAATTTAAAATACACGCCGGGCGCCTTTGTTACGAGTGCGGCTTATAACCGACATTTCATTTAAGGCCTTGCCAGTTCCCATAGCCACGCAACATATGGCCTCTTCGGCTATATGTACCGGTAAATTAGTTTCCTTGGATAAAAGTACATCCAGGCCATCCAGGAGTGAACCTCCGCCAGTCATAACTATGCCATTGTTAACAATATCAGCAGCCAGCTCCGGAGGAGTAATCTCCAGGACTTTTTTAACGCCCTCAATTACAGCTTCCACCGGTTCCTGCAAGGCTTCCCAGCTTTCGGCTGAAGTGATAGAAATAGTTTTGGGTAATCCAGTTAGAAGGTCGCGTCCTCTTACCTCCATAGAACGGTTGCGATTATCATCAGTAACATAAGCTGTGCCTACCCTTATTTTAATTTCTTCAGCCGTACGATCACCTATCATAAGGTTATATACCCGGCGGACATAGCGTATTATAGCTTCGTCGAACTTGTCCCCCCCTATTCGTAATGAATCATTGCAAACTAATCCTCCCAAAGAAAGGACTGCTATATCAGATGTCCCACCACCAACATCCACTACCATATTACCAGTAGCTTCGGAAATATTTATACCTGCACCTAGAGCGGCAGCAAGGGGTTCTTCTATAATAAAGGCCTGTCTGGCGCCTGATGATATGGTTGCCTGACGAACTGCACGTTCTTCTACATCAGTTGCACCAGTAGGAATACATACTATTACTCGGGGTTTAAAGAATAGCTTATTACCCATTATCCTTCTAATGAAATAGGTTAGCATTTTTTCCGTAGTATCGTAATCAGCAATAACTCCTTCTTTTAAGGGGCGAATGGCTACTATATGACCCGGTGTCCTCCCTAGCATTTGCCGGGCTTCTTCCCCTACGGCTATAATCCTATTAGTGTTTTTATCTATGGCCACTACTGATGGTTCATGTAAGACAATTCCACTGCCCTTCTTAAAGACTATGACACTGGCTGTCCCCAGGTCTATACCAATATCTTCTCCAAAAGCGAAACACATCCTCCTTAGGCCCCCTAAACAATATTTAAACTGTAACCTAATTTTCCCTTTTTAGGTTTCTTATTAATTATACCTTATGCTTAACTAAAGTGTGCAATTTTCTTAGGTGCCTGTATTATTAGCTGACGCTTCCGCCTGGTGATAAGCAGCATATTTTTGGCGGGTTGCTTCCCCTCCCCTTATATGTCTTTCCGCTTTATTTTTTTCCAGGATATATTTTACTTCTTCAGCCAGTTTTTCATCAATTCTAGGTAGTCTCTCGGCTACATCCTTGTGCACGGTACTCTTGCTAATACCAAATACTTCAGCTGTCTGTCTCACCGTATCAGATGTATTTAATATATGTTGGGCAACTTTTACCGCCCTCTTTCTAATATAGTTTTGCAATCCTCACCCTCCCCCGCATTGTATATATAAATCTATATTCAGAGGGAAGGTGGTTTATTAATATTTAAGCTGGCTAAATTCTATACCCTGGTAGTAATGCTTAAGGATTTGGTGGTAGGTTTTTCCTTCAAGAGCCATACCATGGGCGCCATACTGGCACAACCCTAAACCATGACCATAACCCCGGCTTTTAATTTTCACCTGCTGCGCATTTACTTTAAAATCACACCAGGTAGAAGGTAATCCCAAAATATGGCGCATTTTCTCACCAGATAACTCCTTATCATTTATCTTTATTTTTTTAACCCGGCCGCTGGGCGTGTTTTCACTTATCTTAACTAGTGGTTGGGTATTATTTACCCCCAATGAGGTTGCAAAATCCTGTACCGAGAAAACCTGTATACTTTCGTAATGGCGCGATTGTTGGCAATAGCGGCATTTTACCGAGCATAAATAGGAAACATTTTTTCCCCATACATTAAATGCGCTTTCGGTTTGTCCCCCGCAGGTAGAATGGTAAAGGGCATCGATAGGTTCGTCATTGTAAATCATGATTTCACCTCGGGTTTGCCTTACTGCCTCCTTCACTTTTTCGTACAAGTCTTTATGCCTCGGATGGCGCCGGAAGAATTCTTCTTTCGATATGTATGCCTGACATGAATTAATATTATCGGAAAGGTTAGCCCCGCCGGGATATTTCTTATCGTCCAGGAGTTTACGGAAGGTGTAAGTTCTGGCGCAAACTGCCTGTGCCTTCAAGGCTTCCATCTCAAATGAAGCCGGCATTTCTGCTGCTACTACGCCAATAATATAATTCTCTAATAACAATTCGACTATTTTATCTTCTTCAGTTAAATAAAGTTTAACGTGTGGTTCATTATATATTTGTTCTTCAAGAACTTTGTTTTTTTGCAGAAAAAAAATCGGTATAAATAATACCGTTATGCTTATAGTTATGGCAATTAATATTCTAATTCTTCTTTTTTTCATGTTTTAATTATATGATGGTCTGGTTTAGTTAATGCCCCCTGTAACACTCAGGTCATCTAATTTATATGCGGGTTTAATTGATATATTGGCGCCTAAATGGTTCAATTTATCAACTATGTTTTCATATCCTCGGTCAATATGTTCGCTATTGCTAATTATGCTTGTTCCTTTTGCTGTTAATGCTGCTATTAATAATGCTGCTCCAGCCCTGAGGTCGGTAGCCTTAATCCGGGTTCCACTTAATTCCCGAACCCCTTTAATTACGGCTGTCTTTCCTTCAGTTTTTATCCTGGCTCCCATTCTACCAAGTTCAGCCACATGCATGTATCGATTTTCAAAAACAGATTCGGTGATTATACTACTGCCTTCAGCGCAACTTAAATAGGCCATGAATTGTGCCTGCATATCAGTTGGAAATCCTGGATAAGGAAGAGTTTTAATATATAAAGGTTTAATGTTGATATTCCGTTTTACCTTAATCCAGCCATTTCCTTCCTCTATTTCTGCTCCGCTTTCTGTTAATTTAGCAGTTATCGCTTTAACATGTTCGGGAATCACATTATTTATTAATACTTCACCATTGGTGGCAGCAGCTGCTACCATATAGGTTCCCGCTTCAATGCGATCGGCTATAGCAGTGTAACTACTTCTTCCTAATTTTTTAACTCCTTCAATACGTATTACGTTACTGCCAGCTCCACTAACTTTTCCACCCATACTGTTAATAAAATTGGCCAGGTCAACTACTTCCGGTTCCAGAGCAGCGTTTTCTATATAACTGGTACCTTCAGCCAGGGCTGCTGCCATCATTATATTTTCAGTGGCACCTACGCTAGGAAAATCCAAATATATATGATTACCTCTTAACCTGGAGCTAGTAGCAATTACATCACCACTTTTAAATTGTATATTAGCCCCCAATGCTTCAAATCCCTTTAAATGCAGGTCTATTGGTCTTGTACCTATTGCGCACCCTCCGGGAAGAGCAATCTTAACTTTACCATGCCTGGCCAATAATGGTCCCATAACTAAAAATGAGGCTCGTATTTGTCTTACCAAATCATATTGGGGACTAATCTCTTTAGCTTGACCTCTGAATGTTATGCTATCCCCGTTATTTATTAGGTCTACTCCCAGACGATAAATAAGTTCGGTGATTATTTGTACATCTCTTATCTTGGGAATTTTATTAATCTGAACTTCTTCTTCCGTTAGCAAAGAAGCTGCTAAAATAGGCAGTATAGCATTTTTTGAAGAGCTTACTGATACCTCTCCGCTTAAACGGGCTTTATTATTAACATATAAATCCAATAGTCAAAATCACCTCTATTCTGGCTTAATATTCGCTTAAAATTAAAGGGGACCCAATATATACATTAGTTTTGCCTTTGTTATTATTTCGAATAGCGATTTGTAAATTATATTTTTTTCCATTAGTACTTGGTGCAGGTATGTTTTCCTCAAGTCGTGAGCTGTATGCGGTTATACTACTGGTACCATTACTACTATAGTTTTCCACTCTGTATGCTTTCATAGTTTTTAATAACACTGCAATTATTTGGCTGTAATCACGTTGGGCAATTGTATGAGGTAATTCACCGGTATACAAGTAATAAGACTGCCACTTCAATCCTATAATCTGGTCTAATTTACTTTCATACTGTTTTAGATTCATTTTTTGATCCTGACATACAATACTTACCATAAAGTAGCTTTCATTTAATTGTTGATCAGATTTGATGATAATAAATAAATCTTGATCTGGTCGAGGAAATTCGTAGCTGAGAATGGTATAATTATCCGTTTCATTTATTGTTAAAAATTCGGGATTTAATGTAATATCCAGGCTTTGTAGGATATTATTTAGATAATCCTGCAGTTCTTGTTTCGTTGAAGTTGTTCTTATTTTTGCCCAGCAATCAAGACGTGATTCGAGATAAATTGCACCGATTGATGCAAAAGATAGGTAATATGGTGATTGTTCTTTGATCTGTTTTCCTTGTACATAATCAATACTATAATTACTAATTGAACATAAAATTATAAAAATTATTATATACATTACACATCGTTTCAAAAAGTCTCCCTCCTTGGGAAATATGTACATTATCAAGATTCTTGCCAGCCTGATTCTCAATTATGCTTAAAAACAAAAAAACCTGACCAGGTCAGGTTTTTTCACCCCTTATTTATTTATTCTTTGTGGTCTTCAGTATCTTCGGTATTCGGACTATTAGTATCTTCTTCGAGCAATTCTTGTTCAAGGTTTTGTTGCGACTCTTCTTGTAACCTTAATTCCGCCAGTCTTTTCTCCTCTTCTTGTTCAAGCATTAACTGCTTTAAATATTCTTCTTTAGCTTGTTTGGCAACCAGGGCCTTTTTTTCAAATTTTATGGTCTGCCGCCATATTATTATGGCAAATAAAATGCTAAATAAGAAAACCGAACCAATTAATATGAAGTACAGTTTCTGCACATCATCCCCCCCTGTATAACCACCCAAATCAAGAATCATCGTGCTCATTCTTCCAGATTTCCTTTTCTACCTGTCTGCGTTCTTTTTCTTTCTTTTTAGCGGCCAAACCTTTTTCCTGTACTTTAAATGTCATTTGCCACAAAAGTAGATAAAGTAATCCTTTAATTAAATAATAGGCCAGAGTGACAATGATTAAATATTTTAATAAATCATTCATCTGGTTCTTGCATAATTCCCCCATCATAAATTTACATACTTGTTATTAACTTACCACATTACAATAATAGTTACTAGTGTAATGTTTTTCTAAAATCCAAGGCCGGAAGGAATATTAGAATTCCTTCCGGCCAGGAGTTAGCTTCTCTATTGTAGTTACAATGCTTCCGCTGCCTTTAACCTTGAAATAGCACGCTTAAGGGCCATTTCTGCCCGCGCCAGGTTCAGATTATCTTCCCGTGCTTGTAGGCGTCTTTCAGCCCTTTCTTTGGCTGCCTTGGCCCGCAATATATCGATATCTCCGCCATTTTCAGCGGTCTCTGCCAAAACCCGGGCTACATTGTCGATGACTTCTATAAACCCACCACTCAAGGCCATTTTCTTCTGGGTGCCACTAGTACTGTCATAGCGCAGCACGCCTATATTTAAAGCTGCAACTAGCGGCGCATGGTTTTTCAAAATACCCAATTCACCTTCGGCACCGGGAGCAACCATGAACTGAACTTCATCCCGAAAAAGGATTTGTTCAGGGGTTACTATTTCTAGCATGAAGGTGCTTTCTGCCATAAACTACGCCTCCAGTCTCTTCGCTTTGGCTATTGCAGTCTCGATATTACCTACCATAAGGAAGGCTGCTTCCGGCAGACCATCATGTTTACCAACAAGAACTTCAGCAAAGGAGTCTACGCTTTCGCTAACCGGAACGAATATTCCCGGCTGACCGGTAAACTGTTCGGCTACGTGGAAGGGCTGGGACAGGAATCTTTCGATCTTCCTGGCCCGGGCTACGATGATTTTATCCTCATCACTAAGTTCGTCCATGCCCAGTATAGCAATGATGTCCTGAAGCTCCTTGTACCTCTGCAAAATCTGCTGTACACCGCGGGCGGTGGCGTAATGTTTCTCGCCTACCAACTGCGGATCCAGAATTCGGGAAGTTGAATCCAGGGGGTCAACCGCTGGATAGATTCCCTTTTCCGAAATGGCTCGGGAAAGAACCGTAGTAGCATCCAAATGGGCAAAGGTTGTGGCCGGTGCCGGGTCAGTCAAGTCGTCCGCAGGAACATAAACAGCCTGGGCTGAAGTTATTGATCCCTTACGGGTAGTGGTAATACGCTCTTGCAGTAAACCCATATCAGTTGCCAGCGTGGGCTGGTAACCAACAGCAGATGGCATGCGGCCCAGCAGAGCCGACACTTCGTTACCCGCCTGAGCGAAGCGGAATATATTATCAATAAATATCAGTACGTCCAATCCGGAAAAGTCACGGAAGTATTCAGCGACAGTCAGACCGGTAAGACCTACTCTAAGTCTGGCTCCTGGGGGTTCATTCATCTGACCGAAAATCAAAGCACATTTTTCAATAACACCGGATTCAGTCATTTCACCCCAGAGGTCGTTACCTTCACGAGTACGCTCACCAACACCGGTAAACACTGAATACCCACCATGCTCATAAGCAATGTTTCTAATTAGTTCTTGAATAATAACGGTTTTACCAACTCCGGCTCCACCAAACAGACCTATTTTACCACCTTTTGCATAGGGGCAAATCAGGTCGGCGACCTTGATTCCGGTTTCCAGAATCTCTGTGGCCGGTAGCTGGTCTACCAACTCGGGAGGATCACGATGGATTTCCCAGTAGTCTGCGGCATCAATTGGTCCAGCTTCATCAACTGGTTGTCCCAACACATTTACTATGCGTCCCAGACATCCTTCACCTACCGGTACTTTAATAGCAGCCCCGGTATTGGTAGCCTTCATTCCCCGGGAAACACCGTCAGTAGGCTGCAAGGCAACAGAACGTACGATGTCATTACCCAGAAGCTGCATAGCTTCCAGAGTTACATCAATGGTGGTTGCCGTTTGTTTATCCTGATCCTCTGATTTAATAGTAATAGCGCTCATCAGGTCAGGTAGTTCACCAGGCTTAAAGCGTATGTCAACAACTGCGCCGATAACCTGGACTACCTCTCCGTAAGTTACATTCGCCATCCTCTACTTTCCTCCTTTATTGAGAGCTTTGGCTTTATCAGTTAAGTGCACGTTAGTTCATTAGGCGTTTTTCAGAGCTTCGGCACCACCGACAATGTCCAGAATCTCGTCCGTAATTGCCGCCTGCCTGGCTTTGTTCATGGCCAGTTCAAGATTATCAATAATCTCGCCGGCATTTTCAGTGGCATTACCCATAGCTGTCATCCGGGCGCCATGTTCACTGGCTTTGCCTTCCAGCATAGCATGGTAAATCTGACTGCCAACATACTTTGGCAGCAGAGTTAGTAGAATCTCCTCTGCACTCGGTTCATAGAGATAATCTATTACCCGGGTAGATTCATCACTGGTATCTTCTTCCGGGGTTTCCAGAGGTAATAACTGGGTAACGGTTGGTATCTGTCGCAGTGCATTCACAAAGCGGGCATATACCAGATAGACCTCATCTACTTCACCGTTTTCATAAGCGTTCATTACGTACTGGGCAACTTCCCGGGCATCAGCATAACTTACGTTATCCCCCAGATTTATGAATTCAGCATCCACATTGTTACGTTTACGATAAAAATCTCGGGCTTTTCTACCTACTGCTATAATTCCGGTTTCCAGATTACGCCCATCTTCTCTAATCGATTCATCTGCTGCCCTGATAATATTGGTATTATAAGCTCCACATAATCCGCGGTCAGCAGTGACTACAACATAGCCAACTCTCCGTACATCCTCTCTTTTATCCAGGAGAGGGTGTCTGACATCGAAAGAAACTTCGGCCAAACGGGCCAGAGTACCCTGAAGGGTTTCGGTATAAGGCCTGGAGGCCTCAGCACTTTCCTGAGCTCTGCGCAATTTAGCAGCGGCTACCATTTCCATAGCTTTGGTAATCTGCTGCGTGTTTTTTACGCTACGAATTCTGCGTTTAAATTCTCTTACACCTGCTCCTGCCATCTTAATTCACCACCCTAAACCGAAAACGTGGACTTAAATTCATTGATGGCTTTGATCAGTTTCTCTTCGGTTGCATCGTCTATCTTACCGGTATCTCTAATGGCGTTTAATACATCGGCATTAGCACTGCGCATAAATTTTAGAAAATCGACTTCAAAAGCTTGCAGTTTATCCTTGGGCAGGTCATCCAGGTAGCCATTTACGCCACTGTATATTATCGCAACCTGCTCTTCCACCTTCATGGGCTGATACTGACCTTGTTTCAGAACTTCGGTGACTCTTTCACCACGGGTCAGACGGGCCAGAGTAGCTTTATCCAGGTCGGAACCGAACTGAGCAAAAGCAGCCAGCTCACGATACTGGGCCAGGTCCAGTCGCAACTGACCGGCAACCGATTTCATGGCTTTGGTCTGAGCGGCACCACCAACGCGGCTAACAGATAGACCGGCGTTTATAGCAGGTCTCTGACCGGCATAGAAAAGGTCGGTTTCCAGATATATCTGGCCATCAGTGATGGATATAACATTGGTGGGGATATAAGCGGAAACGTCGCCTGCCTGAGTCTCGATAATGGGCAGGGCCGTTATAGAACCACCACCGTGATCGTTGTTAAGCTTACATGCTCTCTCCAACAGACGAGAGTGGAGATAGAAAACGTCTCCAGGATAAGCCTCACGTCCAGGAGGACGGCGAAGCAAGAGTGACATTTCACGATAGGCTACCGCATGTTTGGAAAGGTCGTCATAGATGATTAAAACGTCAAGACTTTCGCCTTCCATAAACTCTTCCGCCATAGCGACACCAGCATAGGGTGCCATATAAAGCAATGGTGCCGGCTCGGAAGCGGTGGCCGCAACAATAATAGTATAATCCATGGCGCCCATTTCCTCGAACTTGGCAGCTATACCAGCTATAGAGGATTGTTTCTGTCCGATGGCGACATAGATGCAAATCATGTCTTTCTTTTCTCTCTGGTTGATAATAGCATCAAGAGCAATAGCTGTCTTACCAACCTGGCGGTCTCCGATGATTAACTCACGCTGGCCCCGTCCGATAGGAACCATGGAGTCAATACATTTAAGTCCGGTCTGCATGGGTGTATCAACCGGGGCACGGGTAACAACCCCGTGAGCCACTTTTTCAACTGGGCGGAAGGTAGTGGTATTGATAGGTCCCTTGCCGTCAATAGGCTGACCCAGAGCATTAACCACGCGTCCCAGCAAAGCTCTTCCGGTAGGAACCTCCATGATTCTTCCGGTTGCTTTTACTACGTCACCTTCCTTAATGTGGTAATAATCGCCCAATAAAACCGCACCAACGTTATCTTCTTCGAGGTTGAGAACCATTCCGTAGGTTCCGCCTGTAAACTCCAGAAGCTCGCCAGCCATGGCGCCCTGTAGTCCATATACACGGGCAATACCGTCACCAACATAGATAACTGAACCTACATTGCTAACTTCGACCTCGGACTGGTAGCGCTCTATTTGTTCTTTGAGTATAGCGCTAATCTCTTCCGGTCTAATACTCATTTATGTGCTCACCCCTATCGCATTAACTTATCTTCGCTTGTTTCAATTGATCTTTTAACATTTCCAGTCTTTTGGCAACCGTACCGTCTATGATCTGGTCTCCCACTCGTATCTTAATTCCGCCTATAAGAGCAGGATCGACCTTCACATTAAGCTGCACTGTCTTACCCGTAGAGGCAGATAATTTTTCAGCCAGGGACTTAACCTCATCATCCGGTACTTCCCGAGCAGCTGTAAGCTCGCCCTTGGTAATGTTTCTCGATTCATCAGCCATTTCCTGATATTCTTCAACAATGGACTCCAAATATGCTTGCCGCCGTTTATCAATGATCATATACAGGAAGTTCAATGTTAGTTGAGAAACCTGACCGGTGAATATCTTACTCGCAATATCCCTCTTATCTTTGGCAGGGATTAGAAGATGAGAAAAATAAGCTTCCAAATTCTCTACTTCGTTAACCGTTGCGACTATCTTTTCCAGTTCCTGCTGATATTCATCTATTTTGTTATTCTCCCGGGCAAGGGTAAAAAACGCTTCGGCATAGCGCCTGGCAACGCTCTTATTTAACATAATAGATCGCCCGCCTCATTAACAAATTGTTTAACCATGTTCTTGTGGTCATCATCGGTAATAGCTCTATTCAGGACCTTTTCTGCCGCAAACAGGGCGAGAGCTGCAGCCGTATCTTTCAGCTCAACCTTGGCCTGCTCAGTAGCAGCCTGAATTTCAGCGGTGGCTTTGTTCTTAACATTTGTAGCATCTTCCTTGGCCTTGCTGATAATTTCATTTTTAGCATCATCAGCCGCCTTGGTTGCCCGTGCTACAATTTCTTGCGCCTCTTTGCGAGATTCGGCCAGGTTGCTCTGGGTTTCTTTTCTCATCTGTTCCACTTCGATTTTGACTTCTTCTGCATGCTTAAGAGAACTTTCAATGGTGTTAGAACGCTGGTCTAACATTGCATTGATAGGGTTGTAGGCAAATTTGTATAAAAGGGCTACTAAAACGAAGAAGTTTATTGCCGTCCAACCAATCACAAACCAATTCCCAAACTCCGGAGTATGACCCGGCGGTTGCGGAATCGTTGACGCCATGCAGAAGGTTGCAAATCCCAGAACCATTACCATGGTCAAAAGGAGCACCGCTGTATAATATCTTTTGTTCCTTCTCACGGATGTGCTACCTCCAATCTAAGAGCAAATAGTATTTGGGGCGATAGAGCTGTATTAAATTTTGGATTAGCCTTGCTCTATCGCCCAAATCTCAGTGATGTGTATACCTTTTAAGAATTTAGGATGCTTTACCAACCAGCATGAATGCAATCAGCAAACCGTAAATAGTTAGAGTTTCAATAAATGCCAGAGTAACAAAGAGAAGAGTTCTAACGTCTCCTCCGACCTCAGGCTGTCTTGCTATTGCCTCGAAAGCCTTACCACCGGCAACACCCATACCGATACCGCCACCAATACCTGCGATAGATACAGCGATACCTGCGCCTAATGCTGCGCCCATCTTTTTCCCTCCTTTCATGCTCTCTGGTTTATACATTGAGCTTTTAAAATAATATATAAGTTTATACTTAGTGCCCCTCTCCTGTAGCAGCAGCTATATAACTAGCCGACAGGATAGTAAACACTATGGCCTGGATAGCACCCAGCAGCAAACTGAGACCCATTATAGCTGATGGAATAATAAATGGTGCCAGGAATAGCAAGAATGCTATAACCATTTCTTCACCAAATATGTTGCCGAATAGACGGACGGTGAGGGACAACGGATGTGCCACCTCTTCAATCAGGTTTAATGGTAACATTGCCGGGCTAGGACTCACGAAGTGTTTAAAGTAGTGACCTCCATGTTCACTTAAGCCTGCGATGTGAACAGAAAAGAACGTGATTAAGGCTAATGTCAAAGTCACGTTCCAGTTACTGGTTGGAGGCTGCCAACCCGGAATATTTGCTGCACCAGGTACCAGCCCGCTATAGTTACTGCACAGAATAAACAAGAAAAATGCAGTTAGCAGGGGAGCCCACTTTTTCGCCACATGCTCTTTATCCATCAATTGGGTGAAAAAATCATAGGTCCAAATGATGATCATTTCAAAGGCATTTTGCAATCCGCGGGGAACCATCTGCATATTTCTCGTGGCCAAATAGCCAATAGTGCCTATTAATGCAATAAGAACCCATTCGGTAACAACCAGATGATCGACCGGAATTGGGCCCAAATTAAACAGGGTGCCATCAAACATACCAAAGATCATTATCTTTCTCCCCCCCTCCTAATTAAATTTTCGTTTTTTGTCAAACCCCTACCGGAGTGACACAAAAACTTCAACCTGAGCCAGCAGGCCACCTGACTCCGGGTGATTTCCAAAGTTAACTCTTGTCTTTGTCCTGACTTTCGTCCCGGGAAAACGTAGTTTGATTGGTCGACATTTTGTCCCACATAACCTTAATACCAGTTGCTACTCCAAATAGGACCCCAACAACCATTAACCATGGGTCTGTGCCCAGTTTGTTATCCAACCAGTACCCGCCAAAACCACAAAGACCTATAGCAGCGGCAGTGGTAGTGACCATATTAATCGCATCGCTCAAAGCGCGCGCCCAGTGCTTTTTTTGACGTTGTGTCATAATTGTACACCTTGCCACTTAAAGGAGCGAGGCTTAACCCCCCTCTTCGTTATTCGTCATAAACGGGCAAAATCCTTTTTTAATTTCAATTAAAATTTGACTCTATTTTCACTTTAACTAGATTGCTAGTTTTACGTCATTTATTACTGGTGAAAACACTAACATACTCAATAAGTAGTTTTATTTCGAGCACTACTAGATAAACTCCTCTAGAGAATCGTGCCTTTTTATAGTATGTTGTGTCGAATTATACTTTATTCTCGAATCAAATAGCCTTTACGTTCCAGCTTTTGGTGATGCTCCCAAAGAACACTATCTATGTCGATTCCGAATTGCTCTTCCATGACAAACATCATGGTCACAGCAGTTTGAGCAACATCAAGTAATTCTCGCGCTATTTCTTTAACTACTGTACCCTCATCCATACTAATTTTTTCTCCGCTCAACCCTCGATATTTACCAATAGCCTGGGCCAGTTCCCCGGTCTCCTCCATAAGTTTAAGCGCAGTCGACTCCAAGGTTGGATTTAACTGGTTGAGCCTGGGTAATGATAATGTTTTAGTCTCCATTTGTATCTCCCCAAAAACCCTTTATATTAGATTCTCCTTGCCATTAATTGCTGCTGAGTTCGTACTAATACAAGGGATATTTATCACAAAGTTTTGCTACCCTGTTCCTGGCTTCGGCTAGTCCTTCCTCTGAGGGATCATTTAACGCCATGGCTATGATATTGCCTATTTCTTGCATATCTTCAGGTTTCATTCCCCGACTGGTTAACGCCGGTGTACCTATCCTTATACCACTGGTTATAGTTGGTTTTTCCGGATCAAAGGGAATACCGTTTTTGTTGACGGTAATATTGATGGATTCCAGTATAGCCTCAGCCTCACTACCATTAAGTTTTTTCGGCCTTACGTCTACCAGCATGAGGTGGTTATCAGTTCCTCCAGAAACCAAACGTAATCCGTTTTCAACCAGGCTGGAAGCAAGTGCTTGAGCATTTTCTACAATACCACGCTGGTAGTCAACAAAATCAGTGTTTAAAGCTTCCTTAAAGCAAACTGCTTTAGCAGCAATGACATGCATTAATGGCCCGCCCTGGATGCCGGGAAATACAGCACTGTCAATCTTGCGAGCCCACTCATTTTTACACATAATTATACCACCTCGGGGGCCGCGCAAGGTCTTATGAGTAGTAGTAGTAACAAAGTCAGCATAGGGTACCGGACTGGGATGAAGTCCTGCTGCTACCAGTCCTGCTATATGAGCCATATCCACAAATAGTAATGCCCCTACTTCATCAGCAATTTCCTTAAATTTCTCAAAATCAATAATCCGGGAATAGGCACTGGCTCCGGCCACAATAAGCTTTGGTTTTACCTGCCGGGCTATTTCTCTAACTTCATTATAATCAATGGTTTCAGTATCAGGACTTACCCCATATTCGGCAAAGTTGAAATATTTACCTGATATATTAACCTTGCTCCCATGAGTTAGATGCCCACCGTGGCTGAGGTTCATTCCCAGTATAGTATCTCCTGGCTTTACTGCAGCAAAGTATACCGCGGTGTTAGCCTGAGCTCCCGAATGGGGCTGGACATTAACATGCTCGCATTTAAAAAGTTGCTTAGCCCTTTCCCGGGCCAACTCCTCCACTACATCTACGTTTTCACAGCCACCGTAATACCTTTTACCCGGATAACCTTCGGCATACTTATTGGTCATTACACAACCCTGGGCTGCCATTACTGCCCGGGAAACAAAGTTCTCCGAGGCAATAAGCTCCAGTTTGTAATTCTGGCGCAGCTCTTCTTGCCCTATAGCCGCCGCAACATCTGGGTCTACAGGCTTTACATATTTTTCAATATAATCCACCCGGTTTATCTCCTTCCAAACATTTTTTCTCCATTTGTATTATCTTGTCTACCCGGCGTTGGTGCCTGCCGGCAGCAAATTCAGTAACCAGAAAAGTCTTAACTATATCTATAGCCAGTTGGGTATCCAACATACGGGCTCCTAATGCAATAATATTGGCATCATTGTGTTCTCGGGCCAGTCTGGCTGTCTCCAGGTTATAGCAGAGGGCTGCCCGTATCCCCGAAATTTTATTAGCAGCAATGGAAATACCTATACCAGTTCCGCATATTATAATGCCCTTGATTTTATGTTTCAGAACTACTGTTGCTACTTTCTGGGCAAAATCCGGGTAATCCACCGATTCAGTAGAAAAGGTGCCACAGTCTATAATCTTGTAATTATCGGCTTTTAGCGCTTCTATTAGTATGCTCTTAAGCTCCAAACCGGCATGATCACCACCAATAACCAGTTCATGTTTTTCCCGACCGACTTTTTCTAGTTCCTGCAGTTTGTTAATTACCTGCGGTAGTAATTGTTTTAGCTGGGCGGCACACTCCTGGTAAGCTTCCAGGCCCTTACCCAAAGGGTCTATTATATCTTTATCGCCTTGGCCAGCAAATTCATTAATAGTGTGGATTACCGGAACTTGGTCAGAAAACTTGTCCTGCAGGTAGTCACGCTGGACACCAGTCATAGTAAGAATATAATCAGCATTTAGGATTAAATTTGCGTCAAGTTGGCGGGATTTATGGTGGGTTATGTCTATACCCGCATCAGCCATAATGGTCACTGCCTCAGGACTGGCAGATAATTCATCAATAGTACTTAATCCGGCACTTAATATCTCGTATTCTTCTACTCCTGTTGCCCGGCTTTGCAGGAGTCTGGTTAAAATAGCCTGTGCCATGGGACTACGGCAAGTATTACCGGTGCAAACCAACAGTATCCTCTTCACAGCCCTTAGCCCCCCTTTAAAGCAGTAATTTTACCGCCAGTGCTGCCAGCACTATCCCCCCGGCCATTTGGGCATAGCTTCCAACCAGGCGGCTGAACATTCGCCCGCCAATGAATCCCAGCAGGGTCATAACAGCGGCTACCATACCCATGATAATAACAGTTATAAAAACGGGCATTTTAAAGGTACCTAAACTAAATCCTACTGTCAAGGCATCAATGCTCACGGATATTCCCAGCAATAACATGTTTCCCCAATTTTCCCGATAAGAATCGTTTTGTTGGACAATTATCGCTTTACCTTCTTTGAAAGTATAACTATGAGGTCGGGCTTGGCGGTAACCTTTAATTATAAAATCAACAGCTATATAGGCCAATATAGCAGCTCCCAGGCGGGAAGCCCATATACCCAAAAATTTACCTGCGACCAGACCCAGGTTAAGACCCACCAGCGGCATTATAATATGGAAAATCCCTACCATAGCCGAGAATTTTATTCCATACCCTCGGGATCTGCCCTGCAGACCCAAACCCAGGGAAAGTGAAAAGGCATCCATGCCCAGCACCACTGCTACTAATATTATAGTTAAAAGCTGTTCCATTATTTTAATCCCCTATCAGGTTAGCTCACCCCTGTATGGATTGTTCCATTTTTAATTCATAATTTGTTAATGCGCTCCAGTAAAGCCCGGTTAATGCCGGTTAAATTTGGGGGCAAGGGGGAGAACAGTAGTATCTGTATAGCGTCCTGTTCAGCATCACGCAATATAGTATAGAGATTACTGCTATCCTGACCCCGGTCTAAATAGTATACCGGAACTAATTGATTAATTATATGCAGGTATCCTGGTTTACTTGAAACAATTCCCAGTTTTTTTCCCTGCCTGAGCCAGTATTCCTGCTGGTTAATAAAATCTGTTTCACTTTGGCAAATAATAACCCGGGAACCAGTCTGGTAATGGGGCAGTTCATCACTTTCATTCTGATTAATTGGTACCTCCCCTAATACTTGCTGCAATTCCTCCAGGGGAAGTCCTCCCAGACGCAATACCTGATATTGGTCCCGGCTTAAATCAATTAAAGTTGATTCCAATCCGATTCCAGTACTGCCGGCATCCAGGACGGCTGCTATTTTACCGTCCAGGTCAGCTTTAACATGCTCAGCCGTCAAAGGACTGGGGCGCCCGGAAAGGTTAGCACTGGGAGCAGCTATAGGTCCAGTCTGGTCAATAAGAGCCCGAGCTACCGGGTGAGATGGCATACGCAGGCCAACACTGCTTTTTCCTCCCCGAACAATGGCTGGAACCTCTTTCCGGGACGGTAATATAATCGACAAGGGCCCGGGCCAGAACTTGTCCATCAATACCCTGGCCGTGTCCGGTATCTCCCCCACCAGATCCATTACCTGTTCTATTTTACTTATATGTATCAGCAGGGGATTTTCTGAGGGCCTGCCTTTGGCCACAAAAATCTTCTCTACAGCCTCACTGGAGCTGGCCAGGGCACCTAATCCATAAACGGTTTCGGTGGGGAATGCTACCAGTTGTAAATCCCGTATTAAAGCTGCAGCCCGGGTTATAATATCTAATTGCGGATTAATCGGATCCACTTTCCAGTATGCGGTTATCACCTGACCGACCCCTTTCTGGCCATAACTACCCGGTTATATCCGGCCAGGTCTTTGATTAATTGTACTTCTTTAAAATCATTCATCATCTGCAAAGCCTTTTCCCCCTGCTGCCATCCTATCTCTATAAAAAGATAAGCCCCTTCTTTTAGCAAGGTAAGAGCCTGGGGTAAAAGACGCCGGTAAATATCCAACCCATCTCCGGGAGCAAGTAAGGCTATTCGGGGTTCATAACTTTTTACCCCGGAGTCCAAAGTATTATATTCCTCCAACGGAATATAGGGAAGGTTGGCTACTATCAAGTCAAAGTAATTTACTTTATCTAAAAAAGGAGAGAGCAAATCCCCCTCCCCAAATTCAACTTCCACCTGCAGCGAAGCAGCATTATCCTGAGCTGTTTCCAGTGCCTGACGCGATATATCAGTAGCAAAAACCCGGGCTAAAGGCAGGTAATGAGCCAGACTAATGGCTAGCGCACCTGAACCGGTACCTATATCACAGATTAAGCAGGGCTGGTCTTTAAACAAATCGATAGCCTGTTCCACTATTATTTCACTTTCCGGACGGGGAATTAAAACTGCCGGGCTAACTTTGAACTCCAGCGACATAAACTCTTTGATCCCGGTAATATAAGATAAAGGCTCCTCCCTGACCCTTCTTTTTATAAATTCCCTGAAGATAGTTCTTTCATCCTGATTAACCGGAGCATCATAATTGGTATATAAATAGACCCGGTCTTTCCCCAGCACCCGGGCCAACAGGATTTCCGCCTCTAAACGGGCTTCCTCAATATTTTTTTCTCTAAAATAATTGCTGGTCCACTCCAGTAATTCTTTTACCGTCCAACTCTGCAACCTAATCCACCTGTTTTAAACGCTCGGCCTGGTCATTGGCGATAAGAGCGTCAATAATTTCATTTAGTTGCCCTTGCAGCACAAAATCCAATTTATGCAGGGTAAGGTTAATTCTATGATCGCTGACTCTACCCTGGGGGAAATTATAAGTACGAATACGTTCACTGCGGTCACCGCTACCCACCTGGCTTTTGCGAGCACCAGCCATTTCGGCGTTCACTTCAGCTTCCATAATTTCTTTGAGCCGGGCTCTTAAAACCCGCAAGGCTTTGGCCTTATTCTTATGCTGAGATTTTTCGTCCTGGCAGGTTACTACCAGGCCGGTAGGAACATGGGTAAGACGTACAGCTGACTGGGTGGTATTGACTGACTGTCCTCCCGGTCCGCTGGAACAATATACGTCAACCCGAATTTCATTAGGATCTATTTCCACTTCTACTTCTTCCGCTTCCGGCAGTACGGCTACCGTAGCTGCGGAGGTGTGGATGCGCCCACCTGATTCAGTACTGGGAACTCGTTGTACCCGATGTACACCTGATTCGTATTTAAGGCGACTATAGACTCCATGACCATCAACCACAAAGATAATTTCCTTGATACCACCGATATCAGTATAATGAGAATCCATTATATCTGTCTTCCAACCCTGTAATTCAGCATAACGGGTGTACATACGGAACAAGTCACCGGCAAAAAGAGCCGCCTCTTCCCCACCGGTTCCGGCGCGGATTTCCATAATAACACTCTTCTCATCGTTAGGATCGCGGGGTAGCAGTAATACTTGTAAATCATGCTCTGCTATTATCTGCTTTTCTTTAAGAGTTTCCAATTCCTCCAGCAGCATCGCTTTAAAATCTTCATCCGGTTCTTCTGTAAGCATTTCCTGGGCATCATTAATCTGCTGGACTAATGATTTGTACTCCCGGTACCGAGAAACTATATTACTGAGGTCCGAATGAGCCTTGGCATATTTTTGGAATTTGCTCTGGTCAGATATTACTTCCGGTCTGCTCATTTGTTCCGTTAATTCATCATATTTTTCTTCTATACTATCGAGTTTGTGCAGCATTCGAAACCTTCCTTATCTTTTTTTATCTTCTAAAATTCAAATTTCGCAATTAACTCCTGCTAAATTCTCTATAACGCCATCCTCATTCTTTTCCCCAGGGATTACTGCCTTCAAGGCAGCGATAGCAACTTCTAATTGGCTATCATCAGGTTCCCGGGTAGTAAGTTTCTGCAGGTAAAGGCCGGGTGCTATTAAAATCCGAGCCCAGCGATTATTATAATATTTTCCACTAAATTTTAAAAATTCATAACCTACACCTGCTATAATTGGAAGAACTGCAATTCTCGACCATATGCGGTAAAATAAATCTCCTCCACCAAGCAGGGCAAACACCAGAATTGAAATAATTAAAACGATAAGGATAAAACTGGTGCCACAACGGGGATGGAGGGTGGTATATTTGCTGGTATTCTCCACAGTAAGTTCTTCGCCTGCTTCATAGGTCAATATAGATTTGTGTTCAGCCCCATGGTACATAAAAACCCGGTCTATTTCCTGCATACGGCCAATAGCCCAAACATAAGCTAAAAAAAAGATTATCCGTATAATGCCTTCCACTATATTTTGGGTTAAAATACCACCCAGATACTGGCTGGTGTAATGTACGATAGCAGTAGGCAATACTACGAAAAGCAGTATGGCCAGAACGAAGGCTAGTAGACCAGTAATAAATATTTCCCCAGCGGAGAGTTCCTCCTCCTCTTCATCCAGTGACATATTAGCTGATTTATTAAGCATCCGCATACCTACTACCATGGAATCAATTAAAACATAAGTCCCGCGCAGAAACGGCCATTTTAAAAAAGGGTAGCGTATCGGCAGGTTGGATACAGGTTCTTCTTCCAGTTCAATGCTACCATCGGTTTTACGGACAGCCAGGGCTATCTTCTCCGGTCCCCGCATCATTACTCCTTCTATTACAGCCATACCGCCGTATTGAACCTTCTTATTCATTAAATACCACCTTAAATGTGTTTGTAGGGGCAGACCCGTGTGTCTGCCCGGCCGACCGCTGACCCCCGGAGGGTGAATCCCATTGCATATAAAACTGCCTATTCCGGGCGAACACATGGGTTCGCCCCTACAGATTACGTGCTCCTGTACAGGAAGAGCATGTCAAGACATTTTCATTCGTGGTTGCCGTGTGCTCTTTAGGGTACGTCCTCCGGCGCCCACTCCCCCGTCTAGTTAAAAAAAATAGCAGAGTCTATGCCCTGCTATCACTTTACTGTAAGCCATATTTTTTCTTGAACCGGTCGACTCTCCCGGTGGTATCAACTACTCTGCCTTTGTTACCGGTGTAGAAGGGGTGACACTTGGAGCAGATTTCTACTTTTATATTCTCCTTGGTAGACCCAACTTCAAACTCGTTACCACAGGCACATCTGGCTGTGGTCATACGATACTGGGGATGTATTTTTTCTTTCACTTTCTGTTTTCACCTCACTTCAAAGGTTACTGCGTATTTATAGATATAGGGAATCCCATTAAAAACTGCAAAGAAAATTATATCAATAAAGCTTATAAAACACAAGAAAATTCATTCAGGTTATGGCTTCCCCTACCTTTAATCCCTTCCCCTAACCTGTACAAAGGTTATATCGCAGGCTTTTCTATAAAAAAGCGGAAGTGATAGATAATCTTACTGGGCCAGAGCTGCAGAGCGTTGGCCTCACTAGCCCGGGGACCTCCATTATGTATTACCAGTGGTACTCCGCTCTTAAGACGCTTATCAGAAATGATGCCGATATGCTCCAGGGGATCACCAAAAACCACGATATCTCCCGGTTGCCATTGTTTAAGGTTTTCCACCTCTCCTGGTTTTACTTCGGTAGTAAGCTCTTGCCCATGGCGCTTAAAAAATATCTGTAGATTTTTTACCCGGCGAAAATCAATATCCGGATCCGGCTTTTTACCGGTATTACCATATAATTTAGGATGATTACTTATATCTTCATCTACCATGTTCTTAAAATTATACCCGGTAGCCTCAAAGGCCCGCCAAATAACATCGGTACAGCAACCCTTACCCTCGGGTGGATAACCACCGGAATAATATGATGCATCATAAACTGTTCCGATTTCCACCTCCTGGCGAGCGCCCCCAACCAAATCCAGAGCATCAGGAATATTATTGCCATTATGATCCTCTGAACTTATCTGCAAGGGTACCTGGCAGGCAGGCCCCAGGTCTAATTTGTCGGTTATCATGGTTGGATCGAGGCGGTTGCCATAGTATTCTTGCCAGATAACCACCAGCAAGACCAGGATAAATAAAGCTAAAAACAATTGCTTATAAGATCGTTTCATGAATAGTTCCTCTTATTATTTTCCCGTTCCCTGGCGACCAAAACCTTTGCCCAATTTGATAGAATGAAGTTCACCGCCGCTGGCCCAGTTATCCCTTGTGTATTCGTTAATTACCACTGTCACCCAATCCGGTTCCACATCCAGAATTCGAGCTGTTTCTGAAGTCAAAACTGCTACCAGTTCCTGTTTCTTTTCCTGGCTGCGGCCAGCAATCATTTGCACGTTTATAATTGGCATACCTATTCTTCCTTCCCATTGTTATTTTCCTGATAACGATAGGTGAAAAAATGCTGCCCAAAAAAAGTATCATAATTAGTAAAGAGTTCATCTGGTCTATCGTTTTCATCAATCTTTTGTTTGTAAACAAACATCTTGGCATCCAGGTTATCCATCATATAAAGCATAAAGGCTTCCGGGAATAATGGAATTATCGGTGAGCCAAATTCCAGGCTGCCGTGGTGACTTAGAATCATATGTTTTAACATCCATTCCAATTCAGGTGGGAACTCTATTTTTTCCGCCCGCAGTTGGACTATCCGAGCCGTGATTAGTTCGCTACCCATTACGATATGACCCAGTAGTCTACCTTCAACCGTATATTCCGGTACCACCTTGAGTTCATACTCCTGTAGCTTACCAATATCATGTAAGAGGGCTCCGCTTATAAGCAAATCACGGTTAAGCCCCGGATAATTACCAGCCACCTGAATACAGAGTTGGGCTACGTTCACGGTATGTTCCAGCAGTCCGCCGCTGTAATTATGATGAATTTTTTTAGCGGCCGGAGCGCGAAAGAAGATAGTTCGCATCTCGGGAGTAAAGATACGGGTCAGTAATTCCTGCAAACAAGGGTCGGTTACCCTGTTTATAATATCCTCAAATTGCCCTATTAATGTATCTATATCTACATCAGGCTTTTTTGCGTAATCCAGCGGGTCCTCTTCCAGAATCTTAATACGCTTGGCCGTTGCCTGCAAGCGGTTGTTGTAAGAACCTACATCAGCCAGCAGGCCAATTACCGCTCCATTCTCCAGTTCACCGGTAACCTTGCAATTGTCCCATACTACTGCATCTACCTCTCCGGTAGTATCCCCCAATTTAAGATTAATAATATCGCGACCATCTTTGATTTTGCGCTGGTTTTTATCCAGTATCAAATATTTACCCCAGAATTGAGTACCCGGGGAAAGGGTTCTGAGTTCCTTAATTGTAAATGGTCCCTTCTTTTCCAACTTCTCCTCGACTCCTTTATAATGATAAATAAGAATTACCTTAATCCAGCAGATGACTGTAGGACTTAATCTTAAGTTCCGGTAACTCTTCTTTTAACAGGTTTATGAAATTAACTATACCAATACCACTGTCACCGCTAAAGTTATTATTTAAATAATCGGGGTCAATGTTTAAATTACGCAACTGAACCATATCGATACAGTTTCCTTCGAGAAAATAAAGCAGTTCTTCAATTTCATCCTCCCGGTCAGTAAATCCTGGAAAAGTTAGAAGGTTTAAGGATACCTTTACTCCCTTATCTTTGGCGTAGGCAATAGACTTCTCCACATCTTTAAAAGTATAGTTCAGAGGACGATGATAAGCCATATAATTATCCTGCTGGCAGGAGAACATAGTCACCCGCATAGTATCCAGGCCAGCATTACATATCTCCCTTATGCCTGTGGTATAGCCGGCATTAGTATTCAAGTTAATAGTACCCCGGGAAGTTTCTTTCCGCATATTCTCTATTGCCCGGGATAAGTTTTTTGCATTCAGGGAGGGTTCACCTTCACATCCCTGACCAAAACTTATTATAGCATCCCGTGCATTTATCAGGTGTTCAGTACCTACTTCAACTATTTCATTAACCGAGGGATTAAAACTCAGGCGCTCCTGGGGCGAGGTTATGTTTAGATGGCTCTCTGATATACAGCCCATACAATTAGCATTACACCGGGGCATAGTAGGTATGCCACCCTCCCAGCGCTGGTAAAAAATATTCTGGGCAGTAAAACAGCTATATTCCAGAGAACAGCGGGCTAGTTGCCGAAGAATCCTATTATCGGGGTATTTTTTTAGTTTTTTTTCAATCCGCGGCGGCAGCCCTTCAGTATTGTAATGGGTAGGGTGCCATTTGCGGTGAGCATCAGTCTGGACTGCAGCTACATATATTTTTTCCTGCTTAAACCCTACCGCAGTATAGCCCATTAAGGGAAGGTCTTTATTCGATTTACGCTTTACACAAGCAGGCATAAGGGTCCTGGTAAACCCCTGGGGTAAGAGAGCAGCTACTGCCTGAATTTTTCCTTCACAATCAGGTGCCCATTCAAAATAAGTTAATTCTCCCTCACTATCCAGGCCAACTGGTATACAACCAGGAACGCTTACCAGTGAAGCTCCCCGGGGCAAAGGTATCATCTCGGTCTTTTCAGGTACCACCCAATCAGAACCACTACGCCCCAACATCCCTATACCAGGATACTCCAGTAGTTCTCCGCGCTCATTGGCAAAAAGCGTTAAAAACATCTGCTAACCTCAGCTTTTAATCAAATTCTTAATTCTTAATTCTTAATTCTATTATAGCCTATCCTAATTGCGAGCATAAAAAAAGCCCCCTGATTTTTTGCAGGAGGCTTTTCCATCGCTTTATCTAAGATAAACCAGCGGGTCTTCCCTGGTATCACCCTGTTTGATTTCGAAATGCAGATGGGGTCCGGTACTGCGACCGGTACTACCCACCGCAGCAATAACTGTACCCCGCGCAACTCTATCTCCCTGAGATACATCGATGTGGTTAAGATGAGCATATAGGGTCTGCTTTCCGTCAGGGTGGTCAATTATAACCGTGTTACCATAAAGAGATATATAACCAGTAAAAGATACTACACCACTGGCAGCGGCTTTTACCGAATCCCCAAAATCACCAGCTATGTCCAATCCATGATGGAAACCGGAACTGCGCCAACCGTATTTGGAAGTAATAGTTCCGCGGATCGGCCAGATAAAACGGGATATAATACTACGTGAAGGTTTAAGTGATTCACGGAAGGCTATCCGCGAAGTATTCCGGGGCAAGTTAATCTGGTCACCTATTCTCAGATTACTGGCCTGCTTGTTGCTGTTTAGTCTCTGTAATTCAGCCAAATCAACATTATAGTTACGGGCAATATCCCACAGGGTTTCACCACGGCGTATTATATGAACTTGAGCCTGGCCACAAGGCATTTGCAGTTTTTGCCCTACTCTTAAAATACTATTCTCATTCAGCTGGTTAATACTCATCAGCGTCTTCAGATCAACCTGATAATTCCGGGATATGTTCCACAAGTTATCACCCGGTCGTACATAGTAACTCTGTATGGACTTACCTGTTAGCTGTTTTTGCGCATTGCAGGGTATAAAATTGGCCTGGTTTAAAGCAGCTATCGCCGGGCTACTGCCTACATACCATAGAAAGGTGCATAACAGCAGTGAACTCCTCCACCTCTTATTCACCTTTTTCACCTCTTTCCGCGAGTACCACCGAATAAAGTCCTCGCTGCCCTATATTCTTGACCAGAAAAGAGGTGTTTATTCACTTTTATTGTCTAATAGGCATTACGGGCGTAATCTTTTTTACCGAAAACCAGTGGGGCGGCTCGCAATAAATCTTTGTTGGACTTGGTTTTCTTCATAGTATCAATCATCATCTGCATGGTTTCCACCAGGTTATAATCACTGAAAGTCTTCCGCAGATTCCAGGTTAGTTCCATCTCCTCCGGACTGAAGAGCAGTTCCTCTTTACGGGTTCCTGAACGTTTTAAATCGATAGCGGGGAAAACCCGTCTCTCGGCCAGTTTTCGGTCTAAAACCAGTTCCATATTACCTCGTCCTTTAAACTCTTCAAATATTACCTCATCCATACGGGAACCAGTTTCCACCAGGGCTGTAGCTATTATAGTCAGGCTGCCGCCTTCCTCTATGTTGCGGGCAGCCCCGAAAAAGCGTTTTGGTTTATCCAGTGAGGCCGGGTCAATACCACCGGAAAGAGTCCTGCCACTGGGGGGAACCACCAGGTTATGGGCTCTAGCCATGCGGGTAACACTATCCATGAGTATTACTACATCTTTTTTATGCTCGACCAGTCTTTTGGCTCTCTCCAGCACCATATCGGTAACCTTGACATGGTTCTCCGGTGGTTCATCAAAGGTTGAAGCCACTACTTCCGCCTTGGTAGACCGCTGCATGTCGGTCACTTCCTCCGGTCTTTCATCAACCAGCAAAATGATAACATCTATTTCTGGATGATTGGCGGTAATTCCCTGAGCAATTTTTTGTAATAACATGGTTTTCCCTGCTTTAGGGGGAGCAACAATCAACCCGCGTTGCCCTTTTCCTATGGGCGCTACCAAATCAATTATACGGGTTGATAACTCCTGGGAAGAGGTTTCCAGGGTTAATCGTTCCCTCGGATACAGAGGGGTTAGGGCATCAAAATGGATCCTTTTTACGGAATCCTCGGGTGGGAAGCCATTAACATTTTGCACCCTTAATAAAGCAAAAAACCGCTCATTATCTTTGGGGGATCTCACCTGTCCACCCACCCGATCTCCGGTGCGTAGTTCAAATTTTCTAATTTGGGAAGGAGAAACATAAATGTCGTCCTGGCTGGGAAGGTAGGTAAAAGGCCTTAAGAAACCGTATCCGTCTTGCATGATTTCCAGTACGCCCTGGGCTTCTAGCAATTCATCTGCGTGAGTCATAGCCTTGGTTATTTCAAAAATAAGCTCCTTCTTGCGCCACCTGGAATAACCGGAAAGATTATGATCCCGAGCAATCTGATAAAGCTCTAGAATGGTCTTGTTGTCTAAGTCGGATATATTCAAGAACTTCCTCCTTTCTATTAATTAAATGTTTGGTCACAAACATAGCGACTCCTATAGATACTGTGACAAATACGTCTACACCATCCCCGGTATTATCACAGAAACTATTAGATTAACAAAAAACAAAAACAACCTTTTGGATTGATTTTAGGTAATGAAATGAATCAGACCAGGCAGGCAATGATGCCACGCGAAGGCTTACAGCAGGAAAACGTAAATATCATCCTGCTATTTATTTAACTTCTAGTTTTATTATACCAGTAAAAAAACAGTTTAATCCCCCAATTGCTATTAATCCAGTTTTAATTTGATGCGCTCGTCTTTAAATAGTGGTTTTTTGTCTGGGTGATGAGTAGCTTCGATATGTCTTATGGTCCCTGATTTACTTCTCATAACCAGGGTTTGAGTGATAGCGCGCCTCTTATTGTAGCGTACACCTTTTAGTAGAAATGAATCAGTTATACCGGTAGCAGCAAAAATAACATCATCGGAGCGAGCCAATTCATCAATAGTAAATATTTTATTCACATTTGTTATCCCCATCTCATGACAGCGACGAATTTCTTCTTCAGCTTCCTCACCTTCCGGGTAGAGTCGGGCTTGAAAATCCCCACCCAGACATTTAAGAGCAACCGCTGTTATAACCCCTTCTGGAGCCCCACCTATGCCCATTAAAATATCAACTCCCGAGTTATCATAGGCTGCAGCCACTGCAGGCGATACATCACCATCAGTAATGAGTTTGATACGTGCCCCCGCACTTCTAACCTGTTCAATTATTTCCTGGTGGCGAGGACGGTCCAAAATTACAACGGTTACCTCACTCATCAATTTACCCAGAGACCGGGATACTTCACGCAGGTTTTCCTTTACACTTGCTTCCAGATAAACCCTGCCTTTACATTCAGGGCCTACGGCAATCTTATCCATGTACATGTCGGGAGCATGGAGGAGACTACCCCGGGGGGCTGCTGCCAGCACCGCTATAGCTCCGGTAAGGCCTTTAGCTACTATATTAGTACCTTCCAGGGGGTCAACTGCAATATCAACCTCCGGAGGCACACCATTACCAACCCTTTCCCCGATATAAAGCATCGGAGCTTCGTCCATTTCTCCTTCCCCAATAACCACTACTCCGTCTACCGAAACCGTATCAAACATAACCCTCATGGCAGTAACGGCAGCATCATCAGCGGCTTCTTTATCCCCTCTTCCAACCCAACGAGCAGCAGCAAGAGCAGCAGCTTCGGTTACTCTTGCAAATTCAAGAGCTAATTCTCTCTCCACGACTAAACCCTCCTATTTGTTGCCTTTGTTGCCTAAAATGCCTGCTTCCAATCGTGTAGAAATTTTTCTATACCGGCATCGGTTAGAGGATGTTTAAGCATTTGCTTAATAATATTATAAGGTATGGTAGCTATATGGGAACCCATCTTGGCAGACTCGACAACATGCAGAGGATGCCGGATACTGGCAGCGATGATCTCAGTTTCCAGCATATACTGGTCAAACACAGTTATAATGTCATTTAGCATAAGCAGGCCGTCATTACTGGTATCATCCACCCTGCCGACAAAAGGGCTAACATAATTGGCTCCAGCTCGCGCTGCCAGTAAAGCCTGGTTGGCGGAAAATACCAGAGTGGCATTGGTGGCTATTCCTTCTTCCCGAAACCTATGAATAGCTTTTAAACCTTCTTCCGTAAGTGGTACTTTTATTACCACATTGCGGTGAATAGCCGCCAGTTCTTGTCCTTCCTGAATCATAGAGTCATAATCCAGCCCTATGACTTCAGCGCTTATGGGGCCATCAACTATATCACATATCTCTTTTATCACCTGTTTATAATCTCGCTTCTCCCTGGCAACCAGACTAGGGTTAGTGGTTACTCCGGAAAGAAACCCTAGAGCATGAATTTCTCTTACCTCATTAATATTAGCTGAATCAATAAAAATACGCAATATGTTCCCTCCTTGTATACCCCCGATAACCTACAAAGTTTATTTCGTCCTTCCCAGTTGCCAGCTATCTCCTGGCTGGTTAATTATTATGCCTTACCGGAGCTACCAAAAAGCCGGATTTTTTCAGAAATTATAGCCGCTGCTGCTTCCCGCGCCGATCCCAGAATTTTACGCGGGTCTATTTCATCAGGTTTATCCATCATTACCCGACGCATCTCCCCCACAAAGGCCTCCCGAATATTAGTATCAATGTTTATCTTGCGAACTCCCAGTTCTATCGCCCGGCGTATTGATTCGTCGGGAACACCGGAAGAACCATGTAAGACTATGGGTATTTTAACCAGTGATTTAATTCTTGCCAACCGGTCAAAATCAAGTTTAGGGTCTCCTTTATACTGACCATGGGCAGTGCCTATAGCAATAGCCAGGCTCTCCACTCCAGTTTGTTCCACAAAATAGCGGGCTTCTTCCGGGTCGGTATACATGGCCTCTTTCTCACTAACATGGACATTATCCTCAGTTCCCCCAATTTTGCCCAGTTCCGCCTCTACTGATACTCCAATAGGTCGGGTTATATCCAGAACCTTGCAGGTAATGGCTATATTCTCCTCTAACGGTAATTTGGAGCCATCATACATTACCGAGGTAAAACCACTGCGAATACATCTTACCACCTGGTCAAAATCGGTTCCATGATCCAGGTGTAATGCTACTGGAACGGTTGAAGATGCAGCCGCCAGCCTTACCATTTCAGTAATAAAATTCAGGCCCGCATAAGCTATAGCACCCTGGCTAGCCTGCATAATAACTGGAGCATTCTCCCTTTTTGCCGCCTCCAGAATAGCTTGTACTATTTCCATATTATTGGCGTTAAAAGCGCCTACCGCATATCCTTCCTTCTCAGCCTTTAGTAGAAGTTCATTTACTGTAACCAGTGCCATTTATATCACCTCTAATTTAAATATAGAAACTGGTTCCACTACAAAAATAATAATCACCATTTAAAATTACTAGAATACTTTCTCGGCCGCCATTTGATTGACTGTATCCCGCAAATTAATTATATCAAATGGTTTGGTTATACATCTTTTAACCCCGACATCCAGGGCTTCCTTAACTACATCCATTTCCCCATAAGCGGTCATCATAATAATATCCAAATCGCTAAAATTATTTAATATAATCCGCGATGCTTCCAATCCATTCATATTAGGCATTTTCATATCCATAAGTATTATATCGGGTAAAAACTCATCTGCCCTCTGTATTGCCTCCTTTCCATCAGCTGCTAACTGGACTTCCCAGCCATCTTTTTTAAATAGTTCCTCCAACAGGCGTCGGACACCTTTCTGGTCATCTACTATTAGTATTTTCTTCATAGCTCTTACCTCCCCTGGATACCTTATACCATTTATTTCTACGCCTGCATAAAATACCCTGCTTTTTTATCCAGGAAATGGTGGAATAGTTTTAATTATAATAAAAGCAAAGCCTAATAGTACGAAGACAAATAACAAACCCGGCATTATAAATAATAATATAGCCTGGCCTGTTTGCAGCTCCAGAGCCTCACGTAAGGAAAGAACTTGTAATACGAGCATCCAAATTACTGCAAGCAGGGAAAATATTACACCCAGCCAGCTGATTCCCAGTAAAGTAGCTCCATATTGCAGGGGGGGGCCTAAGACTCCTGGAATAACTGCAAAACATAAACATACTAGTAACCCGCTGGCATTTCCCCGCCGGTAAAATATTTCGCTTAATAGGGAGAGTAATCCTGCTGTTAAGGCCAGTATAAAAAAAGATAATATTACTCCCAGGATAGCAAAAACCCAAATGAAGTTGCCATCAGGAATAAAACCGGCAATCTCACTATCCAATGTGGTTAGGCCCCGATTAATAATCACATTAAATATGAAAACGGCCATATATATTAATAAACCTGGTAGCAAAGGTTTTTCCCGAGCGAGATACTGCAATGTAGGAACCGGGTCAAACAACATACCATAAATGGTATCAATCAGAGACATATTCCTCTCCCCCCTGGTTTAATATTTAAGCTGCCACCTATTTTGCGTGGGAAACAAGCGATCAGCCCTGGTTCCTAATAATATACTATCCCAAAACTTCTCGGTATTAAGGACTTCTATTCGGCTTTCTTCAGTGATTCCAGCCATTTCTTCCGCCTGTTTGACCGCATCATAATAGTTCCCCAAACTGTCTACCAGTCCCATTTGGAGTGCTGTTTCTCCAGTAAAAACCCGGCCATCGGCTATATCTTCAAGTTCCACTGGATTAATTTTGCCTTTCCGACCTTGTTTAACCTGTTTTAAAAATTGAGCATAGGAATCACTGACTACTGCCTGAAGAATCTCCCTTTCCTCAGGTGTAATTTCGCGAGCTGATGAACCGATGTCTTTATGTTCTCCACTTTTAAATACTTCCTGTCTTATACCCAATTTATCGTAGAGACCCTGGAGGTTAGAAGTCTCCATAATGGCACCAATACTTCCCGTAATAGTAGTGCCATTGGCTACAATATAATCACTGCTGCAGGCAATCCAATACCCGCCCGATGCACAAACATCCCCCATGGAAGTTACTACAGGTTTTCCGGTTTTTTGTAATTTATCCAGCTCAATGCCAATTTCCTGAGCTGCTACTGCCGTACCTCCGGGGCTGTTAATTCTGATTACTACCGCTTTAATATCCGGTCTTTTAGCTGCGGTCCGAATAGCTTTCATTATCCTGTTGCTATCGGCAGCACTTGTGGCCAACAAGGAAGCAGCCTCACCACCAAGAACTCCATTTATTTCAATTACCCCTACTACCGAACTTCCTCTCAGCGAAGCGGCATTATCAGGTTTGTTAACCACCCTCGCTGATAAAACCCCCATTAAGACTAAAAAGCCTACTATAAGGCCTACGGTCAATTTTTTGTTCATTTAACTATCCTCCTGCCCATATAGAATCCTCTTCCCATCTCCTATTGTAGATGGTTTTGCACTTTTCGTATATACCCGGTTAAGGCTCCTTATGGCCAATGTCTTTCGTACCGGAACCTCCACTTCATCACCAATTTTCACCTGAGAGTGGAGCGGAATCTCTACCAGGGTCATCTGCATGAATACTTTACCCCGGATAGGGTACTTGCAACCATTAATTTTAACATTAAGTGCAAAACGGGATAAATTAGAATATGCCAGTATACACTTAACTAGAACTTTTAAAAAATCCAACCAACCAGCCGGACGATTAGCTACCTGCAAAGCCAGTCCATGGATATACCCTACCGGAATAACCGCAACCTGCGCCTGCTGACTTAAGCGCGCAGTACGGTTATATCCCAGGAAACTTCCTTTATCCAGGGTACGTAAAGATATGACCCGACTCTTATATTTATAAGGGTCTATTAAATCTAATCTATTATCAAATTTACCAGCCGGTAGTTCCCCAGAAATCAAAGTTCCTATTCTTACTGCATTTAAGTGCATTTCCGGATATTTTAGAAAAACTGCACTGTTGGCACAATGGCAGATTGGTACTATAAATCCAGCCTCCTTAAGCTCATTAATCATGCTTATGAAACGCGAAAACTGTTTTCTAGTATAAACAGGATTACTGGAAGCAGCTTCTGCCATATGAGTATATATGCCTTCTATATATATGCAGGGGTTAGCTTTTAATGTTTGACAAACTTCAATTAGCTCTTCCCGATTTAGACCAAAGCGCCCTAATCCCGTGTCAACTTTCAGGTGTACAGTAGCCTTGACGTTGATACGACGGCTAATCAAATCCAGCAGACGGCATTCATGAAGAGAGGTAATTGTCAACGTTATACGGTTTTGTAAAGCTTTGATTACCTGCTCTTTAGTTGTCAGAGGAGTCAACAGCATGATACGGACCTGAATCCCTGCCCGACGCAAGGCTAAGGCTTCATCCAGGAAACTGACTGCAAAAAATTCTACCCCATTCTGGTAGAGAATATGGGCGGTTGTAACTGCTCCATGACCATAGGCCTCGGCCTTGACTACCGCAATTAGCCGAACCTTATCAGGCAACCTTGCTTTTACCTGCTCCAGATTATGGGTAATAGCATCTACATCTATCTCCAGCCAGCGGTCTGTGGGGATTTTTCGCACTACCTATCCTCCTGTTATTCTTTATGACCTGACTAACTTAAAATAGAGTGGTAAAACTCTATTCCAAAGCCAGTAAAAAACCGAAGAATAAACCTGGTCCCATTCCCCCACAAACTCTGTAAACTCTCCATTAAATCCTTTTTTAAAGCGATACAACCCGTAAAGAGGATTGCTTTCATCCAGGTCTCCTGATACCCCCCGAAAATCATAAAGAGTACAGCCCTGCTGGCGAGCCCAGCGAATCATTTCCCACTGAATGAGATAATTAGGCATTACATTACGATATTCATTGCTAGAAGCACCATATAGATACCAGGCTTTTTCACCCAGTACCATAGCTAAAGCAGCAGATATTACCTGTCCCTGGTACTCCGCTAAAAAAACCTGGGCATAACCCCCCTCCACCATATAATCCCATATCCATTCAAAATACTCATAGCCCCGGATAAGGAACTTGTCCCGTACAGCAGTCTCTTCTAATATATTGTAAAAAACTCGTAAATCTTTTTTGCCTTCCGCCGGTCTAATCTTGACCCCTTTTTTTTCGGCCAACCGGATATTATATCGCCATTTTGAGTGCATATTCTGAAGTAAAGTTATTTCGGAAGGTGTAATAGCCAGGCGGAAAACAAAGTTAGGCTGGACTCCTTCAAAATCCAATCCGGTCTCATTGTGGCGAAAAGAACATTTTTGCAAAATATTTTTAAATCGTTCATTGACGACTTCCACGTCAGGGTCAATCTTTAAAAATATAGCTCCATGTTCCTTAGCTACCCGACTTGCCCCGGCAAACAAAGCCTGACATAATTCCTCGCTATCTGTGTCTATCACCGGTCCCCGGGGCGAATAAAAAATACACTTTTTTAACATAGGTAATGGCAGTTTACGTTTTAGTATGAGTAGAGATGCCTGTATTTCTCCATCCTGCTCCAAAACCAGGGGCAGAGGTTCCCAACCCATACGTTTTTTAACCTCACCCCATTCCCATAATTGCAGAAAATGCCCCTTACTGTGAAAGGCAACAAATTTATTAAAACTATCTTTTTCTTTAATATCGATTATCCTGGTAGTAAACATAAATTCTCCTTTGATGTACTAATCTTGCCAAGTTTCTAAATTTTTTGTTTTCCTCTATCGCTGCAAGCGGATATTTATTAGTTTTCCCAAATGTGGTAAAAAAATAGACCCGATAAGGCTAAAATAGTAATTTTTCCTAATAGAGAGTATCCATCCTGTTAATAATGAGCAACAAAAAATCGCCGTCCTTATAATTTCAGAATATTTCGACTTTATTTTTAAAGAGGATATCTGCATTTTTGTGCGAATATTCTAATATATACTAGGAATGTAAAATATGCCTAGGGTAGGAGGGGTAATGTCAGGTAGTGTTGTCGTAGAATTATAAAAATTTAAGGGGGGTTTATGTCTTGAGTACTTTTTTAGAAGAGTATAAACGTAAATTAATTACCGTTGAAGAAGCAGCCAGACTTGTTCAATCCAACGACATTATTGATTATGGTATGTTTGCTACCAAGCCAGTGGATTTTGATGTAGCTCTCTCCAAGAGAGCAGGGGAACCGGACTTGCAGAATGTATCTATTCGTGGCACCGGTTCGGTATTACCAGTGCCCCAGGTTATTCAGGGTGACGTTGAGCAAAAAAGTTTCCAGTATTTTAACTGGTTTTTCACCGCTATCGACCGTAAAGCCGGTGACTTTGGGCTTGCCTGCCATAATCCCTTTAACTACCATGAAGCAACTACACTGGCCTATAACCGTGACTATGAACTTTGGTGGCCTAATGTATGGGTATCTCAAGTAACACCTATGGATAAACATGGTTGTTTTAACTTCGGTCTGGGGAATTCTCACAACCGGGGGCTAGCCCTGGGAAGCAAGCGTGTAGCCATAGTTGAAGTAAATGAAAATATGCCCCGCTGTCTGGGTGGCAATGATGAATATGTTCATATCAGTGAGATTGACTATATCATTGAAGGAACTAATACTCCCATTTTTGCCACTCCGCCTTCCGCTGCTCCCACTCCGGAAGAAACCAAAATTGCCGCTCATATAATGGAACACATCCCCAATGGTGCCTGCATCCAGTTGGGAATTGGAGCTTTGCCTAATTTGCTGGGAACTATGTTGGCTGACTCTGACCTTAAGGATTTGGGGGTACAGAGTGAGATGTTTTGTGATGCCTATGTCAAGATGTATGAAAAGGGTAAAATAACTAATGTCAATAAGGCTTATGATATTAACAAGAGTACTTATTCCTTCTGCTTGGGTACCAAGGAAACCTATGATTTCCTGGATGATAACCCGCTTTGTGCATCATGTACGGTAAACTATACTAACAACCCCACGAATATTGCCAGGCATGATAACATGATTTCTCTTAACAATATCCTGGAAGTGGATCTTTTAAGTCAGGTTTGCTCAGAATCCTCGGGATTACGGCAGATTTCGGGAACTGGTGGACAATTGGACTTCGTTATTGGTGCCTTCCATTCCAAAGGCGGCAGGGCTTTTCTGGCCTTCTCCTCAACTTATAAGGATAAAGAAGGTAATCTGCAGTCCCGTATTCGTCCTCTGCTAACTCCAGGTGCTGCGGTAACCGTACCTCGTACCATCGTTCAATACCTGGTAACCGAATATGGGGCAGTCAGTATGAAAGGCCGGTCTGTCTGGGGTAGAGCAGAACAGCTCATTAGCATTGCTCATCCCGATTTCCGTGATGAACTGATTAAAGAGGCCAAAGAAATGAAGATCTGGTCTAAAACTAACCGTATTCCGTTCTAAAAATACTAAAATCCCCTGGTCTTTGATAAGCCAGGGGATTTTTTTATTTCTATTTTTTCTTGCGATATTCAATGGCCTTGCTGATAAGTCCGATGAAAAGAGGATGAGGGCGGTTGGGACGAGAACCGAATTCTGGGTGAAACTGGCAGGCTACAAACCAGGGGTGGTCACTTATTTCCACTATTTCTATCAGTCTTTCATCCGGAGATAGACCGCTTATCTTCATGCCGTTGTTCTCTAGCACCTGGCGAAAATCATTATTGATTTCATAACGGTGGCGGTGTCTTTCGCTTATATTACTACTCCCATAGGTCTTATAAGCAATGCTTCCCTCTACCAGTTTACAGGGATAAACCCCCAGGCGCATGGTTCCTCCTTTATGTTCCACCTGCTCCTGACCGGGCATAAGATGTACCACCGGATATTCCGTGTCAGGGTCAAATTCCAGGCTATTAGCTCCTTTTAATCCACAAACATTGCGGGCAACCTCTATTACCGCACACTGCATACCCAAGCAGATACCCAGATAAGGAATACCATTTTCCCTGGCATACCTGGCCGTGGCGATTTTCCCTTCTATCCCCCGGTCTCCAAAGCCTCCCGGTACCAATATGGCATCTACATTGCTTAAAAGCTGTTCACAGCCTTCCTTTTCAATCTGCTCGGCATATATCCATTTTATGTTTATTTCACAATTATATTGGAATCCCCCATGCTTCAGTGATTCCACAATACTCAAATAGGCATCGGGCAGTTCCACATATTTACCGACCAGACCAACGGTAACCTGTTTATCCAGGTTATGCACCCTGCTGACCAATTCCTCCCATTCAGCCAGGTCGGCCTCCCGGCACTCCAGTCCCAGTCGCCGGATAACTTCCTTGTCCAAACGCTCCTGGGCCAGCATCAAGGGAACTTCATATATGGAAACGGCATCTTTTAATTGTACTACGGCTTCACGATCCACATCACAGAATAGGGCTAATTTAGCCTTTAAGTCTTCGGAAAGGTCATTTTCAGTACGACAAACCAGTATATCCGGCTGTATACCAATACTACGTAGTTCTTTTACACTATGCTGGGTTGGTTTAGTTTTCAGTTCAGCAGCTGTTTTTATGTAGGGTACTAGAGTAACATGAATGTATAGGACTCGGTCCTTACCCAAATCAAATTTTAATTGACGAATAGCTTCCAGAAAAGGCAGGGACTCTATATCGCCTACTGTTCCGCCAATTTCTGTAATTACTACATCGGGATGAACCTTCTTTTCGATCATGGTTACCCGGTCTTTAATTTCATTAGTTATATGTGGTATTACCTGCACCGTCTGCCCTAGATAATCCCCTCTTCTTTCCTTATCCAGTACCGTCTGGTATATCCTTCCGGTAGTGCAGTTGGCATAGCGGCTAAGTTTCTCATCAACAAAACGCTCATAATGCCCTACATCCAGATCAGTCTCGGCACCATCCTCGGTCACATATACCTCTCCATGTTGGTATGGGCTCATAGTACCCGGGTCTACATTGATATAGGGATCGAACTTCTGCAGGCATACCTTCAACCCCCGGCTTTTTAATAAACGACCCAGGGATGCAGCAGTTATGCCTTTTCCCAATGAAGAAACAACCCCTCCGGTTATGAATATATACCTGGTCAAAACTTAGCCCCTCTCCTTCTCATATGTTCTCTAAATAAACCCGTCATGTTTGCTAAGTACGCGCAACCACACATGGTACATGGGATCGCGATTAATTCTTAATTGACCCTGCTATTATGTGTTACCACTGAACTTTGCTCTATTCATACCTTCTGCTCAGCACCTTATTGCCACATTAAAACCCTTATGAATTTTACCCCCTTTGGTAGGTAAAATCAACTAGTGGGGATAATCCAGAACTATTACCCGAGCTTCCGGTGTCAGCGCTTCTTTACTGATTTCCAGGAAAGGTTTTTTTATTACCCGGGGAAATTTGGCAGTAAATGCTTCCACTGGAGCCAGTTCCTTAATACTTACGTCTGGAGTTAAGAAATGCATGGGAATTATTATTTGCGGCTGCAATTGTTCCACTATCTCATAGGCAGCTTCTGCATCCACAGTATACCTGCCTCCTACCGGTACCAGTAAGATATCGACATTACCTACTTCCATAAGCTGCCGGTCAGTTAGAACATGTCCCAAATCGCCCAGGTGAAGAACATCCAGGTCTTCGCTGCTGATTTTGTATATGATATTATGACCCCGTTCCTGTCCCTGTTTCTTATCATGATAGGTGCTAGTTCCCAGTATATTAATCCCATCAATAGCAAAGGAACCGGTTTCACGAATCACCCGGGGATTACCGGCGAGGATATCAACTGCATTATGATCCCAGTGCTCATGGCTTACGGTTACAATGTCAACTTTCTCCGAGCAAGGCTGGTAGCCGATCTCAGCATCGAATGGATCGGTTAATAACTTAATTCCGGAGCTTTCCAGTAAAAAAGATGCATGCCCCAGCCATTTTATTATCACGTTTTATCTCTCCCTTTTTAGCCTGCTGGCATCGTAATACCAGTAGCCATCCCCCTGGTAAACCAGGCGATTGTCCATATTTAAGCGGGTATAAATTGAAGTCAGGCTGGCAGGATCCGTTTTTTTTCCCATCTGCTGAGCAATAGTCTCTATTAAATCACCATAGTATATGGCTTCCTGTTTTTCCGCCAGTATTTCCACTGCCCAGTCCGCTTCGCTTTTCTTTCTTGGTACCAAAATATATCCCTCCTACATTCTTTCTGGTGAATTTACTCCTAGAATATCAAGTGAGTTTTTAATGGTTATGCGGGTAATGTACATCAGTAGCAGGCGGGCATTCTGCAATGCCTGATCCTGGTGTAAAACCCGGTGGTGATTATAGAAGCTATGAAATAATCCAGCCAAATCCAATACATAGCGGGCTATACGCTGGGGTGCCATAGCCCGAGCAGCAACAGTAATCTCTTCCGGAAAATCGGCAACTTTTCTCAACAGACCCAGTTCCTCTTCCTCCTGCAGCAGCGAAGGGTCAATCTCTGTTATCCCGGGCATCTTGATCCCAGCCGCTTCTGCTTGCCGGAAAATACTGCATATGCGGGCATGGGCATACTGAACATAATATACCGGGTTTTCCTGGTTTTGCTGCTTGGCCAACTCCAGGTCAAAATCCAGATGACTATCCGGGCTGCGCATTACGAAAAAGAAACGGGCGGCATCAGAGCCAACTTCTTCTATTAATTCATCCAGGGAAACGGTGGTGCCGGTACGCTTAGACATGCGCACAATATTACCTCCCCGGTATAGCCTTACCAGTTGCATTAAAAGAATATCCAGTTTATCAGGGTCATAACCCAGGGCCTCAATGGCGCCTTTCATTCGAGCCACATGACCATGATGATCTGCTCCCCAGACATTTATTACCCAGTCAAAACCCCTTTCAAATTTATCCTTGTGGTAAGCAATATCGGCGGCAAAATAGGTAGGCAGACCATTGGCTCTCATTATCACTTCGTCTTTTTCATCCCCGAAAAGAGTGGATTTAAACCACAGTGCATTTTCCTCTTCATATACATAGCCCTTTTCTTGCAGATAATTCACAACCTGGTCTATTTTACCTGCTTCATGCAAGGTCTTCTCACTAAACCAGACATCATAGTTGACCCCGAAGTTTTCTAAAGTCTTGTGTATATAATCCACTTTTTCTTCCAGGGCATAATCCAACAGGGTCTTACGTCTTTGTTCGGGTGCCATATCTAACAGTTGCTTGCCATAACGGCTAATTATGCGTTTGACCGTATCTACTACATCCTGCCCGGCATAACCGTTTTCAGGGAAAGGCAAATCATAACCGTTTAGCTGCAAATATCGTGTTTCCAAAGAATCGGTAAAAATTTCAATTTGGTTACCAGCATCGTTTATATAAAACTCCCTCTGTACATCATAACCGGCACGGTCAAGAATATTGGCCAGCGTGTCTCCAATGGCCCCCCCACGGGCATTACCCATATGTAGATTACCGGTAGGGTTTGCACTTACAAACTCCACCTGTACTCGCTGCCCTAACCTCGGGTTATATCCGTAGTGGTCTCCCGTTTTAGCAACTATTACTGGAATATCATATAACCAACTATTGTTTAGAAAAATATTAATAAAACCCGGTCCCGCCACTTCGATTTTCTCAATTCGTTCATGGCTTTCCGTATTTATCCGGGCTACAATAGCTTCTGCGATTTTACGTGGTGCCATACGAGCCTCCCGGGCTAATAACATGGCGATATTACAGGCAAAATCACCATGCCCTTTTTCCCGGGGAACTTCTATGACAAAGTCAGGCAGCTGCTTATAATCTAGCAGTCCTTGCTCCCGACATGTTTCCAGCGAATCGATTATTACCTTTTTTAAAAAGTTATGGAGTTCCTGAACCGGATTCATGAATGCCCTCCTAAAATATTTTCTATAATATTATTCCACCAAAATGGTAAAACTGATAAAACTTAGGGGCGTATAAATCCCCATTATTTATTATTACAGGGAGGTATAATAAATGCAATTGCAACCAGGTGAGCAGGCGGTTTTTGCCTATTTCTCCGACGATACCGATGCCCGGTTGGCCGCAGATATGCTAAAACAGGCCGGATATAAAGAAATTAGGGTTGATCGCATTTCCCCTTATTCCTCTTCCAGAGTAAACCGGCGTGTCAAAACTAATCTTTCTTCTTTAACCATGAATAATAGTGGAGCCAACCTGGCTTATGGACCTCTATTAGCTGCTGACCCTGCTGCCAGTGGAATGTCATCAGCGTACTATGACCCGCCGGGTATTTCATCCATCATACTTACCCTGGTATGTGATCAAGGCTTAAGTTCCCAGGCCATTGAGCTACTTAGACAATATGGTGCTTCAGTTTAACATTAGTTACTACCATAGTATAGCACCACTCCTATTACTTCATCCTGTTAAAAACCTTTATGCCGTATAAGGTTAAGCTTAAAATGGGAAAAAGGAGTAATCCACAATTTAAACAATAATCCAGTATCACACTGTTCTCGACTATCTGGAAGATATATCTATATTATTGCTTAAAGTATAACATTTTATATTCATTCCGTTTAATTTGTATCCCCGGTCAAATCCTTAAACATTAACCTAAGATTTGCTACCTCATCGGCTACTTCCTCCAGGGCTACTACCACTAATGGGTCAAAAATAGTACCGGTGGCTTTCTTAATAACACCCAGAGCGGTCCGGTGATCCAGTCTTTCTTCTTCACTGCACAACCGAGTTACGGCGTCATAGACGTCAGCTACAGCAATTATACGAGCTAAAAAGGGTATATCCGTCTGGCTCAAGCCCAGAGGATAACCACTACCATCATAACGTTCATGGTGGTATTTGACCGCTTCTCGAACCTGTTCAAAAATACCAACCGCCGGGATGAGTTCGGCACCTAGAGTAGCATGGTCGCTAGCTGCAAGTTCATCGTTTTCTTTATCAACCGTAGTCTCAGCATATTTACCAATATCGTGCAGCCGAGCTACATAATGCAGAGTTGTCATCTCCTCTTTATCCAAACCCAGCTTTCTGCCAATTAGACTGGTAATAGCATCAACCCTGGCACTATGTCCCTTGAAAATGGGGTCTCCGGCCTCAATTCCCGCCAGGAGAGAGTTTATTAGTATCTGCTCATCTTCTGTCCTTTTTTGCTCTGCCAGCAAACGATTTACGGCAGCAACACTTTGGCGGCATAGAATATTAAGCACTTCACCAGAGTGTCCCTGCAGCTTTCCCGGACGAGAATCTAACAAGAGTAAAATCCCCTCGAACTCATCTTCCAATACTAATGGATAAGCAGCCAGCCAGCTAAAGCCTTCCGGCCAGGACAGATTACTATCTTCAGATCTGGTGAATTGGATAGTTACCGGATTTAGCCTGATCCCTGGTTCAATTTCCTCCAGTAAATCACGGTACTTCTCATCCTCGGGCCAGGTAATATTATCGCCCGGAAGCCATAGCAGGGTATGTTCAATTCCCAGCAGTGAACGGGCATGAATCGCCAAATGATCCAGCACTGACTTTAAATTAGCTTGCTCCCTGATCTCATTGCCAGCTTTAATTATTGCCCTTAAGCGGTCGTATTGTTCAATTCTCTTCTGGTTAAGGGCAATATAATAAGTTAGCAATATCCCTGCTGTCAGTACCAGGAAGGCTGCCACCATATCCACTACCCAACCACTTAAAACCAGGGCAGTTATCAAGGCCGTAGCCACTAAACCGGTTAATACAATTTGTTTAGACTCCATATCTGCTCCTTTTTCTATTGCAATATCTCTACTTTAACATGAGCCCTTTACATTGTTTTCTATACTCTTAACCTTTTTCCTACCAGAATTAAATTTTATTACCCTTGACACCACAGCACCCTGTCACTACCAGGTATATTAAACCATGTTTTCTGCTATAATAGCCATAATTAAATGTAGAAAGGGCGGTACCATGAATAAGAATCCAGAAGTGACTATAGAAATGGAAAATGGAAATGTTATTAAAGCTGAGCTCTATCCCGATGTAGCCCCCAACACTGTAAATAACTTTGTTTCCCTTATTAAGCAGGGTTTCTATGATGGGCTGATATTCCACCGGGTAATACCGAGATTCGTTATCCAGGCCGGTTGTCCCAAGGGGACGGGCGCCGGAGGGCCGGGCTATAGCATAAAGGGCGAGTTTAGCAATAATGGTCATCCTAACCCGGTCAAACATGAAGCGGGAGTACTATCTATGGCCAGGACGGCGCAACCTGATTCAGCCGGCTCCCAATTTTTCATTATGGTAGACAAAGCTCCCCATCTGGATGGAGAATATGCCGCCTTCGGTAAAGTTATAGAAGGCATGGAGGTTGTTGCTGCTATAGTTAACACTCCTAGAAGTTTCAGCGATAAGCCCAAACAGGAGCAAAAAATGAAAAAGGTAAGTGTAGAAACCTTTGGGGTAGACTATCCGGAAGTAGAAAAGGTCTAGAAGAAAGCTCTTTAGCGCAGTTTTAAGGGGGAGGACAATATGTTTAATAAGAGCAGTAAACAGCCTAACTCCCGCAGTTGTTTTGTATGTGGACGGGAGAATACGGTTAGCTTGAAAATGAGCTGGTATAATGATGTAGAAAAGCAACTGGTATGGTCAGAGCTGATGGTACCAGCCCATTTCAACGGTTATCCCGGGGTGGTTCACGGGGGCATTATTGCTGCCATTCTGGATGAAACCTCAGGTAGAGCCCTGTTAATTAACGGAGATAATGATGCCCTAATGCTTACTACCCATCTGGAGCTAAAATATCGCCGCCCTACTCCCACCGACCAGCCCCTTATAGCCGTAGGCTGGATAGAAAAAGGCGGTACCAAATATGCCCGAGTAGCTGGGGAATTGCGCCTGCCGGACGGCACCGTTACTGCAGAGTGTAAAGCAACAGTCTTAAAACCACCGTCCCAATTCCTGGAATCCCATGGCTGGCAAGAAGAAAAGGCCTACTTCAAGGTCTATGATGATTAATATGAAAATAGTTTTTATTCACGCGGATGGCGCGGATTATATTAGGATTTACGCAGGTTTTTTATAAAATTAGGGCACTAGATAATTGTCAGACAAAATGTTTCACGTGAAACATTTTTGGTAGCCATCTATTATTAGAGGGCATGATCTAATAGCATTGCCAGCTGCAGGGCTAAATACTATAATAGTAAAAATAGCCCCATCTGTAAAAAGATGCCGGCGGTAAAGAGGTGATACTAATGGCGCATGAATTACCTTCATTAGCTTACCCCTATGAAGCTCTGGAACCCTATTATGACGAAGAGACCTTGCGACTCCATCATGGCAAACATCACCAATCCTATGTTGATGGTCTGAATAAGGCCGAAGCTCAGTTGGTTGAAGCCCGCAGCCGCAGTGATTATGGTCTGATCAAACACTGGCTTAAAGAAATAGCTTTTCATGGATCAGGTCATATACTGCACACCCTCTTTTTTGAAAATCTGACTCCAGCAGGTCAAACCTCCCCGGGTTCGAAAACCAGTAGCCAGATTGAACAGGACTTTGGCAGCTTCGATGAGTTTAAAAAAATGTTTACCGCAGCAGCTGCTGCCGTAGAAGGATCAGGCTGGGCCTTACTATGCTATAATCCCTCTTTTAAGAAATTAGAAATCCTCCAGGCCGAAAAACACCAGAATTTAACGCAATGGGGAGTTATCCCCCTGCTGGTAATTGATATGTGGGAACATGCCTATTATCTGAAATACCAGAACCGCCGACCCGAATACATTGCCGCCTGGTGGAACATTGTTAACTGGGATATAGTCGAAGAAAGATTGGGAAAAGCCAACAGCTAAAGCTGCTGGCCCTTTTCTGTAAGCACATCCTTAATTAAACCCCATACCTACCAATCTCGACTACCTCTGAAAATAGCTGTATCGAATTAGCATTAATATGTAGGGAACGGCCCCTGTGCCGTTCCGTCATGCTATTGTGATACCTCTTAGGGTGGGGAACATCAGTGGTACCCGAAGGGTGAACCCGCGGAACCGAAAAGATTTATGCGGTTTGCCGCTCATTCCCGAATTAACCCCGATAACTGACAATAGTATCCGGGTGGGTAAGATGCAGCTTAATGTCCTCGCCCGGATGGTAGCCTTTATGGGCCAAAAGTTGGCTCACGGTATTATAGGCCAGGGTGGGGTTATTGTTTTGTTGGCTAAGATGGGCTAGAAAAACCTGCATCTGCTTTTGGGGAGCAATACGTTCCAATATGCTGGCCGCATCAAGATTGGAGAGATGCCCATACCTGCCCATAATCCGCTGTTTGAGAAAATGGGGATAAGGCCCGTTTTTTAACATTTCCAGGTCATGGTTGGATTCCAGCACAGCCAGATCAGCACCGGTGAGGGCTGTTAGTATATTTTCCGTTATCATACCCATATCAGTAGCCATAACCCATTTCTTTTGCCGATAATGAAAAGAAAAACCTACCGGTTCTGCCGCATCATGAGGAATGCTGAAAGCCTCTATTCCCACATTCCCGATACAAAATTCTTTATCTATGATATTACAGCATTCTGCCGGCAATTTATCCCGGCAGGGTATGGCCTCCCAGGTTTCCCCCCGGGCAAATACCGGTAAATGATAGCGGCGGATAAATACATCCAGTCCCTTAATATGATCAGTATGCTCATGGGTAATTAAAACCCCATCCAAATCCCCTGCTTTTACTCCCAAAAGGGCCAGTTTATTTTCTATTCTACGGGTACTTATCCCCGCATCAACCAGAATTCGGGTATTCCCGAACTTAAACAAGGTTACATTGCCAGTACTGCCACTGGCCAGTATATGTACCTGCACTATCCTGCAACTCCTCCCCAATGTTTCACACTTACTATTATAGCGAACTTCTACTCAGTCAAATTAGAAAAATAAATGTACAAGCCACTAACATTTCTTCCTATGGGTTTTCCTATGCTCTTTTTGAAAATATTATTGGCAATAATATCTGCCTGTGCTACTATGAAATCGATACCAGGTAAACTGTAAAAGTAAATTTAGTTTACTTGCAGAGGTTATAAAGGAGTGCTTGGCTATGAATCGAACAAAAGCTATTGGTATCGTTGTGGTACTTATACTGCTGGGAACAGCATCATATTATTATTACCTCTACTATTATCAGGATAGTGATAAACTGCTACAGGCCAGTGGCACTATTGAAGCCACAACCGTGGAAGTATGTGCCCATTTAAATGGAACTCTGCAAAATCTGGCAGTAAGCGAGGGTATGCAGGTAGAAAAAGGCCAGCTCTTGGCAGAGTTATCCCGCAGTGACCTGTTAACCCAGCGGGAAAGAGACGCCCTCGGGGTACAGGTAGCTCAAGCCCGCTATAACGACCTGGTGTCAGGATTTCGAGCCGAAGAAATTAAGGAAGCCACTTCTAATCTTGGTCTGGCTCAGGCCAATTTGGAACAGGCGCTGGTTGACCTGAAGCGGGCAGAGCAATTATTTAATGCCGGAGCCCTTTCCCAGGAAAAGCTGGATGCAGCACAATTAAACAAGACCACCCGGGAAAAGCAGGTAGAGGTTGCAAAGTCCCGCCTGCAGTTACTGGAATCAGGTAATCGTCCTCAGGTAGTTGCAGGTGCCGCAGCGGAAGTAGAGCGAAATAAAGCCATTTTGAAAACTACCGAGGCTATGCTGGACGATCTTAAGATAATCTCTCCCCTTAATGGTACCGTCAGCAGTAAAAATTATGAGAACGGCGAGTATGTCCCGGCTGGAGCATCATTGCTCAGTGTAGTTGACTTGAATCATCTCTGGATTAAGGTTTACATTCCTGCCGATGACCTGCCCCGGGTTAAGCTCAACCAGGCGGTACAGGTTACCATAAGCGGTAGCCCCCAGCTTTTCGATGGTGAGGTCACATATATTGCCTCCCGGGGGGAGTTTACCCCTAAAACTATTCAAACTAAAAAAGAACGGGCCAACGTTGTTTTCGCGGTTAAAGTAGCAGTAGAAAACCACAACGGTATACTTAAACCGGGTATGCCCGCCGATGTCGTCTTTACCGGGAGTTGAATATGGTGATTGAGGTTATTGAGGTCACAAAAACTTTTGCCGACAAGGTGGTCCTGGACCAGGTAAGCCTGCAGGTGAAACGGCAGAGCATATTCGGATTGATTGGCCCTGATGGTGCCGGTAAGACTACTCTGTTCCGGATAATCTGTAACCTGCTTGAAGCAGATGGCGGACAGATATTACTGGATGGGAGGGCAGCAAATAAACTTGATAAGGGACAACTAGGGTACATGCCCCAGCGTTTCAGCCTCTATGGCGATCTTACGGTGATGGAGAATATTAATTTCTTTGGTTCTTTGTACGGACTAAGCCGTAACCTTATTATAGAAAGAGCCCATGAAATCCTGGGCATAACCGGACTTGGCCCTTTTAAGAAGAGGCTTGCTCACCAGCTTTCCGGGGGTATGAAACAAAAGCTGTCTTTAAGCTGTGCTCTGCTGACCCGCCCGGCAATTCTAATTCTGGATGAGCCCACTTACGGGGTAGACCCGGATTCCCGCAAGGAATTCTGGAAGATCCTTTACCAGCTTAACCATGAAGGTATGACGGTATTGCTGTCTACACCTTATATGGATGAAGCCGAACTCTGTCACCAACTGGCTTTTATCAACCAGGGGCAGTTACTGATCGTAGATACTCCCGGTCGGTTAAAAGAAAAATTATTACACCAGGTGTTAGAGGTTAGAACCGGAGTTAAAGACCCTTATCTTTTTGATAACATTCCCGGGGTACTTTACAGTTCATTTTATGGCTACAAGCACCGCCTTATTGTTGAGGATATCGAATCTACCGGCAGCTTGATAATCCAACTGGCTAAACCACAGGGTACTGACAGCTTCTCGCTGGAGGAGGTCGAACCTTCCATGGAAGACCTTTTTGTTTATCTGACGGAAACAGGGATTTAAGAAACAGGGAGCATCATAGTATGGCTTATACGGTAAAGACTTTTAATCTTAGTAGAAAATTTGGTGACTTTACCGCTGTGGATAAGATTAACCTTACCATCAACAGTGGAGAAGTATGCGGCTTTTTAGGCCCCAATGGAGCCGGTAAATCAACTGCCATACGTATGCTCTGCGGAATTCTTAAACCCAGCTCGGGGAAAGCAGAGGTGCTGGGATTTGATGTGGAACAGGAGAGTGAAAAAATTAAGCCCCGGATCGGTTATATGTCCCAAAAGTTTAGCCTCTATAATGACTTGAAGGTTAGAGAAAATTTGGACTTTTATGCCGGCATTTATAGTATTCCAGTCCGGGAGAGGAAAAGACGCATTGAAGAAATGATTGTACTGGCAGGTATAGAGGGTGAGGAAAATGCTCTGGTTGCCTCCTTAAGTCCGGGTATTAAACAGCGCCTGGCTCTGAGTTGTGCCATCATGGCCCGCCCGGCTCTGATATTCCTGGATGAACCTACCAGCGGCGTAAGCCCTACGGCCCGGCGACAGTTTTTTAATATTATCCAGGAACTGGCCGCCAAGGGAGCAACGGTTATTGTCTCTACTCATTTTATGGACGAGGCTGAACGCTGTGATAAAATAGCTTTTTTCCATCAGGGACGCTTACTGGCCTTGGATAGTCCCGACCAGCTTAAGAAAAACCTGGACGGTTATCTGGTAAAGCTGGATATACCCGACCCGTTTAAGCAAGTAGAGACTCTAAAATCTCTCCCCTTTGTAAAGGAATGCAGTTTTCATGGGCTTTCTTTGCACCTTCTACTTAACGACAGCGATAGTATAAAAGATTTACAAAAAGTTACCGGTTATAAACCAACCAGACTGGCTCCTAACCTGGAGGATGTTTTCATTAACCTGCTACGTCAACAGGATAGGGAGGAAAGGCGGGAACTACCATGAGCAGAACGCTATCCATAATCAAAAAAGAGTTTTTACAAATGAAAAGGGACCGCCTTACCCTGGCCCTGATTTTCATGATTCCGCTGGTGCAATTACTGCTCTTTGGTTACGCTATTCAAACCGAGGTAAAGCATATCCCTACCGTAGTATTTGACCAATCTTTATCCTCTTCCAGCCGTGATATGCTGGAAGCCTTCAGCGCTTCCGGCTATTTTGACATTACCCATGGTGCTGACAGCTATGAAGACGTAACCCGCTACATTGACAGTGGTCAAGCCCAGGTAGGGATTATTTTTCCACCTGATTTTGCCCGTCAGCTAAACCGAGGTGCTCCAGCAGCAGTACAGGTAATTGTAGACGCCAGTGACAGCATGGTGGCTAACCAGGCTATTGCTATCGCCAACTCCATAGGTCTGCTTAAATCGCAACAGGTGCTATTCCAGAAAACCCGGTTAAGTTCGCCTCCTTATGATATTCGGGTTCGGCCCTGGTATAACCCGGACGGTATCACCGCTTATTACATGGTACCGGCCATCCTGGGGATAATCGTAACTATGACCATGGTTATAATCACCTCGGTAGCCATAGTACGGGAAAGGGAACAGGGTACCCTGGAGCAGTTGATGGTTACCCCGGTTAAACCTCTGGAATTGATGATAGGTAAAATAGTGCCCTACATTGTGATGGGCTACCTGCAGATAACCGTGGCCCTGCTGGTGGCGGTCCTGGTCTTCCAGGTTCCTATACGCGGCAGCCTGTTGCAGCTTTATCTTCTTACCCTGTTCTTTATAACCGCCTCCCTGGGTCTGGGCTTAATGATTTCTAATCTGGCTCAAACTCAGATGCAGGCTTTTCAGATGTCCTTTTTTGTAATGCTGCCCAGTATTCTGTTATCAGGATTTCTTTTTCCCCGGGCCGCTATGCCCAAAATTATCTATTTCATCAGTTTTTTGATTCCCCTCACTTATTACCTGGATATAATTCGCGGTATTGTGCTCAAGGGTATTGGGTTTAATTACCTGATAGGACAGGTAGCCTCGTTGCTAGTATTTTCCGTTGTGGTTCTTAGCATTAGCGTGCTCAAGTTCCGCAAAACGGTAAGCTAATAGCGGATCGCGTACCCATAGGGCACACTGATGTAGCGCTAACGCGCTACCATTAAGGGAGCGGATTATATTAGGATTTACGAGGATTTTTTTATATTTTTTGTAGGGGCAAACCCGTGTGTCTGCCCGGCCGACCACTGACCCCCGGGGGGGTGAATCCCGTTACATATAAAGCTACCTATTCCGGGCGAACACATGGGTTCGCCCCTACAGATTACGTGCTCCTGTACAGGAAGGGCATGTTAAGACATTTTCATTTGTTGGAGGGATAAAAATGAATATCAGGGAGCGAATTATAAAAGCCTGCCGCGATCTGGCTGCGGAGCAGGGTTTACGGCGTTTTACCATGGATGAGCTGGCTCAACGGGCCGGGGTAAGTAAAAGAACGGTTTACCGTTATTTTGACAGCAAAGAGAGTATCATCGAAGCCTCTCTGGATCAATTCATGTCGGAAGCAGCAGCTCAGGTGGAGGATTTGCTGGCCCAGAATAAGCCACCGGCGGTTTTTATTCAAAGCCTGCTTAATTATCTTTTTTCCCAAGCGCAGTTTATAATTAACCCCTCCACCCTGAATGACCTGCGCCTGTATTATCCTCAGCTGTGGGACAAAATAGATGCTTTTCGTATAAAACAATTGCGTAAGGTACTGAGCCACCTTATTACCACCTATCCAACTCGCTTGCAAAATATTGATCCCCGCATATTGAGTACGGTAATTGTTGCCGCCATTCAGAACGTACTTAATCCTACCTTTATTCTAGAAAACAACCTCACCTTTGAAGAAACCGCCCGGCAGTTAAGCCTTATTCTTACCGCCTTGTTTCAATAAGTCCGGGGACTGTCCCCGAACTTTTTACATATTATAAAAATTTTTTCCCTCCACTTATATTTGGCTGGCTAAAGTGCAAGCTATAGATAAAAAGGAGGGATTTATTTTGCGAATCAGTGCTCCCAATAAATTGGTAGCAAGTGTAATGGAGGTTAAAACTGGCCCTATTATGAGTGAAGTTATAATGGATGTGGGTGACCAGGCAGTAACTGCAACTATAACCACTGCTGCAGTCAACGATATGAAGTTACAAAAAGGCGACCAGGTTTTTGCCATGTTTAATTCCACTATGATTACCATAATTAAAGATACAAAAAATGAAGAATCCGAGGAAACTTTGCCCTGGGCTCCTCGGTGGATGGCAGAGGTAATGGAAGAAAATTATATTAGATAGGAGGTGAGCATTTTGGCACCATCAAACCGCCAGGAAAAAAGTTTGGAACAATCCCGGCAATCAGTACAGCAAGCTATTCTATCAGCTCAGCAAGCTAGTAGAGCAATCAGGCAGGCTGAGGCCAGTCTAAATCCCCAGGAAATCCAATATGCCCAGCAAAAACTGGATGAAGCCATGCAGCAGATACAAGAGGCCCGGCAAGATGCTGTTCCTAGTGTATCAGCTCAGCAACAGCTGGATTTACAGCAGGCGGAACAGATGTTAATGAATTTCCAGCGCCAGGTTAACGGTTCTGAATCTTATCCGGGTCTGCAATAAAAATCAGGCAACAGGAGAACTGTTCTATAAGCTGCGGTTCCCTGTTGCCTTAATTAAATTTCTTACTGATCGCGAATTAAGTAGTATAAAATGGAAGTTTCAATATCCAGCCTTTCCTAGCTTTCAATTTAAATAAAACAATATTGGTTCCTTCCCCTTTTTTTGGCTGTATACATGGCCTTATCAGCACTTTTAATAAGGGTCTCCAAATCCCTGCCGTCTTTTGGATACATACTAATACCTATACTGGCGCCTACACGTAATTCATGCCCCTTAACCACAAAATTACGGCTGAAGGCATCAATTATACGCTCAGCTATCAGTGTAATTGTTTCATGTGAAACAGAAGACAATAATGCAATAAATTCATCTCCTCCCAGACGTGCCAGCATGTCACTTTCCCGCATAACCCCTTTAATTCTCATCCCCACCTCTTTTAAAAGCAGATCACCGACATCATGCCCCAATTCATCATTTACCTGTTTAAAATGATCCAGGTCAATAAAAATTAACGCTAATTTCTGCTCTTGATGTATCTGCCCGGCTAAAGTAAGGGCAAAATAATTTTCAAACATAATCCGGTTAGGTAAACCCGTTAATTGGTCGTAAAAAGCCATGTGTTGTATTTTTTCTTCTCTCACTTTTTGTTTACTCATATCTATAATTAAGCCATCTAACCTTGTTATATTTCCAGTCTTATCCTGAAAGGGTAGGGCCAGATGCTGAACCCATCGTATACTGCCGTCAGTTAGTAGCAAGCGATGCTCGATAACCCTTTTTTTACCTGCCAGCAAATCTTTGTAAGCCTCAATTAGGCGTAGCGAATCATAGGGATGGACTAGTTTTTGCATTCTTTCAGGTTGTTTTATGAATAAATCTGCCGGCAACCCGGTCAGCTCTTCTATGCCCTTGGACATAAATAACTGTCCTCTCTTAAGTTCATAAGACCAGGTTAGTATGGCAAACCCTGCTTGGATATTATCCCACTGCTGTTGCTCCTTTTTAGTAGATCGGTGTAAAACCAGGATAAAACGATTAAGCACCAGCATTAGAATAATAAGAATTAAACCAGGAATTATAAACCATACTGGATGCATCCCTTCCACCGCATCTACCAGGCTACCCGGATGCAGTTGGAAGACAATAATACTAACCACGATTGCAGCTATAGCTGCCGTCAGAATCAGAGCAGTTTGTCGGTAAATAACAGTAAGAAACATGGCCAAGTAAAGTAATAGTAGATTAATAAGCGAAGGCTGCCAAAAAAGGCGCAGGGAGAAATATAGAATAAGAACCGTAACCAGAACATAGCTCCCCCGGATTAAGAATATATCTCCCATTAACAATAAGGTGGGCAGAAGCAGAATGGTAAGCATAATTATATACTGGAACAAAGTATAATGATTACCCTGTACCAGGTCAAGCAAGCAGGTAATAATAGCAATAAACCACAACATTTTCAGCATTATAAGATTGTGCTGATCAATTGGCCTGCCCATAATATCCTTTCTTTCCCCGAGGCAAAAAATAAGATCAGCAAAAAACTACAGGCTTTTCAAAAATAACGGTCAGTTTTTATTTCTCATTAATTCCACATAGCTAGAGGAGATACCCCGACACTCAGTTCCATCTTCAGTTAGGTTAATAGTAATTAGTTACTGCTGAGTGCCGGGGCATACGCAAACCATGGATGAAAATTGAGGGGTTAAGGACTTGGGAGCCAGACGACAATTAACCACTAACGTCTGGCCCTACCGTCCCTGATATTGTTCTCTTAATACAAACTACCGGGATAAGTTAACTACTACCCGTCCCTGTATCTGCCCCTGTAGAATCATATCGATTTTTTCATTCAATTCCTCCAGGGAACATTCCTCAGCCAGTGCTTCCACATCGTCCAGTTTCCACCCACCGGCAATCTTATTCCAAACCCGTAAACGATAATCCATAGGGCATTCTACCGAGTCTATCCCGTACAGGGTAACCCCCCGCAAAATAAAGGGCAAGACGGTCGCAGGTAAACTGTTGGAAGCAGCATTTCCACAACAGGTTATACTACCCCCATAGCGTGTATTCTTAATGGCGGTATACAGGATATTACCCCCAACTGTATCGATAACCCCGGCCCAGAGTCCTTTGCCCAGGGGTCTTCCGGACTGGTCGTCAACCTCTTCTACCGGAACGATACGTTTTAAACCCAGGCTATTTAAAAAGGGTTCCTCTTCCGGTCGGCGCTGTACCCCTACCACTTCATAACCCAGCTGTACCAAGGTGCGGGCAGCAAAACTTCCTACCCCACCTGTAGTTCCGGTGACCAGGACTTCACCATCCCCAGCTTTTACCCCGGCATCTACCAGACTGGCTACCGACAGCAGTGCCGTAAGCCCGGCGGTACCATAAACCATAGTTTCCTTCAGGTTCAAATTAGGTAGTCTTTTAATCACCCAGGCAGCAGGCACCCGTATGTATTCCTGGTACCCTCCTGAGGTGTTCATTCCCAAATCAAAACCAGTTACAAAAACTTCATCTCCAGCTGCAAACTCAGCCACCGAACTTTGAGCTACAATCCCGGCAGCATCTATTCCTGGAGTATGAGGATATTTTTTAGTTACCCCCCGATTACCAGTAGCAGAGAGCGCATCCTTGTAATTCAAGGAGGAATACTTGACATTAATCAAAACATCTCCTGCGG